>JBAVVA010000241.1:0-24521 GCA_049697055.1 Candidatus Aminicenantales bacterium
CCAGAGCCACCCCCATCCCGAGATCAGCGTTCGCCCCGCCCAGGTACCCGCAGTAGGACAGAACCGTGCCCGACGGGACAAGCTTGACCAGAAAAGCATCAAAGCTGCCGTGGTGGGTCAGGTCCGGGCCTTCTGTAACCGGAAAGGTATCCTCTTTGGAGGAGGTGTAGCCCGTAACGAAGGCGAAGCCCCAGCCGTCCACGGCGATGCCAGTGCAGCAGTCATATCCCGAGCCGCCCAGATATCCGCAATAGAGCAGCCAGTTCCCTTCTGTGTAAACCCTGGCCACGAAGGCATCAAAGCCGCCGTTTGAGGTCAGGTCCGGGCCGGTCATGATGGGGAAGGTGGACTCCGTCGAATTCGTATACCCGGTGATATAGGCGTATCCTTCAAGATCGACGGCGACCGCGCATCCATAGTCTTTGCCCGAGCCGCCGACATACCCGCAGTAGACGAAGCCCGAGCCATCGGAGCTCACTTTGGCCAAAAAGGCGTCATAATCGCCGCTTTGAGTCTCATTCGGCCCGGCTACGACCGGAAAGGTGGACTCCGTCGAATTCGTCGACCCGATGACATAGGCATTTCCTGAAGAATCCACGGCGACGCCGCTTCCGTAGTCGTCAGCCGAGCCGCCGATATACCCGCAATAAACGAGGGCCGTCCCGGCGGGGTCTAGGGCGGCGACAAAGGCGTCCTGGCTGCCGTTCGAGGTCAGGTCGGGGCCGACCGTGACCGGGAAGGTGGCTTCCGAAGAATAGGTGGACCCCGTAACAATGGCCCGGCCAAAACTGTCCACGGCCATGCCCCTTCCAAAATCATTGCTTAAACCGCCGATGTACCCGCAATAGTCAAGGGCCGTGCCGTCGGCATTGACCTTGGCCACAAAAACATCGAACAGGCCGTTATGGGTCAGGTCCGGACCAACCCTGACCGGAAAAGTGGCCTCCGTCGAATTCGTATATCCCGTGACATAGGCGTTGCCCGAGGAATCCACGGCGATGCCGTAGGCGTAATCATCGCCCGAGCCGCCGATGTACCCGCAATAATCCCAGGCCAGCCCCGAGGGGTCGAGCTTGCCCACAAAAGCATCCACGCTTCCGCCGTTAAAGGTCCGGTCCGGGCCCACCGTCACGGGGAAAGCGGTGCCTAACGAATAGGAAAATCCCGTAAGGTAGGCATGGCCCGATGGGTCCGCCGCAATCCCATAGCTGTAATCAAAGCTGGGGCCGCCGATATAGCCGCAATAGATCAGAATCTCGGGGTCGAGAATAAGGGGTTGGCACAGGTCGTAGGGGCCGACCGAAAAACCATAGACTACGGCCTCCCTCCCTTCTCTCCCGGGGCCGCCCTTATTCGCTTGTGCTTGGCCGCTCTTCAATATCTGATAACCGAGCCGAACCTCCGCCCGCTTCCCCCCTTCCTCCTGGTAAGCGAGAGGAATGCCGTCTTCGAACCCGCCCAAGGGCGTGGAAACAACCAGGCTTCCCTTGTCATTGATAAGGACCGAGCTCGCCCCACGATAGGCCAGTCGGATCTGCGACGGGTCGGCGCCCGGGTGGACGATGAATTCGTACTTCAGCCTATCCATCGTTCCGCTATAGACCAGGTCGATTCCCGGCCAGAGGTTTTTATAGATGATCCGGGAAGAGGCGGCCAGCCCTGTCTTCCACTCCGCGGGCCGGCCGTGGAAATAAGAAATCACCGTCCCCGTCTCGTCCAGGGCCACGGGTTTCAGGCCGGGCTGGGCCCCCACGAAATCCAGCTTCACCACCCACTGACCGTCTCCCTGGGCCTGACGGCCGGTCAGGGCAAAGGTCACCCCCGCGGCATCAAACCAGATTGTTTTGTCCTTTCCCTGCAGGCCGTAGGCGACGCGCCGGTCCCATTGTCCCCGGTTGGGAATGAAATTGAGCGGCATCTTTCCGAAATCAGGCCGGGCCTGGAGGAGGGGACCGGCTGGGGCAGAAGACGGAAAAACTCTTTGTCCCTGGGCGGCAGGACCCCCCGTCCAGGCGGCCAGAAAATAAAAGCAGGCTATTAAAATGGCACCGGGCAAGACTCTCTTATTCATGACTGGCTCCTTGACCTAAGACACTAGCGTCTCTATTCCTTATATCGTTGAGCCTAAAAAATAGTTGAAATCCCTTCTTTTAAGCCCGCAAAAGTATATTGAAGGAGGTTGATGGATGTCAATTTATTCAATTGAGGGCGGGCCAGTCAGACGGAAATAATAAAAGTGTCATTTGGTTTGGGCGGCCTTTGAGGCATCGTACCTTCGGACAACTTCGCTCGTGATGTCTACATTTGGATTAAAAAAAACCACTCCTCCAGTAGCAAGATCGACAACGAGATCCAAGCGTTTTTCCGTGGCCAGTCCCCTTATGATCAGGATCATTTCATTCCTTATTTTTTGTATCAAGCTGCCAACGAACTGTTGATAATCCTTGCTCGCGTCTTCCTCATATCTTTTCCTCTCTGTGCTCTTTTTCTCAATGTCCGATTGCAATTGCAGAAGAGCTTCTTCAGACAAGGTCAGTTTCTGTGTATTCAATTTCGTTTGGAGAGACCGAAGCTGGCCCTCCAATCTTTCGGTATCTGCCTTAATCTTCTGCTCTCTCTCCTGAATTAGGGAACTGGCTTTCTTCCCTTCAACGGACGTTAAAAAGGCTTTTTGGGAATCAATGACGGCCACGTTGATTGACTGTTGAGCGAAGGTCGATAGCACAAGAACTGAGGTCAATAAAAATGTCCCCAAGATGATATTTTTCATTCCAGTCATCATCCAAGTCTCCTTTCTCCTCAGCTTTAGTTAAAGATATTATTAACAACTTACAGCCAAATAGTTTCGTTGCTTTCTATAAGATACCCCCTCTCGGCGGTGAAGCGGCTTAATTCTGAATATAATTTCGATCAGACAGGTTGCAGGAATTCAATGATCAGGCCGGCTGTTTTGCCCTCTCCGTGCGCCAGAGGAGCCAGGAGAAGACCAGGCCAGCCAGCCCCAGCCCGGACAGCAGCAACAAGCCGGGATTGAACCCAGCCGGGTTGGCGGCGCTGGCTTTAAAGGTATCGTTGAGCCTCCCCAGCCCCCAGCTGGTGGAGGCCCAGCCGATCTGCTGGCAGAAGGTCATCAAGGCGTAGGCCGTGCCCAACCGGGTTTCGTGCACCAGGTAGGTCACCGCCGGCCACATCACGGCCGGAACGAGCGAGAAGGCGGCTCCCAGGAAGGCCATCGGAATTGCCACCGGCAGATCCGTATAGGCCAGCAGCAGGAAGGTCGGGAGCAACAGGATGGAACCGATGGCCATGAGCAGCGCTCTCTTCCCGATCTTGTCGGCCAGAATCCCGAACAGCGGCGTGGCCACCATGGCCGTCAGGGGCAAAAGGCCGTTAAGGAAGGCGGCTTTTTCGGGGCTCAGCCCGCGGGCTTGCTGGAAAAAGATGTTGGCGAACCGACGGAAGGGGAAGACCACGGAATAGAACGTCACGCACAGGCCCACTATCCACCAGTACTTCAAGCCGAAGCGAACAAGGTCGGCGAAAACCAGCTTGTCCACGGCCCCTCCCCGTCCGAGGGTGTACTGTCGCTCGGCCCGGCGCTCGAACCAGGCATATACGAGGCCGGACACGATACACACGACCCCGATGCCGGCCGCCAGGAAAAGCGGCGGCTGCCAGGAGGTGAACAAGCCGCCGGCCCAACTGCGCGAGTTGTCGGCCGCCACCGAGCCCAGACGGGCGATGGTCAAGTTCAAGCCCATGGCCAAGGAAAGCTCCTTGCCCTTGAACCATTTGGCCAGAGCGGTGGTGATGGCCACGATGAGCGGCTCGGCCCCCAGGCCCAGGACGAAACGGCCGGCCATCATCCCCCAGTAGAGGCCGGGCGCCAAAGCGATCAGGAGCCCGCCCAGGGCGGTGATGATGCCGAACAGGATCATGGCCCGCTTGGTGCCGGCCCGGTCGATGATGATGCCGCCCAGAAGCAGGATGATCAGGGCGGCCACGTTATAGGCCGAATCGAGCAGGCCGATCTGCGACTGGCGGAACTTGAGCTGACTCTCCAAGAACGGCCCCACCGGGTTCATGGCGTCGAAGATATAATAGTTGCCGAACATGGCCAGGCTGACGAAGGCCAGCACGAGCCAACGGTACAGGTTTGGCGGCCCGGGGCGCGCCGTCGCTTCAGCTCTTATACTCATTGAATCCTCTTAAGGAAGCATCTCCCTCTTAAGCTTCACTGGTCATCGTGGAATAATTATGATATTCATAACAGACGTGTCAAGGAAAAGAAAAGGCGGATAGAGCGAAAAGGTGAAATCCATGAGAAAAAAGCATGCCCTGCCCGCCCTGGCCATTGCCCTTATGGGTCTTGTATTTTCCCCGGCTTGCAGCAAAGGCCCGGGAGAAGCCTTCTCCTTCAAGCCGGAAAAGCCCCGGCCAGGACAGCCCGTGGCGGTCTTCTACCGGCCCGCCGGAACACCCCTGGAAAAAGCGGCCGGCGTGGAGCTGGTGGCTTATTTCTACATCAAGGGGACGCCCAATGTCCGTTCCTTGCCCATGACCAAGAAAGGCTCGGAGTGGCAGGCCACTTTGACCCCGGGAGCCCAAGACCGGGGCGCGGTCATTAAGTTCCAGGCAGGCGAAATTGTCGATTCCAATAAAAGGAAAGGCTATATCCTCTCCCTCTACGACAGCCGGGGGAATCTCGTTCCCGGCCACAAGGCCGGACTGGCCGAGGCCATAGCCGGCTGGGGGAATATTCTGGCCGGCCTGGGCATCAACAAGATCCAAGCCCTGCCCCTGTTCGAGGAAGACTTCGCCGCTCATCCGGAGATCAAATCGGATTACCTGGCCGCCTACTTCACTTTGGTGGCCCGGATCAGACAGGAGAAAGGCCAGCAGCAGATCCTAAAGGAGCTGGCCGAGCTGGCGGCCAAGCCCAGCCTCACCGCCGAAGAGCTGGCCCTTCTCGTCAATTCCTACACCCAGCTGCAGATGCCGGCTCTGGCCGAGCGATTTATCCGCCCCCTCAAGGAGAAAGAGCCCAAGGGAGAGTATGTCCAGGTCGAGCGCTTCCAATCCTTCATCAATGAACCGGACTTGAAGAAAAAATTGGCCCTGGCCGAAGCCTTTCAAAAAGATTTTCCGGACAGCAAGGTCCTGGGCCAGCTCCATTATTACGTGATCGTCGCTTTCCTGAAGGAAAAACAGTACCGAGAGGCCACGCAATTCCTGGACGGCCACGGCTCCGATTCCGCCTGGGCGCTGGACAATGCCCTGGCCTGGGGGCTGCTCCGCCAAGGTGCCGACCTGACCTTGGCCGAGGCAACGGCTCAAAAAGCCGTGGCTCATGCCCGTCAGAACAAGGACTCCAATTCAATCCCCAAGCCTGCCTATCTGACCGATAAGGAATGGGCTCTGCAGAAGGCTTCCGTCCTGGG
Source organism: Candidatus Aminicenantales bacterium (assembly GCA_049697055.1). Lineage (GTDB taxonomy): Bacteria > Acidobacteriota > Aminicenantia > Aminicenantales > JAFGAV01 > JAFGAV01. The sequence goes on from JBAVVA010000241.1 coordinate 5,442, forward strand.
ACAGGCGCTGGACACTCTGGGCTTTATCCAGCTCAGGCTGCTGCAGACCGGCCCGGCTCTGGCCAGTTTGAAGGAGGCCGCGGGCCTGCTTTTGGGAAAAAACCTGATGGTCAACGAACACTATGCCGAGGCCCTGTCTAAAGGGGCTCCGCCGGAAACAACCCTGGCCGAGCTGGAGAGAATGATTTCCAACCGCCACGGCACGGCCCGCCTGAAGGAGCTGCTCAAGGCGGCCTACTTGGCCATAAACGGCGGAGACCGGGGCTATGCCGAGTTCCTGGCCAGAGTCGAATCCGGCGCCCGGGACAAGCTGAAAGCCGAGCTCGAGGCAAAGCTCCTCGACGAGCCGGCGCCCGATTTCACCCTGGCCGACCTGAAGGGGAACACGGTATCCCTGTCCGGCCTCAAGGGCAAGGTGGTGGTCATCGATTTCTGGGCGACCTGGTGCGAGCCCTGCCTGAGTTCCTTCCCCGGGATGAAACAGGCCGTAAACAATTTCCGCAAAGATCCCCGGGTCCGCTTCCTGTTCATCAATTCCTGGGAGAGGGTCACGGACAGGAAGAAAAATGCCGCCGATTTCCTGTCCGCCAACGACTATCCTTTTGAGGTCCTTCTGGACAGCCAAGACAAGGTCATTGCCGATTATCAGGTAGAGGCCATCCCCACCCAGTTCATCATAGACGGCCGAGGCCATATCCGCTTCCGAAACGAGGGCTTCCAGGGAGACGTTGAGGAGCAGGTCGAGGAACTGGCCATGATGGTCGGCCTCATCCGTTGAGGAAAGACAGAAAGGAGAAAGCGATGCCCAACCGCCGGCCTTCGGGGAAGATCAAGCTCGGCCTGCTCATCACCTTCTTCATCATCGCGGTGGTGGCCGTGGTGCGTTTGTATTTCTACTTCAAGCACGACAAAAACAAGATCAGCGTGGTGGCCGTGGAGTATGCCGAAAAGCTCATCGGTTTGAATCTTGAATACAAGGAACGGAAGCAGATGCTGGAGGACCTGGACAGCCTCAAACGGAACTATGAGGCGATCCGCCAGGTCCCCCTGCCCAACTCCGTTCCCCCCGCCCTTCAATTCAACCCTCAGTTGTCCGCAGAAAAGCCGGCGGCGGTTCCCAAGCGGATGACCCCCCTGCCCCGTCCTATGGCCGTCTTGCCGGCTGACCGGAACGACCTGGCCTTCTATTCCCTCACTCAACTAGCGGCTCTCATCCGCGCGCGCAAGATAACCTCCACAGAGCTGACCCGGCTCTACCTGGACCGGCTCAAGACCTACGGGCCTCATCTCCAATGCGTGGTGACCCTGACCGAGGAATTGGCACTGCAGCAGGCCGGCCGGGCTGACAGGGAAATCGCCGCCGGCCGCTATCGCGGCCCCCTGCACGGCATCCCCTGGGGAGCCAAGGACTTGCTGGCCACCAAGGGTATCCGAACGACCTGGGGAGCTGCTCCTTACAAGGACCGCATTTTCGAGGAAGACGCCACGGTGGTCAAAAAATTGGAAGAAGCGGGGGCGGTGCTGGTGGCCAAACTGAGCTTGGGCGAGCTGGCCTGGGGAGATGTCTGGTTCAACGGTCAGACCCGCAACCCCTGGAACCTGGAGCAGGGCTCGAGCGGCTCATCGGCCGGCCCAGCCTCGGCCGTGGCCGCCGGGCTGGTGGGCTTCGCCCTGGGCAGCGAGACATGGGGTTCTATCATCTCGCCCTCGGCCCGTTGCGGGACGAGCGGCCTGCGGCCGACTTTCGGCCAGGTGAGCCGCAATGGGGCCATGGCTTTGGCCTGGAGTATGGACAAGATCGGGCCCATCTGCCGCGCGGCGGAGGATTGCGCCCTGGTCTTTGACGCCATCCGCGGGCCGGACGGCCTGGACCTGACCGCCACGGATCATCCTTTTGACTGGAATCCCACCCTGGACCTAAGGTCGATCCGGGTGGGCTTCTATGAGAAAGCCTTCGAAAAAGAAAAAGATTCCAAGTCCAAGCAGAACGACCTGAGAGTGCTCGACGTTCTCCGCTCGCTGGGGGTGAGCCTGGTGCCGGTGGATATGCCCCGCCTTCCCATCGAACCCCTGTCCCTTATCCTGAGCGCCGAAGCTGCGGCGGCTTTCGATGACCTGACCCGGGGGAACGCCGACGACCTGCTGGTGCGCCAGGTGCGGGACGCCTGGCCCAACGTCTTCCGCCAGGCCCGGTTTATCCCGGCCGTAGAATACATCCAGGCCAACCGCATCCGGACCCTGCTCATGCGGGACATGGCCGAGAGGTTGAAGGCTGTGGACGTATTCGTCACGCCTTCTTTCGGCGGTGATGTCCTCCTTTTAACCAACCTGACCGGCCACCCCGCCGTGGTCGTCCCCGATGGGTTCGACGATAAAGGCATCCCGACCAGCATCAGCTTCGTGGGAAACCTCTACCAGGAGGCCAAAACGCTGCGCCTGGCCAAGGCTTTCCAGGAGGCCACGGACTTCCACCTCCAGCATCCGCCCCTTGGGGAGAACATCCGCCGGGCGGCGGAAAAAGCGGCCAAGAAAAAATAATTACTGTTTGGTGGCCTTGACCGTAGTGGTGATGTTCAAGTCCGGGACAACAAGCGTTCCCTCCATGGTTTTATCATCTACGATCTTGAGCTCTACCGAGACGGCTCGCTCCAGCCCGTCGGGCGGAGTGGGCGATTGGAAACCGAACTTCAAAGTGGTGCCGTCGAAAGCCACCTCGCTCAAGGGCACGTCGGTGAAGAAACCGGACGGCTCGCTGGCCGTGCCGGTCAATACGTTCTCGGTCAGGGCCAGGACCACGTTGACATAGTAATACTGGGATTCGGCGTTGATCTCCAGGCTCCAGGCGCCCAGGATCTCGTCCGGGGCGGGCTGTTGAGCCGGCTGCGCCTCTTGAGAAAGAAGGGGCGTTCCCCCCGCGATCATCAGGACGAATACCGCCCAGGCCAAGATGGAAACGCTTCTGCTCGTCATCTGAATCTCCTTAATCAAGATAGAAAGGCCCTATAATCCCAGTTTTAGGGCTGAGATGCAAGCGGACCAGGCTTGACGATTGCATCTCCAAACGTGTGATAGGTGTGGAGGGGTGGCACGGCGGAGGGGCCGGCCTCTCCGGAGACGCCATCGATCTCCCCCCTGATTGCCCAGGGGGGAAGGAGGGGTTAATAAATTATGAAAAAAGAGAAGGCGTCTCCGGCAATACCGACCGCGCGCAGCCCTGCATGGCCGGAGACACCTAATAAATTCTCTTTATTCTATTTATCCCCCTCTAGCCCCCCTTGGTGAAACAAGGGGGGCAAAGGTTGGTGTCTCCGGAAAGGTCGGCCGTGACAGGACCCCTCCTCTTTTTGAATGCTAGATCACACAATTGGAGATGCTATCGAAAACCGACATTGCGTTGACAAGATTTCTTTTTGCTCCAATAATGATAGCCCCCAGAGGAGCCCAGCGTGGCTAGACTGTTCGAATACCAAAGCAAGAAGCTCTTGAAAGAAGGGGGGATCCTCGTCCCCGAAGGCGAGGCGGCCTCAACGCCCGAGGAAGCCCGCCGCATCGCCGAGAAGCTGGGCCGGCCGGCCGTGCTCAAAATCCAGGTGTGGGTCACCGGCCGGGCCGCTCTGGGCGGGATCAAGTTTGCCGCGACGCCAGCTGAGGCTGAGGAAGCGGCCCGCTCGCTGCTGGGAATGAAGGTCAAGAACTTCGTCGTGGATAAAATTCTGGTCGAGGAGAAGCTCGACATACGGTCCGAGTTTTTCGTAGGCCTGGTGATCGACGACGCCCGGAAGGCGCCCCTCCTGGTCTTCAGCCCGGTGGGCGGCAGCGGCGTCGAGGAGATCGCGGCCAAGCATCCGAAGAAACTTGTGCGGCTGCCCATCGATGTCCGGAAAGGCCTGACTGAACCTCAGGCCCAGGAGGCCGCGTTCAAGTCCGGAGTCGAGCCGGAGCAGGCGGCGGCTCTGGCCGCCTTCCTGGCCAAGTTTTACGCTGTAGCCAGGGCCAAGGAGGCCCGCTCGGCCGAAGTCAATCCCCTGGTCGTTACCGCCGATGGCCGCCTGGTGGCCGCCGACTGCCACCTGGTCATCGACGATTACGCCGTCTTCCGGCATCCCGAGCTGGGTATCGAGATCGCCAGGGAATTCGACCGGCCGCCCACCGAACTTGAAATTATCGCCTATAAGGTCGAGGAAAAGGACTATCGCGGCACGTTTTATTTTCTGCAGATGGCCGAGTCCTTCTCCGCCGGCGAGAATTTGATCGGCTTTCACGGCGCGGGCGGCGGGGGGTCGATGATGTCCATGGACGCGGTCCTGGACCGCGGCTTCAAGCTGGCCAACTACTGCGACACGAGCGGCAACCCGCCGGCATCCAAGGTCTATCGCGCCGCTATAGTCATCCTCTCCCAGCCCGGTCTCCACGGCTATTTCGCTTCGGGCTCGGGCGTGGCCAGCCAGGAGCAGTACCATTCGGCCCGCGGTATGGTCAAGGCCTTCACCGAGGAAAAGCTCGACATCCCGGCCGTCATCCGCCTGGGCGGGAACTACGAAGAAAAGGCCTGCCAGATCCTGCACGCCTATCTGCGCGACCGGGGGTACAAAGTGGAGGGCTACGGCCGGGACGACTCGCCGGAAAAGTGCGCGGCCCGGCTGGAGGAGATGATGACTGAAGCGGGCGGAGCGGTCCACGCTGTTCGCCCTATGAAGGAGCCGGCCGTGCCAGGCGGCGCTTATGCCTTCGAGACCATGACCGGCCGGCTGGCTATCGACCATTCGAAATGCGGGGCCTGCCGGACCAAAGCCTGTGTCGAAGCTTGCGCGCCCCGCATTCTCAAGCTCGAGTCGGAGCGGCCCGTCCTGGCCATCCCGGCCCCGGAAGCCAAGAAGGGAAAATGCACCGAATGCCTGGCCTGCGAGATTTTCTGCAAGTTCCACGAGCAGGACGCCATCTTCATCCATCTGCCCATCCCCGGCCTCAAGGAGTACCGGGACAAGGTCATCGCCGGCCAGGCCGGCCGGAAAGGTTGAGAGGGCCATGGCCATCCTAATCAACGAGACATCGCGGGTGGTCGTTCAGGGCATCACCGGCCGGGAGGGGATGGCCCGCACCAAACTCATGAAGGATTACGGCACGAACGTGGTGGCCGGCGTGACGCCGGGCAAGGCCGGCCAGGAGGTCCACGGAGTTCCGGTTTTCGACTCGATCAAGGACGCCTGGGACAAGGCCGGGCCGGTTGATGTCAGCGTCATGTTTGTACCGGCCAGCCTAGTCAAGAGCGGCGCCCTGGAAGCCCTGGAGGCCGGGGTCAAGCTGCTGGTCCTGGTGCCCGACAGGGTGCCCATCTGGGACGTCCTGGAGATCGCCCGGCTGGCCCGGGATAAGGGCGCCCGCTTTGTCGGGCCCAACACCCTGGGGCTGCTCAGCCCGGGCCGGGCGGTGTGCGGCATGATCGGCGGCACGGCCGAGCGGGCCCGCGACTGGTTCAAGCCCGGCGGCGTGGGCGTCAGCTCCCGCAGCGGGGGCATGACCTCCGCCCTGGCTTACTACCTGAGCCGGGAGGGAATCGGCCAGAGCACCATCGTCCATGTCGGCGGCGACGCCGTGGTGGGGCTAGCCCACCCCGAAGTCATGGAACTTTTCCAGGACGACGAGGAGACGCGCTGCGTGGCGATGTTCGGCGAGATCGGCACGACCCAGGAAGAGCGGGTGGCCGACCTCATCGAGAGGGGCCGTTTCACCAAGCCCCTCATCGCCTTCATCGGCGGCAAAGCGGCCAAGAGCGGGACGCGGTTCTCCCACGCCGGGGCCATCGTCGAGGGCGGCCGCGGGTCCTACCAGACCAAGGTCGAGCGGCTGCGCCGGGCCGGCGTCCGGGTCGTGGATTCGATCTTTGACATCCCCAAGCTTGCCCGGCAGATCATGCTGGGGACAGCGAGGTAAGACTATGAGCGAACTGCATTGGAAGACGGCCCTGACCGAGGTCAAGCCCAACAAGATCGCCCTGCGGGGCTACCGGCTGGACAAGCTTATGGGTAGAATTACCTTCGCCCAGGCCGTGTACCTTCTGTTCAAGGGCGAGTTGCCCTCGGCCGAGGTTGGACGGCTCATCGACGCCATCCTGGTGTCCTCCATCGATCACGGCGCCAGCCCGCCCTCGGCCCTGGCCGCCCGCACCGCGGCCTCCGCCGGCTCCGAGCTCAACGCGGCCGTGGCGGCCGGCGTGTTGGCCATCTCCCGCTTTCACGGCGGGGCGGTGGAAGAAGGGATGCGCCTGTTCCTGGATGTCGCCCGCCGCATGGAAGAGAAATCCATCGGCCCCGCGGCGGCGGCCGAGGAAGCGCTCTTGGACATAAAAAAATCCGGAACCCGGGCCTCGGGGTTCGGCCACCGGCTCCATACCCAGGACCCGCGCACGGCCAAGCTCTTCGGCCTGGCCGATGAGTTGAAGCTGGCCGGAAAGCACGTCAAGATCGCCCGGGCCCTGCAATCTGCCCTGGCCAAGACGACCGGCAAGCCCCTGCCCATCAACGTGGACGGCGCCATCGCCGCGGTTCTGTGCGACCTGGGCTTTCCGCCCGAGCTGGGCAACGCCTTTTTCATTATCGCCCGGGTTCCCGGCCTGGTGGCCCATGTCCGGGAGGAGAGGACGCGGATGAAACCCATGCGCAAGATTCATCCCGAGGATTTCGAGTATGACGGCCCGGCCGACAGGGAGGCCTGAATGAAAGACGAATTGCTCAAGGCCATGCCCGAGTTCGGCCAAGTCCGCGACGCGGCCCTCCGGGAGAAGACAATCCAGGTCTGGCTGGAAGCCATGAAGCAGGCCGGCTGGACGTTTGACGACCTGGCCCGCATGCCCTTCACCCTGCTCATTGAAAAAACTCCGGTCAGCCTGGTCGAGCACACCCGGGCCGTGACGCGCTGCAGCCTGGCCATCGCCGACGTGATGCTGGCCGACTATCCGGGCCGGATCTCCCTGTCGCGCGATATCCTGCTCAGCGGCGCCCTGCTCCACGACGTGGGCAAGATGTTTGAGTATAAGATGCGCGACGGCCGGTTCGTCAAGAGCGAAGCGGGGGAGTTGCTCCGTCACCCGGTCTCCGGGGCGGCTTTCGCCTACAAGTTCGGCCTGCCCCAGGAGGTCGTCCATATCATCGCCGCTCACTCCAAAGAGGGGGACGGTTTGCGCCGGACGGTGGAGGCCATCATCGTCAACCACGCCGACTTCGTCAACTTCGACGTGCTGAAGCGGTGAAATGTGGCAGGGCTGGCACAGGGAGCACAGGGGGACATGATGCGAAGTGTCTTGAAGGCGATGAGCGGCCAAAGACAAGTGCCAGACTTTCCTGAAATTGGGGCAGTCCTCTTTGATATGAGGTAACGTATGGGTTTAACCTTTTCCGAAAAAGTCTTGGGAGGCAAGGCCGGCCGCGCCGTTCGGGCCGGAGAGGTGGTCACCGTCTCCCCGGACTTTGTCCTGTCCCACGACAACTCGGCGGCCATCCTTCAGGAGTTTAAAAAGCTCGGCCTGAGCCGGGTGCGGCGGCCGGACAAGATCGTCATCGTCCTGGACCACATCGTGCCGGCCTCCGAAGAGAAATACGCCCAGAACCATAAGAGCATCCGCGAGTTCGTGGCTGAGCAGGGCATTCACAATTTCTTTGACGTGCACCGGGGCGTCTGTCACCAAGTCTTTGTGGAGGAAGGATTTGCCCTGCCCGGCCGGCTGGTGGTGGGGAGCGATTCCCACACGACGAGCTACGGCGCCCTGGCCGCCTTCGCCGCGGGCATCGGCCGGACCGAGACGGCTTCCATCTGGGCCACCGACGAGATCTGGCTGCGAGTGCCCGAGACGATTAAGATCGAGTTCCGGGGCAAGTTTCCGGCCGCTGTCTCGGCCAAGGACGCCGCGCTCAAGCTTATCGGCGACGGCGGAGCGGACATGGCCGACTACCGGGCTGTGGAGTTTGACGGGCCGGCGGCCCAGGAATTCAGCGTCGCCTCACGCTTTGTGCTGTGCAACATGGCCGCCGAAATGGGCGCCAAGAACGGCTACTTCCCGCCCGATGAAGTGACGCGGGAATGGCTGGCGGGCCGGATCCAGGAGGCCTACCAGCCCGTCGTTTCGGATTCGGACGCTCGCTACGAAAAAACCCTAGCCACCGACTTATCTATTCTTGTCCCCCAGGTGGCCTGTCCGCACACCGTGGACAACGTCAAGCCGGTGACCGAGGTGGAAGGCACGAAGTTTCATCAAGGGCTTATCGGCACCTGCACCAACGGCCGGCTGGAAGACCTGGAAGCGGCGGCCGGCATCCTCAAGGGACACAAGGTGCATAAGTCCGTGCGGGTACTGATCCTGCCCGCTTCTCTGGAGGTTTATGCCGAGGCCTCCCGGCGGGGGCTCCTGACCATATTCGCCGAGGCCGGCTGCCTCATCCTCAACCCCGGCTGCGGCCCCTGCCTGGGCGCCCATCAGGGCATCATGGCCGCCGGCGAGGTCACCTTGAGCACGGCCAACCGCAACTTCAAAGGCCGGATGGGAAGCCGCGATTCCCAGATCTACCTGGCCTCCCCGGCCACTGTGGCGGCCTCCGCCCTTTACGGCGTCATCACCGACCCGAGGAAGGTCCTTCGATGAAAGGAAAAGTCTGGAAATACGGCGACAACGTCAATACCGACGTCATCTACGCGGGGAAATACACCTACGCCATCCTGCCGCCCGAAGAGATGGCCAAGCATGCCCTGGAGGATCTCGACCCTGAATTCTCCAAGAAGGTCCGGCCGGGCGACGTCATCGTGGCCGGCCGCAACTTCGGCTGCGGCAGCTCGCGCGAACAGGCGGCCGCCTGCCTGAAGGCGGCGGGCGTACAGGCCGTGGTGGCCAAGTCCTTCGCCCGGATTTATTATCGCAACGCTATCAACCTCGGCCTGCCCGTGCTCCAGTCGCCAGAAGCCGTGGAAGCCCTCCGGGCCGGGGACGAAGTGGAAGTGGATTTTGCCGCGGGCAATATCCGGAGCGGCTCCCGCGAATTCAACTTCCCGGCTTTTCCCCCGTCCGTGCTGGGCATCCTGGAAGCCGGCGGCCTCATCGAATACACCAAGAAGAAGCTGGGTCATAAATAGGATTTAACGAGTTTTCCAATAATTTTTGCAGCTGTCGGCAAGGGCATGCCATGGTTTGTTAATTGGGCTATCAAGGGCTTAAAATAAGAAGGACTAAGCAGACATGGATGCCTAACATGATACGAAACATCGCCATAGCCGTTTTGATTTTGCTGATCCTCGGCCTGGCCGGCCAAGATGCCTATCCGGCATCTCCGCAGGTCAGCCAGGAACAGGAAGTCTTGAAATATGAAGTGAACGTCACTCTTAAGCTTGTCCAGGTTCAGGTCGTGGACAGCCGGGGCAACCCGGTGACGGATTTGAGGAAAGAAGATTTTGAGCTCTATGACAACGGAAAGCTCCAGACCGTTACGGATTTTGAGAAACACATTCTGTTCACCCCCGCCGGCGAAACAGCGCCGCCGAGTCCGGCGGCCATCTCCTCCCCGGCCAAGTTCAACCGAAAATTTTATTTGTTCTTCGATCTCGCCTTCAACTCCTCCCGGGGGATAGAAAGCGCCAGTAAGGCGGCTCTCTATTTCCTCGATCATCAGCTGCTTCCCTCGGATGAAGTGGGAGTGCTGTCTTATTCGACCACTAAGTATTTGACCGTTCACGAAAACTTGACGACCAATTACAAAAAAGTCAGAGAAGCCGTAGAGGGCATCGGCCGAAATGACGTCCTGGGCAGAGCCGAGGACGTGGAGCGAACATACTGGGGCATGATCGGGGAGATGGCCCAGCCCGAAAATTCCGGATTATCCGAGACGGACAGATTGCAGCAGTTGAATAGTTTTAATGAGATCAGGTCGGATAGGCTTCTGTTCAAACAGCAAGTCCTTATTTTTATCCGGACCTGGAGCGAATTGGCCCAAGCCCTCAGCCATATCCAGGGCCACAAAAATATTTTATTACTCTCTACCGGAATACCCGGCTCGGTATTTGAAGGCGACACATCAAAAAAAGACGTGAACATGCGGGATTTCATCTTTCAGGACGCTTTTGCGGATATGAATCTCAGCGATAAATTCGAGGAGATGATTCACCTGCTGGCCGCCTCGGACAGCTCGGTTTACTCCCTGTATGCCGAAGGGACGAACACCGGCTCGGACCCGGAATTCGGCTTTCGGGACAGGCAGCAGCTGGGGAAATCTTCGCTCCAGAGAATGGCAGCCGAGACGGGGGGGAAATATTTCGGCAATATTCAGAACACCGAGCCGGTCATGGAAGAGATTCAAAATGCCTCCAGCGTCTTTTATGTGCTGGGCTACTCCATCGGCGAAAGCTGGGACGGCAAGTATCACCGGCTGACCGTGAAGACCAAGCGGAAAGGGTGCACGGTCCAGGCCCAAACCGGATATTTCAACCCCAAGCCGTTCCGCGAGCTGACGGCGCTCGAGCGGAAGATGGATTTTCTGGACTTGGCCCTGGAGGAAAGGTCTCAATTTCTGGCTTCCCTGCATTTTCCCGTGGCCGCGCTGCCTTTTACGATCAAGGGAATTTCAGGGTTGGCCACTCTGTCGAAAATTCCGGCGGAGGCGGTTCAAAAATTGTGGGGCCGGCAGGTTGAAGTCGTTAACCTCATCTTCGATGAGAAGGACGATCTCCGGCATTTCAAGGGCTGGCGGGTCGACTTCACGAAATTGCCGCAGAAGGACCTTTTTTTGTATTCTCTGGCCCCTCTTCCACCAGGCCTTTACAAATCCCGCCTGGTCGTCCGCAATACTCAGACGGGATTATCCATGGCCTCCTCGGCCCGGGCCGCCGTCGAGGAGCCGGCCGGCTCCGGCCTGAAGCTCTCTGCGCCCTTGCTGCTCGTTCCTGAAAAAGGCGCGGCTTATTTGAAAGGAGCGCGCATCAAACAGGAAGACAAAGACCAAAAAACCATCGACCTGCCGGACCTCTATTATTGCGATTTCAACCTGTGGGCGCCCGTCGTCGAAGAAATGAGACAGGGAACCGCCGGGCTGACCTCCGTAGTCCGCAGTTGTGTTCCGGAAACCGAAAATCCCGACCTAAAATTAACTCCCCGTCTTGTGGATCAAGCCACGAACGAAACTCTAACCGTACCTTTTTCCATTTCTCGCTTGAGTCTCGAGAATTCTGTTCAAATCTCCTTTGTCTCCTTTCAATCTGAACAATTGAAATCCGGAAATTATGTTCTCTATATCGACGTGGAAGAGAGGGGGACGGGACGTCAATCTCAGATCAGCGCCGCTTTTTCCGTTAAATAATGGTGATGAAGACACTCATCATCATCCCGGCCTACAATGAAGAGTTGTCGATAGCGAGTGTCATTAAGGAAGTGCAGGGTCTGAAGGCCGGCTACGATATCGTCGTGGTCAACGACGGCTCGAGTGACCGGACTCGTGAAGAAGCGAAGCGGGCGGGTGCCAGGGTTCTTCAGCTTCCCATCAACCTGGGAATCGGAGGAGCCATGCAGACGGGATTCCGCTATGCGGTGCGGACGGATTACGACTGCGCCGTGCAAGTTGACGGAGATGGGCAGCATCCGGCCAATGAAATCCCTCGGCTGGTGAGCGTGATTGCCGCAGGCGGGGCGGATGTGGCCATCGGCTCGCGTTTTCTGGAGAAGAAGGGGTTCCAGTCAACCTTCAGCCGCAGGCTGGGCATCCGCTATTTCCAGTTTCTTCACCAGGTTCTGGCCCGGGTCCGCGTCACGGACAGCACCTCGGGGTTCCGCGCCCTCGGCCGCCGGGCGCTGGCCATCGTGGATGGCTGTTATCCCGACGAATTTCCGGAGTCCGAATCGATTGTGCTCTTCGCCCTGCGCGGCCTGAAGATCCGGGAAGTGCCGGTGGTGATGCGCGGGCGGCGGGGAGGGGAATCGTCCATCAGGCGTCTGATCAGTCTTTATTATATGTTCAAGGTGACGCTGGCCATCATCTTCACCTATCTCCGACTCAGAAAAGGGAGGATCTGATGAGGGAATTGCTTTCAATGAAAATTCAAATCGTGAGCATCGTGGTTTCTCTGTCATTTCTCTTCTTTATCGCCCGGCTGATCGTGAGGGGAAAGATCAGGGAAGAGTACTCGATCGTATGGCTGTGCCTTACCCTGCTGCTCCTTGTCTTTTCCATCTGGCGGGAAGGGCTGAACGTCGTGGCCCGCTGGCTGGGAGTGTTCTATCCCCCCTCCTTGGTATTCATGGCGGCGATCTTTGCCGTTACGATCTTCCTCGTCCATCTCTCCATTGTGGTCACCAGACTTCAGAGACAGTTGAAAGAGGCGGCGCAGGAAATCGCCCTGCTGAAGGCCGCGGAAGGCCCGGGCCGCCCGGAATAGTCCTGCCTCTTGTGTCTGCCAGAAGGGGAGGGCCGTTGATGCGCTCACCGATGCGGATTTGCTTTGTTGTCGACTACTATCCTCCTCATATCGGGGGAGGGGAAATGTATATCAGCAAGCTGGCGGAGGGGCTGGCCAGCAGGGGGGATGCCTGCGTGGTTGTAACCATGAAAACGGAACTCTCCACGCCTCGAATCGAAAAAAAGGGGAATCTGCGGATCGTTCGGATCGGAAATCCATCTCGGGCTGGAAGAGCGTTTTTCACCTTTCTGGCGATTCCCCACGTCATCGCTCAAGCCAAGAAATGTGACATCATCCAAGCGGCTTCCTACGGCGGAGCGATTCCGGCCTTTGTAGCGGCCACGCTGTTGAAGAAGAAATGCATCTTCATAGTTTATGAATTCATGGGTGCACTCTGGAAGCGCCTTGAACCGAACTGGTTCAAGGCGACCTTCTACAGATTCGTGGAGAAGATCATTGCCGTTCTCCCTTTCCATAAGTTTGTGGCCAACTCCCGCTGCACGCGCCATTGCTTGAAGTCGATTGGGATAGAAAGCTCGAAGCTTGAGGTTGTCTACGGCGGGCAAAATGTTGAGCTGCTCCAAGGGAGGGCTGATCGTAAAAACGCTCGAAAGGAGCTGGGCCTGACTGGGGAGGACTTTGTTTTTCTGGCCTATGGCCGGGCGGGAATAACAAAAGGGATGGAGTATTTTGTTGACGCCATCCCGCTCATAAGGCGCAAGATTCCTCAGGCCCGATTTGTACTGATTCTGACAAGGAGTGATCCGAGAATCTGGGACCATGTTCAGCGAACCCTGAGCTCTTTGCCCGCGGATTCCTATCGATTTTTCCCCGGGCTGCCATACCAGCGGCTCGTTGAGAATCTGTCGGCCAGCGATTGTATCGTCATCCCTTCCTTGTCCGATGGCTTTGGTTTCTGTGTTCTGGAAGCCTGCACCTTTGTGAAGAGGGTTGTGGCTACCGATGCCGGATCAATACCGGAGGTCATTTTTGGAAGCCATATTATGGTCCAGCCCGGATCATCGGAGTTGCTGGCCGAAGCGTGCTGGCGTGCTTATCAGGGGAAAATGGATTACCTCCCCCCCAAAACCTTTCGCTGGGAGGATACCATCAACCGCTTCCGGAGAATCTACGAGGAGGCGCTGGGCCGAGCGGGAGTGCATTCCTCTTGCTGAGACTGGGTCAGGCTAAGGAATCAGGCCCATGAAGACTCATAATGCAAGTTCCGGCCTGTGGTTCAGGCCAACCCGGTGTCTGTATTGTGAGTCTGACAGACTTTCTCCCTGGATGACAGACGTCAAGGATCGGCTTGGATATGTTCCGGGCTCATGGTCCTTCCTCAGATGCGATAGTTGCGGCTCGGCCCTCTTATCGCCCATGCCGAAGCAGGAAACGATTGCCGGTCTCTATTCACCGGTCTACAGTTTTCGGCCGGACTTTGAAACAAACAACAAACTGAAAAGGATATGGGCAGCCATTGAAGAGCGGACCTTCTACTGCTTTCTTCATAGAAACGAGGTTGCCACAATCCAACGTGCTACCGGAGTCATGTCTGGAGCAGTGCTCGACGTCGGCTGCGGAACTGGTGATCGACTGGCCCGCTTCGCCAAAGCAGGGTACAAAGTGCGCGGGCTGGAAATCCAACCGCAGCTGGCGCGGTATGTGCGCACCCGACTCGGCTATAACGCGAATGCCGGCACCCTGCATACGTTCTCCTATCCGGCGGATTCTTTTAATATTGTCACAGTTAGCTCGGTGATCGAACATCTTCTTGATGTGATATCCGTACTGAAAAAGATTTACGGGATCCTCAAACCCCATGGGTGGATCGTGGCTGAAGTTCCGCTCTCGGATTCTTTTCAGAGCCGGAAGCTCGGCAACAAGTGGAGCCAGTATTGTGAAGCGCCCCGTCATCTTGGAATTCCCAGTCAAGAGGGAGCAAGGCGCGCATTTACGGAATGTGGGTTTGCCGACGTCATAATCCTCCCCTCAACGATAATAAACTGTGCCGGCTTCTTCGGGCTCTCGGTGATCCCGAAAGCCACAGCGACCCATACCTATGGCAACTCATCGATGGCCGCCCTTATCCCACGATTTCTTGCCGGGATGGTCACCATTCTCTATTCTCCCATGGCGGTTATAGAGAACTATTTCCTGCGACGGCCGGCCTGCGCGTTGATACTGGCGCGCAAAGCTGTGGAGCAAGCATTTTAAAACATAAAATAGGTCATGAGGAGAGCTATGAAAAAACGAATTATCTATCTAGCCCTCACTTTTTTCTATTTAGCGAGCTTCGCCTGGAGCCAGACGACCCCGAGCGATAAGCCGGCCGCCGGGAAAAAGAACCTGTTGACCCCGGAAACGCTGGCCGGGCTCGCCTTCCGGAACATCGGCCCGGCCGTCATGTCCGGCCGCATCAGCGACATCGCCATCCATCCTAAGACCCGCCGGGTTTGGTATGTGGCCGTAGGCTCGGGCGGGGTGTGGAAGACCGAGAACGCCGGGACGGCCTGGACGCCGATTTTCGACGACCAGGGCTCCTACTCCATCGGCTGCCTGACCCTTGATCCCAACAACCCGGACGTTGTCTGGGTGGGGACGGGCGAGAATGTGAGCGGCCGGCATGTCGGTTATGGTGACGGCATCTACAAGAGCCTGAACGGCGGGAAGACCTGGACGAACATGGGGCTGCGCGCCTCTGAGCACATCGCCCGCATCCTCGTCGACCCGCGCCATTCCAATGTTGTTTATGCGGCGGCCGAAGGCCCTCTCTGGTCGCCGGGCGGAGAGCGCGGGCTATACAAGAGCATCGACGGCGGCCGGACCTGGAAGCTTTTTCTCGAGATTAGCCAGGACACCGGAGCGGCCAGCGTCGAGCTTGACCCTTCCAACCCCGATATCCTCTACGCCGCGGCCTACCAGCGCCGGCGCAGCGTGGCCGCCTTTATGGCCGGCGGCCCTGAGTCGGGGATCTACAAGTCCGAGGACGCGGGCCAGAGCTGGCGCCGGCTAACGGTCGGCCTGCCCAAGGGCGATATGGGCAAGATCGGCCTGGCCGTGTCGCCCCAAGACCCGCGCGTGGTGTATGCCACCATCGAGGCCGGCCCGGAAGAATGCGGCTTCTACCGCTCCTCCGACCGGGGAGAGAGCTGGGAGAAGCGCAATTCCTTCATCAGCGGCGGCACGGGCCCTCACTACTACCAGGAGATTTTCGCCGACCCCAACGTCTTCGACCGCATCTGGCAAATGGCCCCTCCGCTGATGGTCACCGATGACGGCGGGAAAACGTTCCGGCGGGTGAACGAGAAGAACAAGCACGGCGACAACCACGCCCTGGCTTTCCTCGCCGGCGACCCCGACTATATCCTCAACGGGAGCGACGGCGGCGTCTATGAAAGCCGCGACGGAGCGAAGACCTGGCGGTTCTTCGATAACCTGCCGGTGACCCAGTTCTACAAGCTGGCCCTGGACAACGCCCTTCCATTCTATAACGTCCACGGCGGCGCTCAGGACAACGGAAGCCAGCACGGTCCGTCGCGCACCCTAAACGGCCACGGCATCGGCAACGCCGACTGGACGATCACCTACGGAGCCGACGGCTATGCCAGCGCCATCGACCCGACCGACCCAAGCATCATCTACCTCGAATGGCAGGAAGGGAATCTCCTCCGCTACGACAAGAAAAGCCAGGAGGCTGTCGTCATCAACCCCAGGCCGGAGCCGGGTGATCCCCCCTTCCGTTTCAACTGGGACTCTCCGGTCCTCATTAGCCCGCATTCGCCCAAAAGGATCTACTACGCGGGGCAATTCGTGTGGCGGAGCGACGACCGGGGGAATTCCTGGACGAAGATCAGCCCGGACCTGACCCGGAACATCTTCCGGCTGGAACAGCCGATCATGGGCAAGAGGTGGAGCGTGGACGCCCTGTGGGACCACGGGGCCATGTCCCTGTTTTCGACCATCACTACCCTGAGCGAGGCGCCCCTCCAGGAGGGTTTGCTTTACGCCGGGACGGACGACGGCTTGATCCAGGTCACCGAGGACGGAGGCCGGACCTGGCGCCGGGTCGAGAAGCTGCCCGGCGTTCCGGGCATGTTCTTCGTCAACGAGGTCAAGGCTTCGCGGCTCGAGCGGGACACCGTGTTCGTCGCCCTGGACAATCACAAGGCGGGCGATGCCAAGCCCTACCTTCTCCGCAGCGACGACCGCGGCCGGACCTGGACGTCGATCGCCGGCGACCTTCCGCCACGGACCTTGGTTTGGGCCATAGCCCAGGACCACCTTAAGAAGGACCTGCTCTTCGCCGGGACGGAGTTCGGGATCTTTGCTACCCTTGATGGCGGCCGCCGGTGGCTGAAGCTTAAGGGCGGAGTGCCAACCATCTCCTTTCGCGACCTCGAGATCCAGGAGCGGGAGAGCGACTTGGTGGGCGCCTCGTTCGGACGCGGATTCTTTGTCCTGGACGATTACTCGCCGCTGCGGGAAATCAGCGAGCAGGCCCTGGCCCAGGAAGCCCTTCTTTTCCCGGTTAAGAAAGCCCTGATGTACATCCCGCTCCGGCCTATCGATTCGAACGACAAGGGCTGTCTGGGGGACGATTTCTTCACGGCGTCCAACCCGCCCTTCGGCGCCGTGTTCACCTATTATTTGAAGGAATCCTTTAAAAGCGGAGCCGAGGCTCGGCGCGACGAAGAAAAAGCGCTCGATAAAGCCAGCCAGCCCATACCCTTCCCGGGTTGGGACAAGCTGCGCCGAGAGGAAGCCGAGGATAAACCTGAGGTCATCCTGACCGTCAGGGATGAAACCGGCCAGGTCGTGCGCCGGATCAGCGGGGCGGTCGGGCAGGGCATTCACCGGGTCGCCTGGGACCTCCGCTATCCTCCGGTTGAGCCGACCAAACTTGATGACACTCAAAGGGAAGCCTGGGAAAGCCCGCCCCAGGGTCCGTTTGTCGTTCCGGGATCTTTTACTGTCTCGCTGTCGAAGCGGGTGGGGGGAGTGGAGACGCCCCTCTCCAAGCCTGAGGCTTTCATCGTCGAATCGCTCGGCCTGGCCACTCTGGCCGAGCAGGACCGCCGGGCTCTCCTCGACTTCCAGAAGAAAGCGGGTGAGCTCCAGAGGGCGATGATGGGCGCCAACGAGGCGGCCCAAGATGCGCTGCGGAGCATTCAGTTCATGAAAAAAGCGTTAGCCGACACCCCCCGGGCCGATCCTCAGCTCGGCCAAGCCGTCCGCGCGCTCGAGTTGCGCCTCCGGGAAGCCCTCCGCGAGCTCACCGGCGACCGCACTATCCGGCGCCGGAGCGAGGCCACCGCGCCCCCGCTCCTGGAGCGGGTGAGCGCCCAACTTGCGACCACCTGCCCGGTCACCGAGACCGTCAAACGCGATTACGAGATCGCCGCGGGCGGTTTCCAGGCCCTCTTGGAGAAGATGCGTGTTCTTATCGAGCAGGAGCTCAAGACGCTCGGCGACCGGCTCGAGACGGCCGGCGCGCCCTGGACCCCGGGCCGCAGCCTGCCGAATTGGAAAAAATGAATTCAATTCGGGCAATACTATTCGGCTGATCATCAAACTCATTTCGCCCGAAAGCTAGAAGCCTCTTATCCGGCGATTTTATCGGCCTTGACTTGCTGTTTTCCCTGAAATATAAATATGTCAAAATCAGACAAAGCTGCAGATTCAGCGAGAAAGGGAGACCAATATTGTCACCCTAAAAATCAATTCGCTGCTTTCACTTGAAAGCATATCTTTTAGGGAAGATATCCGGCGCCGCTTTTCTGGGCCTGGGGTTCATTCTGACGCTCGGCTCCGCCGCCGTGTGGGCCAACATCACGGTAAAAGGCACCGTATATTATTGGAATGGAGACTATCAGAATGTGGACGGGTCCACCGGCGCGTACGCACTGGCCCGAGATCTTTTCATCTCTGTTGAAAACGACCATACGACCGTCGGCAATATCGACACCTGGACCGATGCCAGCGGCCTGTATAATGTCACCTTCAAGCAGAGGATGTACCGGCCCGACTTTGAATCCCTGGCGGTGAACATCGAAGTTCGGGCGCAAGTCCTGCTCGACAAAATCGCAAGAACCGGGCCGGATATCGAGAACACGGTCAGCTGCTACAAAGGGGCCGTAAGACTTTATCCCTATAACGGCCAGACTTCCAGTATCAAGATGAGCGACGGGTCGACCTGGACCATCAATGTCTATGTGGGCAGAGGGGAGAACCCCGACCCGCCCCCTGCCTCCGGGGACAACACACGAAATCTGAAGGTCGACTCCTGGGACTATGATGACGACGGAAGAAAGACCCTGGCCGGCATTTTCATGTGCCAGGCCTGCCGGGAAACGTATCTGTTTCTCCGCGACCGCGCCGCGGACAAGACTGAGCTCACCCGAAGCACGAGCATTTTTTACCCCGAGGATAACACCGGCTACCGCGATACGGCCAGCCCTGTCGGCATCCCGGGTATCATCGAGGGAACCGGCTGGATTGATGTCACCTACCGCAGGCTTTTCAATGATGACAAGCCGCGGGACAAGTGGCTCAATTGGCGAATCCTCTGCTGCGTTATCATGCACGAATTCAGCCACAAATTGATGCATGACGTCTATTGGACGATGCCCAAAACATCGCCCTGGATGAGCTCGGAAC
>JBAVVA010000242.1:0-3322 GCA_049697055.1 Candidatus Aminicenantales bacterium
CTTATCGTCGTTATCGTCTTACTGGCCGTCGGCATTATCCTCCTAACCAAAAAGCCGGCGGAGCGCGCGGAAAGCTCGCCGGGCGTCGAAGCCGGCGAAATTTCCATCCGCAACGTCACGGCCGATATCGTTCACTACGACATCACCCTGGCCGATTCCCAGGCCCCGCCCCAGGAGCGGGTCATCAAGCCGGGCGCCATTCACCGCCTGCCCACCAGCGCCCCGCTGGACATCTCCTTCAAGCGGGAAGGCCGGTCCGTCGTCCATCGGCTCTTTCCCGGCAAGCCCTACTCATTCCGCCTTAACGAGAGCGACCTGCTGGAGATCTACGAAGGGTCGCACGGCTGGCAGGGGGTGGAGGACCTGGCGCCTTTTGTGCCCACCCCCATGGAGGTCGTGGACAAGATGCTGGAGATGGCCGAGGTGAAGTCTTCCGATGTCCTGTACGATCTAGGCTGCGGAGATGGGCGGATCGTCATCACCGCCGCCCGGAAGTACGGCTGCCGCGGCGTGGGCATCGATATCGACCCGCAGCGCATCCGCGAGTCGCGCCAAAGCGCCAAGCGCGCCGGCGTCCAGAAGATGGTCGAGTTCCGGGAAGCCGATGCCATGAAGGTGGACATTTCCCGGGCCACCGTGGTCAGCCTCTACCTTCTGCCCGAGTCGAACGCGCTCCTGCGGCCAAAGTTTGAGAACGAGCTCCGGCCGGGCACCAATGTTGTCTCCCACAACTATCACATCCCCGGCTGGGAGGCCAAACAAGTCCGGGCCGAGACGGTGCCGGACACGGAGGGCAAGGAGCACAGCATCTTCCTTTACCGGCGGTAGGGCGGCCTCAGCCATTCTTCACCCGGCCGGGCGCAGCCAATTCAAATTTCCGGCAGCCACGGGCCTCAGCTTAATTTACCATGAGGAGAAGTCTCTCCAATGGTGGCAGCTCGGGCGATAGCATCTCCAAACGTGTGATACGCGGGGAGGGGTAGCACGGCGGAGGGGCTCCCCACCCGCGCGCAGCCTGGCGAGCACGGATGGGGAGGAGCCGTGACAGGACCCCTCCTCTTCTTGAATGCATCACATCATCATAGAAGATGCTATCCAGCTCGCCGATTGGTTGTCTGTCGCCCGATTCTGTGCTATAAGCCTTTTGGGAAAACTTCCGGAGTTTGAGATGGAGCAGACCGAGCAAAACTCCCAGGCCGGCCGCCTGAACGGAGTGGCCCTCAAAAAGTATCAGGAGAGCAACGAACAGCTCTTCCTTTATTTCTCCGATTTTTTGGGTCGCTGGATTTTGGCCGGTTCGGCAAAACCGGTCGGCCGGCTATCCGACTTCAAGGTCAGACTGGGAGAGCTTTTTCCCAAAGTCGCGGCCCTCGTCATCAAAAAGCGCCGCAAATATTGGGAGATGGACTGGTCCTTGGTGGAAAGCCTGAGCGGCCGTCTTATCCGCCTCCGGGCTGAAGCAGAGCCGGCCCTCCGCCCCCTGAGCGTGGGCCAGGAGGAAATCCTGCTTCGGGAGGATCTCCTGGACAAGCAGGTGGTGGACACTTTCGGAGCCAAGATTGAGCGCGTCAACGACATCCATCTCCTGTCCGTCAACCATGAGCTGCGCCTGGTCCATGTGGACTACGGGGCCCGCGGCCTCTTCCGCCGGCTGGGCTGGCTGCGCGCCGTGGACTCCTTCACCGATTGGCTGTTCGGCAACCACCCCCAGGAGAGGTTGCTTTCCTGGAAATACATCCAGCCACTGGCCTCCGATTCCCGCAGCCGCGACTTGAAGATCAACGTCACCCTGCGCAAGCTGCACGAGCTTCACCCTTCGGACCTGGCCGACATCATTGAGGATCTGGACCTGGAGAATCGCCGGAGGGTTTTCCATTCTCTGGACCTGGAAACCGCGGCCGAGACCCTGCAGGAGATGGACCCCAAGCTGCAGCTGACCATGCTGGAGACCGCCACCGCGGAGAAGGCTTCGGATATTCTAGGGGAGATGGACCCCGACGCGGCCACCGACCTGCTGAGCGACTTGCCCGAAGAAAAACAGCAGAAGCTCATCCGGACCATGGACAAACCCAGCCGGGAGAAGGTCGAGGAGCTACTCCGTTTCGAGGAGGGCACGGCCGGCAGCCTGATGACCAAGGATTACATCTCCGTCGGGGAGGATCAGACCATCGGCCAGGCTGCCGCGGAGTTCAGGAAAACCGAGCTGCCCCTGGACAGCGTGGCCTATCTCTACGTCACCGACAAGGACGGCCGGCTGAGGGGCGTGCTGACCCTAAGGCACTTGTTCCTCAACGACCAGGCCACCCCGGCCGGCCAATTGATGAACACCCATCTGGTCAAGGTCAGCCCTGAAACCGACGCTAAGGAAGTCCTGGAGCTGTTCAAAAAATACAAATTCATGGCCTTGCCCGTGGTGGACGAGGATAATCATCTGACCGGCCTCATCACCCTCAAGGACATTATCGGCCGGGAGTGAGGCCGGCGGCATCGCCGCTGACTCTGCGGCCGGCGGCCATTTCGGCAACAGCCCGCCAGGGCCGTCCTGTTCGTCTTTTAAAGCGCGGCAGCCAACTTCCGGCCGAAGGAGCGCGCTCCGGCCAGGGCCTCTTCATCCGGGTTCCAAGTCGCCCGGTACCCCTCCGCTACGACCTCAAAGCCGGCCGCTTTCAAACCATCTTCCAGGATCTTGACCGACTCGCCGCTCCAGCCGTAGCAGCCGAAGGCGGCCGCTTTCTTGCCCTTGAAGCCCAGCCCCTTGATCTCCTCCAACAAACCGGCCAGGGATGTCAGGAGGCCGCGGTTGAGGGTGGGCGATCCGAGCAGGACGGCCTTTGACCGGAAGATCTCGGTGACGATATCGTTCTTGTCCGACTTCCCGGAGTTGTACAGCTTGAGGATGACCCGGGGGTCCGCCTCGCTCAAACCTCGGGCGATTTCCTCGGCCAATAGCCGGGTGCCGTCCCACATGGTGTCATAGACCAGGGTGATCTGATTCTCCCGGTAGCTGTTGGCCCAGCGCAGGTAGGCCTCTACGATCTGGGCCGGGTTGTCCCGCCAGATGATGCCGTGGGAGGGGCCGATGATGTCTAGGGGAAGGTTGAGCGCCAGCACTTCCTTGATTTTTTTGGTGACCAGCGGGCTGAAGGGCGTCAAAATGTTGGCGTAGTACTTCAGGGCCTCCTGGTACAGCTCGGCCCGGTCCACCAGGTCGTTGAACAATAGCTCGGAGGCGTAGTGCTGGCCGAAAGCATCGTTGCTGAAGAGAACGGCGTCGCCGGTGAGATAGCACATCATGCTGTCTGGCCAGTGGAGCATGGGTGCC
>JBAVVA010000243.1:0-5597 GCA_049697055.1 Candidatus Aminicenantales bacterium
CCCCTATGACAAGATCCCGGGCACGCTGGACTGGCGAGCCGCTCTATCTTCGTGCCGTCGCGACTGGAATGAAGGCGAGGTGGCGGCGGTTCTTTGGGATATCTACGACCGCCCCTCCTGGGAATATCTACCGGCCGCCAAACAACAACTCCGGCCGCCAGGATGGCCGGAAGCGCTGCGCTGGTATGAGCGGCTCAGCGATCCCAATTTGGACCGGATCTGGAAAATCATCAAGAAAGAGCCCGAAGCCCTCAACGACGAGGACGAAGGCGAGTGGCGCCAGGACAGTTTCTGGACATTCTGGCTGAATGAGTTCGGCGGCGACACCGAGCTGGTCCATGGACTGAAGGCCATCCTCCACAACCGGGGTATTCGCCATACGCTGCGGCCGGAGAACGACCCCAAAATCGTCAAAGTACGCCTCTTGAGAGAGTCCGGCCGCATGAGTTTTGCCGAGCTGACCGTCCAGGAATCGGATGCCGAGGACCGGCCTTACTTGTTCTACAACGTGGCCTATGGCCAGGGCGTCGAGCCTCTTCGCTTGATGTATCCTCAGGACCAGCCCTTGCAGGGACTCTGGACGCAGGACACGCTCACGGCAACCATCATTCTTCCTTCCCGTCAGAGCCGGAATCGTTTGATGGTAATGGTCCACGATAGCATGGAAGTAGATTTCTCCCAAAACGGAGATCCCCTTTGGGAAGACGAGTCCGGGGACAACACCTGTCCAGATATTCAGGTCATTGCTGCCGGGCAACATCGTTCGGCGGCCTGGTCAGTCGGAGGTACGGTATGGTCCTGGGGCGCCGCCCCACGGGGAAGCGAGGACGATTCCGGAATGCGCATTTCGGCGGCCGAATGGAAGTTACGGAGCAGAACGCCGATCATCACTCAGGGAGTGGCGGCCGTTGTGGCCGTGGCCTCCGGCGGCCAGCACAGCCTGGCCCTGAGGATGGACGGCACGGTATGGGCTTGGGGCAACAACTATGGGGGTGCGCTCGGCATCGGAACAACGGAAGCGGTACTTCTAGGAGCGAAATCCAATAAAGCCAATCAAGTGATGGGCGTTGGAGACGAAGGGGCGGCGATTGCTTGCGCAGGCAACCACAGCCTCGTGCTCCGGAAAGACCGGACGGTTATGGCCTGGGGCGATAACAGCTACGGACAGCTCGGAGACGGCACCACCGTCAGCCAAAACTCCCCTATATGGATCCAAGCCCTACGGAACATCACGGCCATCGCCGGCGGAGCCGTTCATTGTCTCGCCGTGGATAGCGGCGGCAACGTTTGGGCCTGGGGCCGCAACGACCAGGGACAGCTCGGAGACGGCACGCTTGTCAACCGCACAATCCCTGTTCAGTTACCGGGAATCAGCAAGGCTGTCAAAGTGGCAGCAGGATATAGTTATTCCCTGGCCCTGGGCGAGGACGGTTCTGTGTGGGAGTGGGGGCAGCTCGGGACCGACATTTCGGAAATCCAGCGTACTCCCCTCCGGGTGCCGGGTCTTTCCGGTGTCGTCGATATCGCTGCGGGGGGCTCACACTGCTTGGCTCTTTGCTCCGACGGGACGGTTTCGGCCTGGGGGGGGAATTCGCACGGTCAGCTGGGCGACGGGTCAAACCGTTCCAGACGAACCGCGGCGAAAGTCTCCGGGTTGAACGATGTCGTAGCTATTGCTGCAGGCTATATCCACAGTCTTGCCGTCCGCTCGGATCTATCCGTATGGGCCTGGGGAGGTAACATTGAAAATTCCCTGGGCCTAGGGCGCTCCGAGGACTGCTTTATTCCAGTGCCGGTTCAAATTTACCGCAGGGTTGTTTCGCCTCCTTCCCAGCTGGAGACAGCCGCCGCGTTTTCACTGGATGGTTTCTACCTCTTCAACCGGTAGCTCTATCTATAGCCCTGCCCGGTCCCAGAATGAAACACAATGTGGGAATGAAAAAAGGGATTTTATTTTAGAATCCGAGGCTCATCCCTTCGGCGATGAGCTCGGCCGTGGCCTTCCGGACGGGGATCTTCATTCCGATGTAGCGTTCGATGTGTCCAAGCTTGTCGGCGAATTTCTCGCAGGCCAGGGACACCGCTTTGCCGGACTTCCCGGCCCGGCCGGTGCGCCCGATGCGATGGACGTAGTTCTCCGTGTCCCGGGGAAGATCGTAGTTGACGACCATCTCCAGGCCTTCGATATGGAGGCCCCGGGCGGCAATGTCGGTGGCCACCAGGAAGGGGAAGCGGCCCGCGGCGAAGTCGTCCATGACCCTCAGCCGCCGGAGCTGGGGAAGATCGCCGGTCAGATGGCGGACGGCGAAGCCGGCCCGGCCGAGCTTACGGGCCAGCCGTTCGGCGCCATGGCGGGTATTGGTGAAAATCAGGGCGTTCCGCGGACACTCGGTTTTGAGAATTCCCATCAGGAGACCGGTCTTGGACTGGCTGGGGATGCGATAGAGCTCCTGGGAGATGGCCTCGACGGTCAACTGTTCGGGCGTCAATTCGATGAAGGCCGGTCGGTCCAGGTAGCGGGCGGCGACCTGCCGAGCAAGTCGGTCGAGAGTCGCGCCGAAAAGCAGGCTTTGCCGGACCCCGGCCGGGGGAAGCTTGGCGATCAGCTTCTGAATATCGGGCAGGAAGCCCATGTCGAACAGCCGGTCGGCCTCGTCGATGACCAGGATCCGGAAATCAGCGAGCCGCAGGGCCCCCCGTTTTTCCAAGTCCAGGAGACGGCCGGGCGTGCCGATGACGATGTCCACGCCCTTCCGAAGAAGGGCCTGCTGGTGATCATAGCCGACGCCGCCGAAAAACCCGCCGATGGAATAGCCCAGGTTCCGGTTCAGGAGCAGCGCCTCGCCCTCGATCTGAACGGCCAGCTCGCGGGTGGGGACGATGATCAGGGTCCGGCCGTTCCTGCGGGACGGGTCCCGGAGCAAGCGTTCGAACACGGTGATGAGGAAAGCCGCCGTTTTGCCGGTCCCGGTCTGGGACTGGACGGCCACGTCGCGGCCCTGGAGACTCAGCCCCAGCGTCCGCGTTTGGACGTCCGTCGTTTCTTCATAACCCCGCTGGGCCACCGCGGCCAGAAGCCTGGAGTCGAGCTTTAGTTCTTCGAATCGCATAATAAAATCCTTCCAAGGAGTATTTCAACATGAGGGGGATCGTCGACCGAAATTATCGTTCGGGAGGGAAGATGAATTCGTTCAGAACGTTTCCGACCAGATGTCGATAGTGAATTATACGCGCAATAAACTCTCAAAGCAAGGAATATTTTCGGCTTGGAAAGGTGTGACCCGATTCAAAGTTTCGGCCGGCGGAGGTGGAAGTCGGTCTGGCCCTGGAAGGCGTGGGCCAGGAGCAGAATGTCCGCCTCGCCGAAGAGCTTTCCGGTAAAGCGCAGGGCGGCCGGCTGTCCCTTGCTGTCGAACCCGTGGGGGAAGGAGACCTCCGGATGGCCGGTCAGGTTGGTGGGGCCCAGGGCGCTGCCGACGAGGACGTCCATTCCCTGGAAGAGTTCGTGGTAGGCCTCCATCAGCCGGAAGCGGGCGCGGTTGGCCTGGATGTAATCGACCGCCGGGACCAGGGCATGGAGGCGGAAGGCGTTGACCCAATTGCTGCGCTCGGGATCGGCCGACATCAGGTCCAGGTTTCCGCTCCGGACGAGGTCGTCGAAGGCCGCGGCGGCTTCGGTGGTCAGGATGAAATTTATGGCTTCCGAGCCCAGCTTGGGGAGTTCGACCGGCTCCGGCTTGAGGCCCAGGGACATGAAGAAAGTCAGGGCGGTTCTGTTTAGGTCGCGGATTTCGCGCAGGCGTCTGGCCCGGTCCGGGTTCTGCGGGTCGTCGGGGATATCGCCTTCGAAGTCTGATTTCAGGTAACCGGCCTTCAGCCGGCGGAGGTCACGGCCGGCGTCCCAGGCGAAGGGAAGCTCGAGCACCGTATTGTCCAGCCCGTCCGGTCCCTGGATGGCGGCCAGGACGACGGCGCAGTCCTCGGCCGTCCGGCACAAGGGGCCGATCTTGTCCATGGTCCAGCTCAAGGCCATGGCCCCATAGCGGCTGACCCGGCCGAAGCTCGGCCGCAGGCCCGTCACCCCGCAGCGGCCGGCGGGCGACATGATCGAGCCGCGCGTCTCCGAGCCGAGGGCGAAGGGCACCAGGCCGGCCGCCACCGCCGCGGCCGGGCCGGCCGAGGAGCCGCTCGAGCCCAGGCTGGGGTTCTGCGGGTCCCAGGGGCTCTTGGTCTGGCCGCCGAACCAGCGGTCGCCCTGGGCCAGGGCGCCCAGGGTCAGCTTGGCCACCAGGACAGCGCCGGCCTTGGTGAGTCGGTTATATACGGTTGCGTTCCGGTCCAGGATCTGGTCTTTGTAGGGCGAGGCGCCAAAAGTGGTCTTGTATCCCTTCACGGCGAGAAGATCCTTGGCCCCCCAGGGAATGCCGTGGAGCGGGCCGCGGTAGGCGCCGCCGGCGATCTCCGCGTCAGCCCGGGCCGCCTGTTGGAGAGCCAACTCTTCGGTCAGGGTCACAACACATTTGAGAACGGGGTCATATTTTTTGAGACGTTCGAGGCAAATTCTAGTCAGTTCCAGGGATTTGATTTCGCGTTTTTTCAGCAATTGGGCCAGGTGGGTCAGGGGAAGGAAGGCCAGGTCTTCCTCCGTCTTGGGCACCGACACCCTGAACTTGGAGGTTCTCAGGAACGATTCGCCGCGGGGATGCGTCACTCCCGGGAGGACCGGGTTGAAGATCAGGGCCAAGGGCGTATCGTTCCCCAGGTTCATCTCCCGCAGGCTTTGGAAGTTTTTGAGCAGGCCGTCCTGGCGGTTCAATCCCTCGGCCGCTCGTTTCTGAGCTTCCTCCGAGAGAGGGACTCCGGCAATCTTAGCCGCGGAGGCCACCATGTCGGTCGTGACTTGAGGGGCATCCTGGGCCACGGCCAGGAGCGCTCCGGGCAGAAGCGTGCCGCCCAGCCCGACAGCGGAGAAATAGCCCAGAAATTTACGGCGGTTGAGGGCCAGCCGTTCGTTTTTTTCGAGAGGCGCGGGAGTGGTCATGGTTTGTCTCCTCGGCAAGATTAATCGAGCGTATGGCTATCATACCACTCCTATTTTGAAATCCAACATTCGAGCATTAGGAATTCATTTCGAGCTTGCGCTTAAGGTTGCGGGCATAGAGGCTCAGGTTTTCGGATAAGCCCAGTTCCCGGAATTTGGGCAGTATCGCCTCTGAAACGCAGCCCGCCCCCTCGGCCTGCTCCAGGAAGAGCTCGGTCTCTTCGGCGGAGAAGGATACGGCGGCCTTTTCAAGTCTAAGCCGGCCTTTATTTTCCGGGCAGATTTCCTGGCATTTCAGGCAACCGACCAGGCATTGTGGAGAAGGAGGCTTGAGGCCCTCAGGGATCGGGTTGAGCGATTCGGAAAAGAGGGTGTAGCATTTCTCGGCGTGGAGGAGAAACCGGTCTTGGCCGATGGCTCCCGTCGGACAGGCCGCCCCGCAGACCCGGCATTTCACGCATCGGTCCAGAAGCGACGCCTCGGACCGCCGCGGGCTACTCTCTTCTTCAACCGGAATATCCGTCAGGAGGCCGACAAGCTGGACGAAGCTTCCCAA
>JBAVVA010000244.1:0-1755 GCA_049697055.1 Candidatus Aminicenantales bacterium
GGCAAAGACCCTCACTTTATGGCGGGGCGAATCTTTTATTTAAAATTTAGAGGACAATAAGATCAAGATGAAAAGTTTTCGAAATAGGCTCTCCCTCCCGGCCCTGGCCACCGGCCTGTTGCTCTTGGCCCGGTCTGCTGCCGGCGGCCTCAGCTCAGATCCACCGCTTCTGCCCAAGACGGCCAAGCCGCCAGTGATCGACGGCGTCCTGGACGACGAAGCCTGGTCTGCAGCCCTCAGGGTGGAGGGGTTCAAAACCTACCAGCCCGATTATGGAAAGGAACCCAACCAGAGGTCCGAGGGATTTTTGACTTATGATTCGGACAACTTCTATTTCGCCCTGCGCTGTTACGAAACCGAGCCGGGGAAAATCAAGGCCGCTACTACCAAGCGGGACGCCATTTTTGACCAGGACTTCTGCGGGCTCCTCATCGACACCTTTAACGACATGCAGAGCGCTTTCGGCTTCGTCATCAACCCCCTGGGCATCCAGGGCGACGGGATGATGGACATTAAGGGGAATCTCGACGCCAACTTCGACATGGTCTGGGACAGCAGGGGAAGAATCGACGAGCAGGGCTATACCGTAGAAGGACGGATCCCCCTGCAGAGCATCCGCTTTCCCAACAGGAAAGACATCATCATCAGGGTGGCCTTCTTCCGCCAAATCGTCCGCGCCTCGGAAATGGACAGCTTCCCGGCCATGAACCCTGAACAGGGAAGCCTGCTGGGCCAGACTCTGGCCGTCCAGGTTTCCGGCTTAAAATACAAGAGGGTCATCGAGGTGCTGCCGGCCCTGACCCACACCACGAGCTATGCCCATTCCGAGGGCCTTTGGCAGCGCGAAATGAGGAGCACGGAATTCAGCCTCACCGGCAAATTGGGCATCACCTCCGACCTGATAGCCGATGCCGCCTACAACCCTGACTTCAGTCAAGTCGAATCCGACGCCGGCCAGGTCGATATCAACCTGCGCTATGACCTTTTCTATCCGGAGAAGCGCCCTTTTTTCCTGGAGGGAAGCGAGCTCTGGCTCTTTGCCGGCAATTTCGAGGAAGCGCCCCTGACCGCGGTCGTTTACACCCGGAAGATCATCAACCCTGTTTTCGGCTTGAAGCTGGCGGGGAAGATATCGGCCAAGGACACCCTGGCCGCCATCTATGCCCAGGACGAGCTCCCCGGCGATGAAGTGGATGAGCACCCGGACTTCACCATCGTCCGCTACAAGCACGCCCTGAGGGGCGACTCTTATATCGGGGGGTTCTATACGGGCCACGGCACCGGGGACGGGTTCAACCGGTTCGGGGGAGCAGACGGCCGGTTCCGGGTGACCAACACATCGGTCGTCTCTTTTCATCTGTTCGGGTCCTGGACCCGGGAGCAAGGGGCCGAGACCGTTCGGCCCGGCCATGCCCTGGGCTTGGATTACAGCTATTCGACGCGCAGCGTCAACCTGGACATCGGCTACCAGGATATCTCCCCGGATTTTCAAGTGGACACGGGGTACGTCTACCGCACGGGCTTGCGGCGCTTGGCCCTATTCGGCATGTACACATTCTATCCCGACTCCAAGTTTTTCCAGAAAATTGAGCCGTTCTACTGGAGCTATCACCTCTACGACACCATCGACCGAATGTTTCAGACGACCAACCTGTTCACCCTTCGCTTCTGGCTCCCCCGGAGCACGCTGTTCCGCCTTGATTTCATTTTGGCCAACGAGGTCTACGCCGGCGGGAGGTTCGGCCGGAACCAGCT
>JBAVVA010000245.1:0-12576 GCA_049697055.1 Candidatus Aminicenantales bacterium
ACTCCAATTCAGCCAATCGGCCCTGACCGCCTCGTATTTATGGTCGGCGTCAATGAACAGGAGGTCAATCTTTAGGTTTTTTGGCCAGGCCGCCGCCACATCGGTGGTGTATCCCTGATGCACGACCACTTTCTCTTTAAGCGGGGCGGTGTTGTCGTTGAAAATATCGATCTGTTTCTTCCTCTGCAGTTTCCTCTTTATATAGGCATCCGGCATGGCGTCGGCGTTGAACGTATCGACGGCATGGTAGCTCTGAGAATGGGTCAGATAGGGCCCCATGATCAGAGCCCCGCCCCCGATCCAGGCGCCCAGCTCGACGATGACTCCATCTTTTTTTTGCATGGCCAGCAAGGACAAAATGACCTGCTGGTATCTGTTTGTGATCGACGCCTTCCGGCCGTCCTCAAAATGGAGGTTCAGCCTGGCGATCTCTTCGAGATAAGCATCACTATTGGCCTCGACCATCTGGGCCCATTGCCCATAATCGGCATTATAGACTTTGTCCAGCTCCGCGCTGCCCGTCGGAGAGGGAGAACATCCGCCGGCGAACCAAAAGGCGAGGAACAGGTACAATATCCGGATAGCCCTGCTTTTCATACGATCATCTTAACAGCCTGGATAAAAATAATAAAGGTTCCCTTGCATATCTGGCGGGACAACAGGAATGCCGTCTTCGGCTCTATTCAGCGGATTGGGTCTCTAATGTTCGCAGGAAAGCCTTGACCACAAGAGGGTCAAACTGCGTTCCGCTGCATCTCTTCAGCTCGGCCACCGCCTGCTCGTGACCCAAGGCCGGACGGTAAGGCCGGTGGGAGACCATCGCCTCATAGGCATCGGCCACGCACAGGATGCGGGCCAAGAAGGGGATGTCCTCCCCCTTGAGCCCGTCCGGGTATCCCTTTCCGTCAACCCGCTCATGATGATGCCTAATGATGGGGAGAAGGTTCCGCAAGGGCTTGATGGGCTTCAGGATTTCTTCTCCCTTGGCCGGATGGAGCTTGATGATCGCGAATTCATCAACGCTCAGGGAGCCGGCTTTGTCCAGCAAGGCCTGATAGGTCCCCAGCTTCCCGATGTCGTGAAGAAATCCGGCGATCCTCAGAGTTTCCATATCCGGGCTATTCATTTCCAGTTCCCGGGCGATCTGCAGGGCATAATCGGTCACCTTCTCCGAATGCCCCCCCGTCCAGGCGCTTTTGGCATCAATGGAGTTGACGAAAGCATGGATGAGCCCCTCATACAGCTCCTTCATCTCTTGGTTGGAGGAATCCAGGTCCTTCAGCATGTTGAAAAAGGCTTGGCGGCTTTGGATGAGGTCATCCTCTTTCTTTTTCTGCTCAGTGATGTCGGCCAGGAAAAGCACGAACTTCCCGTCCATTCCGTCAGCGATGAAAGAGACATGTTCCCTGAAATAGCGGCCCGACTTTTCATGATAAAGCTCGCTGCTTTCCTGTTGACCCGTCTTCATGGCCCTGAGCAGCGCACAGTTTTTATCGGGCTGCTCATCGTTCAAAACCACCTCACAACAGCGCCGGCCGATCAATTCCTTGATGGGCAGGCCGAAATGCCCGGCCAAATATTTATTGGCTCTCAGAATGCGGAATTCCTTGTCGATGAGCATCGTCCCGTAAGGCATTGAGTCAAAAGTCGTCCGCCACTCCTGGGCGGCATTCAAGAGCTTCTTTTCGTAATCGAGTTTCAGGGCATTATCCCTGACGATGGCCAAGCTTTTCACAAACTGACCCCGGCTGTTGAAGACGCCGCTGGCTCTGATTTGAACCGGCAGAAAAGACCCATCCTTGCGGCGAAGCTCGTACTCGACCTGGTTGATCGTTCCGGCCTTCCTCAAACGGGGGAAATACTCATCATAGATCTTTTGTCCCGGGGGGGTGAGAAGGTCCCGGAGTTTGAGTAGGCCCTCGACCTCACTCCTCTGGTAGCCCAGCATCTTGAGCCAGGTCTCGTTCACTTCCAGGATCGTGCCGTCCGGGCCCAGGGAATGGTAGCCGTCCGGGGAATTTTGGAAAAAATCCCTAAATTTTTCCATATTTCTCATCTAGGCTCTCGTTTCACGGCCGCCATTGGATTTGGCCAGCTTCACTTCCAGTTTTTCAATTTCATTCTTCAGCTCGATCATTCTCAATTCCCTGTTGACGGCCATCTTGTAGAATTCCTCGAGCTCGGTCATTCTGTCCGCGGCCTCCTTCTCCATCGCTTTGCGCTCGGTGATGTCCCTGGCCACTCCAAGGATTTGAACCTCTCCGCCGATGGAAAGGGGGAATGTTCTTATTTCCGCATGAATTTCCTGGCCATCCTTCCGCGTCAGAATCAGCTCCTCGGGACCCGTCGGCAGATTCTGGGCGCTCCTTTCCGGGAGGCCGGCTGTTTTCTCCTTTTGAGAAGTGGAAAAGAAATTCGAATCCCAAACGCTCTTGGCGATCAATTCTTCTCTTTTATAGCCCGACAGGACTTCGGCCGCGTTGTTGCAGTCGACGACCCGACCCTGGAGGTCGGACAGAAAATAGGCGTCCGGAGCAAAGGCAAAAAGCAGCCTGAACCGCTCCTCGGATTTCCTATGGGCCTCCTCGGCCAGCTTTCTCTTGGTGATATCCTCAAGCAGGCCGGTCAACCCTACCGGCTTTCCCTCTTTCATGATCGGCCGGCTGTGGGTGCGGATAAATTTGGTCTCTCCATCCTTGTCCAGGATGCGGAAAACATAGGGCCGAGTTTCCCCCTTCAAAGCTTCGCTGAACCGGTACATCAAGTCGGGCAGGTCGTCGGGGTGGATGAATTGGGCGAAAGGCTGGCCCATCAGCTCGGAAACCTTGTACTTGGATATGCGCTCCACGGCCGGGCTCACATAATCAAGCTTCCCCTCCAAGTCAAGGCTGATCATGACTTCAGTGAGACTCTCGACCAGATTCTGATATTGCTCGCCGCTCAGGCGCAACGCCTCTTCCGCCCATCTGCGCTCAGTGATGTCCTCGACACTTCCCTCATAATAGAGGATCTGCCCCTCGGCGTCGCGAATAGCCTTGGCGCTTTCTCTGACGTATATCAATTTGCCGTCGGCCCGCTTCCAGGCCGACTCCAGCCCCCGCACCTCGCCTTCCTTTTCTATCAGTAGATGAAATCGGCTCCGCGGAAAGTCGGGAGCGAATCCCTCCGTTTCTAGATTTCTTCGTTCCAGGTCCTCGAAAGATGAGTACCCCAGCATCCGGACGAGTGCTGGGTTGGCCAGGAGGATCCGGCCGTCGGGCGTGGTGCGGTAGATGCCAATCGTAGAATTCTCGAACAGGGTACGAAAGCGTTCCTCGCTTTCCCGCAGCGCTTCCTCCGCCTGTTTGCGCTCGGTGATATCGGTGAGCACGCCTTGCAGGCCGACAGCGCGTCCTCCCTCGTAAACGGGGCGGCTGGAAGTGCGGAGCCATCGGACTTCGCCGCTCTTGGTGACCATCCGATACTCGCTCGGATAGAGACGCCCCCGGAGAATATCTCCGAAGGCCTGACGAATTTTGTCCAGGTCATCAGGGAAGATGAGAAAAGCAAAATCGGTGCCTATAAGTTCTGCCGGCGCATAGCCCAGGACAGCCTGGACCGTCGGGCTGACGTAGGTGATGGTGCCCTCGGCCTTGATCGTGTAGATCACTTCGTTAAGGTTTTCGACAAGTTCCCGATATTTTTCTTCGGAGCGCTGCAGGGCTTCTTCGGCATGTTTGCCTTCGGTGATATCTGAAAAGAAGCCGATGATTTCAAGGGGATGGCCTTTCTTATCCCGTATCAAGCGCATCTCATCACGAAACCATCTGTATTTCCCATCTTGGCATTGAAATCGATACGCATAAACATGGAAATCTTTTTCAAAAAGTTTCGGGAGTTCCGTATCCACTTTGGAGTGGTCTTCCGGATGAACATGAGCGTACCAGAAATCAGGATTCTTGAGGAATGCTTCCGGTTCGTACCCGGTCATGCGGATGATACTGTCGGATATAAATGTGGCCGAAAAAGGACTTTCGGCTTTTGAGGAGTATATGGCTGCCGAGGCAGAAGACATGAGGAACTGCAGCCTCTCATTGGCTAGGAGGGTCGCTTCCTCCGCCTTCCTCCGCTCGCTGACGTCCTGGAGCAGGCCCGTAATTCCTATGGGCCGGCCGTCCTGATAGATCGGCCGGCTGTGGGAACGGACGTAGATGAGGCCGCCGCCCTTGTCGATCAAACGGTACTCATAGGATTTGGTTTCGCCCGCGAGAACCCCCTGGAAGCGGTCCAGCAGGCCGGACAGGTCATCCGGGTGGACATATTGGGCGAATGGCCGACCGATCAATTCATCGGCACGGAAGTGAGTGAACAGCTCGATGGCCGGGCTGATGTAGGTCAGCCTTCCCTCCAGGTCGGTGCTGAAGATGGCCTCGTTGAGGTTCTCCACCAGGGCCCGGTATTTCTCCTCGCTCCGGCGCAAGGCCTCCTCCGCTTTTTTGCGCTCCGTGATTTTCAAAACGGAATCCATGAGCAACGTCAGTTGACGGATATCGGTATCCTCATAATCCTGTTCTTTGTTCGCCACAACGACCAAATATATGGTCTTGTCTTCCGAAAAAATCGGTATGGCCATAAATCTGGCCAGCTCTAGATGTCCCGGGGGGTATCCTTTCTTCCGCGGCTCGTCGGCTTTATAGTCATTGATAACAAGCGGTTCGCCGCTCCGGATGGCCTCCACCCAGATCCCCCCTTTCTCGACGGGAAATTCCAGGGGGCGGTCCTTGATCTTGCACTCCGTCATGACCTCTCTCGACCAGGTTTTGACGGTTAATGTTTGCCTCTCTTCCCAGTAGATGCCGATCCATCCGATTTTGCTGCCGGTCAGGCTGATAGCCTCCTGGAGAGCAAAGTCCCATAGGTCGCGCATGTCTTTGGGCTTATATTGAGAGATGTTGTAAAGGCTTTGCAGCCTGGCTTCATCGAGGCGGATTTGCTCTTCCGCCCGCTCCTGCTCGGTGATGTCGCGGACGTATTCGATCACACCCTTCATCCGGCCCGAGGCCTGGTCCACAAAGGGAAAGCTGTAGAGCCCCAGCCAGCCCACCATCTCGCCCCCCGGCCCCACCTTGGGGACGACTTCGAAGGCGGCCTTGGCAGTCAGGAGCGTTTTCCGCGTTGGGCAAATATCGCATACCGTCTTACGGAGATGGTAGGCCTCGTAGCATTTCTTGCCCGCCAGCGGCCGGGCGTGGGCGTACCACTCCTCCATGGTCTGATTAACCCGGAGGATGGTGAAGTCCAAGTCGAGAACCGACAGGCCGTCCTGAATGCTGTCGAAAATGCCGGCCAGGAAACGCTCCCTGTCCTGGAAGGCGGACTCGGCCTTCTTGCGGGCGATGGCCTGGGCGACCTGGTCCGAGACAAACTTGAGGATGGCCTTATCCGCCTCGGTGTAGCGCAGCACACCTTTGGTGTAGCTCTGCACCGCCAGCACACCCCGGGCTTGGCCCTCTATTTTGAGGGGGACGCCCAGCCAGTCGATGGAGGGAGTGCCGATAGATTCCACCTCTCCCCTCCGCTCCAGCTCGTCGAAGACGTCCGGGGAGACCAGCAGCGGCTCGCCCGTCCGCAGGACGTATTCGGTCAGACCTTTGCCGGGCTTCGTCCGGGCGGGTGCCGTGTCGAACTCGTCCACGAAATAGGGAAAGCTGATGGTTTGGCCGTCCGGGTCGAAAAGGGCGATGTAAAAGTTCTTGGCCGGCATGAGCTCGGCGATGATGAGATGGATGGAGTGGAAGAGCTCATCCAGAGTGGAAGAAGCGGCCGACGCTTCCGAGATCCGGAACAGGCACTCCCGCAGCCGCTCCGACCTCTTGCGCTCGGTGATGTCGATCATCATGCCCTGCACCGCCGGCCGGCCTTCATACTGGATGCGGCTGCCCAGAACCTCGGCCTCGAAACGGCTGCCGTCCCGGCGTATGGCCCTGAGCTCATACTGGGAAAATTCTTTCTGGCCGGATTCCCGCAGCTTCACTTCCCTGTCAACAGTGTCCCAGCTTTCGGGCGCCACCAGTTTTCGGATGCTCAGCCCTGTCATCGCCTCCGGCCCTGGGTAGTTGAACATCTCAGCGAAACGGCTATTGCAATACTTCAAAATGTGGTTCTGGGTCATATAGATGCCCAGCAAAGATTTGTCCACCAGAGACTTGTACTTGTGTTCGGATTCCAGGCTGGCCTGGAGCAACCGTTCGACCTTTTCAGGATCGGGATGCTGTTGGTAAAGCGGCTTGGACGCGCCTGGTATCATCTTCAGCCACTCGGCCTTCTTCTTTATAGGCATTTTTCGATTCCGGTTAGTGCGGAAGGCAGCCCGGATAGCGGGAAGCAACTCCTCCAGGATGTTCAATTTTTGGACATAGCCGCAAGCCCCGCATTCTTCAGCAGCCTGTTTGTCCTTAGGGTTATCGAAGACGGCCAGGATGATAATCTTCAGATGGGGCATCCTCTCCAGCAGCAGATGAGAAGCCTTGAAACCATTCAATTTGGGCATCCGACTGTCCATGAGGACAAGGTCGGGGTTGAGGGCTTCCGCTTGCTCCAGGGCTTTTCGGCCGTCCTCCGCCTCGCCGACGACCTCCAACCCCGGCTTGCCGGACAGATGGTCTTTTAGAAATCGGCGAAAAATCGCGTCGTCATCGACAATGAGAACTCTATTTGTTTTCAGCTCCTCCCTCCCCGGAGATGAAAATAAACCGCGCATAGTCAATATGGGCGGAAAGGGACAGGCTGTAAATCGGGAATTCCCTGACTTTTTTGAGGGAAATGCCTGATTTTATTGAATTAATGCATTTCGGAAGGGATCCTATTCGGAGCTGACTATCCCCTTGCGGACGGCGTATTTGACCAAATCAGCGGTGGTGCGAACTCCCAGTTTCTCCTTAAGGTTGGCTTTATGAGTTTCAACGGTTTTGACGCTGATGAAGAACATTGCGGAAATCTCTTTGTTCGATTTGCCTTCGGCAACAAGTTGCAGAATCTGCCGCTCCCGGGAGGTTAACTTTCCCAAGTCATCAGGGGCGGCCAACGCCGCTATATTATGGAGATAATCCTTGACCACCTTTGTTGATACGGACGGGCTGAGAAAAACCTTATCCCCGACCACAACCTCTATGGCTGATATCAAATCCGGATGAGCATCCTGTTTCAGGATGTAGCCGGAGGCTCCGGCATTAAGCGCCGCATAAATATACTCTTCGTTGGGATGCATGCTCAAAATGAGGACTTTGATATGGGGATATAGTTTCTTGATCTGACGGGTCGCTTCGATCCCATTGAGGATGGGCATGCTGATATCCATGAGGACGACATCGGGCTTCAATTCATCCGTTTTTCGGACGGCCGCTTGCCCGTCTTCCGCCTGGCCGATAACCTCGATATCCTCCGACTCCTTCAATAGGGCCTGCAATCCCTCCCGGACTATGGTATGGTCCTCGGCCAGCAGCAGCTTGATTTTAGGCATCAATCATCTCTTGGGCAGGATAACATGAACGCGGGTCCCCCGGCCAGGCCGGGATTCGATGAGACATTTCCCGTTCAAATAAGCGGCCCTTTCTCTCATGCCCAAAAAACCGACTCCGTGTTTCTTCCGGCGGTCTTGCTCCACCTTGGCCAGGTCAAAACCGCATCCGTCATCTTCGATCAGAGCTTCGATATTGTTCTCATTCTGGGAGAGATGAATCTTGATTTTTTTGGCCCGGGCATGTTTGGCCGCATTGGTCAGTGTTTCCTGGATGATGCGAAAGAGGCTCAAGGCCAGGCCCGCCTCAACCGGTTCGCTCCAATTCTTCTCTGTCAGCCGGACCTCGAGGTTCAGGTTCTTGGAGAACCTCTCGACGAACCATTTGACCGTGGGGAGAAGGCCCAGGTCGTCCAGCATATGGGGATGGAGGTCGAGGGTCAGTTCGTGGACCTGCTCCAGGAGTTTCCGGATCAGCGCATCGGATTCGTCGATCTTATCCCTGACCTTGGCTCGTTGGATCGAACTTAACGTCTTTTTTAAAAAAGAAAAGTTGATACTGACCATGGTCAGGGCCTGGCCCATCTCATCATGGAGCTCGCGAGAAATCTTCTTCCGTTCTTCTTCCTGGGCGCGCAGGAGCCGGCTCGAAAGATTCCGCAGGTCGGCCGCCCGCGCCGACAGCTCCGTCTCCAGCTTGGCTTTCTCGGTGATGTCTCTGGCAAACACGGAAATTCCCAACTTGGAAGGATAGGCGGTGATCTCGAATACGTAATCCCGGTCTTTCCAGGTGAAGCTGAAGTCCGTGGTTTGAAGGTGTTGTGTCTTAAGCACCTGCCAGCAGGTCTCTTCCACCCGGCTTCCTTTAGCCGGGGGAAAAATCTCGAAGAGAGACTTCCCCAGCGCTTCCTCCCTGCTCAGCCCGGACCTTTTTTCCGCAGCGCTGTTCCAATAAGAGCACTTGAGGTTAGGGTCCAGCGCGAAAAAAAGGTCTTGAATGCTGTCCGCCAGCTCTCTGTATCTCGCTTCGCTTTCCTGGAGCGCTTTCTCGGCCAGGAGCCGGGCCAGGGAGCCGCCGATAGGAGCGGCCATGGTTTCCAGCGCGGTCCGGGCCCATTCAGGCACTCGGTCTTTGCTGTGGGAAGCGATGTTCAGACAGCCGATGAGGCGGCCCTCATGACGGATGGGCAAGATGGCGATGGCGCGCAACCCTTCTTTTTTTTGGGTCTCTTCTAGGGAAACGGTCAAGATCGGGAACTCGGAGTACTGGGGCAGGCTCTGCGCGACAAGCTGGGCGCGAGCCGAGTCGGCAGGATAATGCGATACGCTTTTGACAAATTCGGGCGAGACGCCTCGGTGGAAAAATAGGTCGAGATCCCCCGATATCTCATCCTTCAGGTAGATCCCCCCGCAGTCCATATCCGAGACCCGGATGGCGGCGTCCAGACAGAGACGCAACCCTTCGCGGATGTCCTGGGCAGAGCTCAGGGCTAAAGCCAGGTCGCGCTGGTTTCGGATCAGGCGGTCGGCCCATACCTGGGTCGTGACATCCTCCACCGTAGCCACCATCCCGTCCACCCGGCCGGCCCCGTCAAAGAGCGGGCAGGCGTTGACGGACAGCAAGATTCGCTGCCCATCGGGATGTTCGATGGCATGGCGCACGCCGTAGACCGGCCGGCCGGAGGCCATCACCTGATGGAACGGCAGCTTCTCATCGGGGAAGGGTTTCCCCTCATAGTCGGTGATGCGCCAGGCGGGCGCGTTGTAGGCGCGCCGGGTGATCTCATCTCTGGTCAAGCCCAGCACTTGCTCAGCCCGGCTGTTGGC
Source organism: Candidatus Aminicenantales bacterium (assembly GCA_049697055.1). Taxonomy (GTDB): domain Bacteria; phylum Acidobacteriota; class Aminicenantia; order Aminicenantales; family JAFGAV01; genus JAFGAV01. The sequence goes on from JBAVVA010000245.1 coordinate 9,323, forward strand.
GAAGGTGATCTGCCCCCGGCGGTCCACCATAGTGATACCGGCCGGGCTGGTTTCCGTTAGCCGGCTCAACAGATCATGCTCCTTGAGCAGCTCCTCCTGGGCGCGTTTCTGTTCGGTGACGTCCTGGAAAAAAACGGTCAGGCCGGCCGGCGAGGGATAGGCGCGGTACTCGAACCAGCGGTCCCAAGTCGGCGAATATTCTTCGAAATGAATCGGGCTCTGGTCCTCCATAGCCCGCTGGTAGGCTTTATAAACGGGACGGTCCTTGCCTTCGACAAACTCCGTCCAGAGGTGCTTTCCGATCAAATCTTCCGGCGGCCGGCCGATGAGCTCCCCGGCTTTCTTGTTGACATAGGTGAAACGCCAGTCTTTGTCCAGGGCCACGAAGCCGTCGACGATCCGGTCGAAAACGACGGCCAGGTCCGTTTGACCGTCTTCGGCTGCAAGAGTTCCCCGTTGGCCATTATCCTTGCGGTTTTTTTGGTTCATGGGCGCTCCAAACGGGATGACTCCCTCGTTTCTTTTTTCCCGATGGACGAGCCTCAAAAGGAAAGCGGCCAGAGACTTTCTTTGCGGCCTCATGTCTCGAATAGCTTTGATATCATGATAGTTGGCCCGGAGCCGTTTGGCAAGCCCGGCCCTGACTTTAAGTTCGGAATTTGCCTTATCGGCAGTTTTTATCTATAAATATCTTGAGGCCAACTTCAAGGAAAAAAAGGAGGTCCCATGAAAAAGACGCTGTGCCTGACGGCCCTGGTCCTGGCCCTGACCATCAGCCCGGCCCTGCCCCAAGAGAAAGCCGGCCAGACACCGCCGCGGATGAAACCGGCCCTGCTGGTCATTGATATCCAGAACGCCTACCTGCCCATGGTCCCGGACCGGGAAAAAAGCAATGCCCTGGAGCTGATCAACGCCTCCATCGCCCTCTTCCGTCTGTACGGTTTTCCGGTCATCAGGATTTACAACACGGATCCCCAGGGGGGTCCTCCGCCCGGCAGCCAAGAATTTGAATTCCCCGAGTCGGTGGCGGTCAAACCCGACGACCCCAAGATCATCAAAAATTACGCCAGCGCGTTTAAAAAAACGGACCTGGATAGGGTCCTGCACAGCCAGGGCAGCAATACCCTGTTCCTGTGCGGTTTAAGCGCGGTGGGCTGCGTGCTGGCCACCTACCTCGAAGCTTTGGACAGCGACGACTACCGGCCCTTCCTGGTCAAGGACGCCCTGATGAGCCACAACTCCGCTTACACCAAGTTCGTGGAGGAGGCTTTCGAGGCCTTGAGCTACCGGGCCATGAAAGCCATGCTGGAGAACGCCCAGAAATAGAGCCCCCCAATCAGGACAGAGTCCTGACCGTGACCCTAAAGCGAAAGGGCGAATGGGTCGAGCCGATGATGACCTCGTTGTCGCCTTCCCTGAGGACGGCCGAGGCACCGCGGTGATGGCCTCCGATGGACAGGCCGTTGACTACCGTGCCCAGGTAGCTTCCCCGGTCGCGGATGATCGCCCGGCCCTGTTCCACATCGATGGACAGATGGTTCTTGGAGACGTAATAGGGACTCTCGTCGGGTAAAATGAGGTCATTGATTTCCATGGGGTCATACCCCTTGAGTTCCTGGGAAGCCCTCCCGATGCGGAAAGGGAAAACAGTCGGGGTCAATCCCTCCTGAGGCACGACCTGGCCGGCCCTGCTGGTCAGGGGGACGAGCATCACCAAGAGGCGGGTTTCGGCCTGGCCGGCCGTCTCCGCTATTAATTCCCCGGCCACCCGCGTGTTCATGGCCCGCAGCCGTTCGAACAGAGTTTTCAAATACTTGAGGCTGTCTTTGGGCCGCTCGATGATCATGGTGGCAAATTCATCCCGGGTCACGGCTTTGAGGCGGACCTCGGTCACGGCCCGGGCGGCCAGCGACCGGGGCCGTTCGTCCACCAGGCCCATCTCGCCGAAGATCTGCCCCGCTCCCAGCAAGGCCAGCCGGACAGAGCTATCGGGGAAACCTTTCAGAATCTCCACCTGGCCCGACTTGATGATATAGGCGAATTCGCTGGGGTCTCCGGGACGAAAAATGACCTCCCCGGCGGCAAAGGATTTCTTGCTCATCAAGCTGCACCTTTTTTGAACTCGAATCGCAATCCACTATAAGATAAGCCGATCCCGGCTCCTTCCGCAATTTGGCTCCCCAAAATTGCCGACAGGGTTTTTTCCCCTCTGGCCGGATCAAGAAATTGGGTGATGTTTGGACAAAGAAAGAAAGAAAAGGCGGGAGTAAACCCACTCCCGCCCTGAAAAATCGAGGGATAATTGCCTGGGAGAAAAACTGAAGGCTAGTCCCTCATGACTTTGTTCAGCTCTTCCTGGGCTTTCTGGACTTCGGGGTCCTGGTTGTACTGGTAGGCCTTCATCGAGGCATTGATCATTTTGCTGCTCATCTCCTGCATCTTGGTCATCAAGGGCTTGAGATCCTCCGGCATCTTGGTCTCATCTTTGAGCTCGGGATACTTCTTGTCCAGGGCCTGCATTTTCGGCTTGAGGGCGGCCATGGAGTCCTTGAAGCTAGTGATGGCCGCGGCGACCGCTTTGGCGTCTTTGGCTTGGTCAATGGCCTTGACGAAGTCATCCATGGCCGTCAGGCTCTTGTTCATCAGATCCTTAGCCTCGCCGTATTTTCCGCCCGTGCTGCAGGCAAAGAATCCAGCCAATCCCACGGCCAGCAAAAAGACCAGCAATCCCTTCCAAGGCTTCATGAATTCCTCCTTTTACCCATCGCCAGATTATTTCCTCTCTCCTCGGCTGAAGAGAGAGGCTACTATAAAGGAGCCTCGCATAAATGTCAACCGTCCGCTGGGAAAGGCCTATCGAGATAGCATCTCCAATTGTGTGATCCAGCATTCAAGAAGAGGAGGGGTCCTGTCACGGCCGACCTTTTTTGCCCCCTTGATTGTCCAAGGGGGAAGGGGGATTAATATTTGGATAAGTTTGGTTCCTGTTCTCACAATCCCCATCCGTGCTCGCCCAGCTGCGTGCCCGGCCTTGGCCGGACGGGGGTTCTATGCCCCCTTGGTCGCAGGACGAAGTCCGAGAAGGGGAGGCAGGGAGCGAAGCGACCGTTGGAAGGGGGAAGGCGAAGCGCTTCCCCCTCCAAGGAGCAGGTGTGGGAGCCCCTCCGCCGTGCCACCCCTCCCCACGATTTGCTGCTAAGAAGACGCTGCAGTGAGTCATCGATTCATCCGCGGCCTTGTCGTCGGCCTGATTG
>JBAVVA010000246.1:0-11893 GCA_049697055.1 Candidatus Aminicenantales bacterium
TCAATGCGCTGCGCAACTTGGACAAAGCGCTGGCCAGGCGGAGGCTGGCCCGCTATCTCAATGCCTCCGAAATGGAGGCCTTGTTCAAACGCCTGCAGCTCATTCTCGACGAGATTGACCGGCTCATCAAAGAAAAAGGGGAAGCCGCAGTCCTTTTTTCTCCCTAGCCTTCCCCAGCTTGACACATCCGCCCATGTCCATATTTGATTTTAGCCGGCGTCTTATTTAAGATAAGGCCCTAAGGGAGCGGAGGCACGAGCCGGCGGGGAGAAAATAAATGAAAAAGGGACGAACAACCGTATGTGCCGTTTTCATTTTTCTGGCCCTGGGTTGGAGCCAGCGCGCTGGGGGGCAATTCACCGCCGCCGAGCTCGCCCAGCGGCCGAAATGGGAAGAATTCCTCAAGACGGCCGAGATCGTCAAATGGGAGGATATCGGCGAGGGCGTTACTAAGCCGGTGAAGCTCTATCTCCAGAAAGGCGACTTGGAGGCTAAGGCCGCCTGGAAAAATCCGTACGGCATCCAGCTGGGCGCCCTGGAAGGTTGGCAGTACGAAATCGCCGCCTACCAGATCGACAAGCTCATCGGGTTGAACATGGTCCCGCCCACCGTGGAGCGGGAATTCCAGGGCAAGAAAGGATCGCTCCAGCTGTGGGCCACGGTTAAGTACTCCTTGCTCAAGATCATGGAGCAGGGCATCTCCATCCCGGAAGCGGCCCGGGAGGGCACCGACAAGATGAAGTACGTCGTCCGGGTTTTCGACTGCCTGATCGCCAACGACGACCGAACTCAACAGAACCTCTTGTATACCGAGGACTGGCGGACGATCGTCATCGATCATTCCCGGGCTTTCCGCTCCACCAAAGAATATGTCCAGAGGCTGGTCTATGGTCGAAACGGCATCAAGAGCGCCGAGGGACGGCTCCTTCTCTTTCGCCGCGTCCCGCGCAGCCTGGTGGACAGTATCCGAGCTCTCGACGCAAGCAAGATCCGTCAGGCCGTCGGCCCTTATCTCACCGAAGAAGAGATCCAGGCCGTCATGGCCCGGCAAAAACTCCTGCTTGAGGAGATCGCCCTCATGATCAAAGAGCAGGGGGAAAAGGCGGTCCTGTACTGATGTTGATAGCATTCATTAGAAGGAGGGGAAGGATGAACAGACGCTTCATGATCCTGGTTTCCATTCTTGGCCTGGTGGGCTTAAGCCTTCCGGCTGCCGCCCAGTTCCTGCCCGAAGAGGTGGCCGAACGGGCCAAATGGGAGGATTTCCTGACCACGGCCGAGATCGTCGGCCAGGAACAGTTGAAAGGCGAAGGGGCGGTGACCAACCCCTGGAAGCTGACCCTAAAAAGGGATGACCTTCAGCACTTTGCCCTGTGGAAGAACATCAATGTGATGGCGGGGCGCTTCCCGGACAGCTGGAAATGGGAGGTGGCCGCCTACCGGATCGATAAGCTCTTGGACCTGAATATGGTGCCGCCCACCGCGGAGCGCCGCTTCCAGGGCGACCGCGGGTCGATCCAGATCTGGGCCGACGTGGAAATGACTCTCAAACAGAAAATGGAAAAAAATATCAAGATGCCTTCCTATAAGATCTTCTTCTGGAACAGGGCCCTCTACCTGCAGCGATTTTTCGACAACTTGATCGGCAACGAAGACCGTCACCAGAACAACTACCTCATCACCAAGGATTGGCGCTTGATTCTCATCGACCATTCCCGGAGCTTCCGCACCGCCAAGAAATTCACCACGGAGCTTCTCTACACCGAAAAACGCTCGGAAGGGCCGATGGAAATGAAGGAGCTGCCCCGAACGCTGGTGGACAAGCTCAAGGCTCTGACCGCTGAAAGCGTCAAGGCCGCGGTGGGAGAGTATCTGACCGATGAAGAGGTCAAGGCCGTGCTCCTTCGGCGCGACCTGATGCTCCTGGAAATCGACAAGCTGATCAAAAAATACGGCGGAGAGGACAAGGTCCTGTACTGAGCGGCCCCTCTTTATCTGGCCTCACCGCCTCAGCGAATTGCCCTAGCCGGAAGGAATCGTCATCCATAAGGTCAAGACGTTTTGTTTCTCTTCCCGGCGGTAATCAAGGCCTTCCATCAGAGTGCGCATGAGATGAACGCCGAACCCGCCCTTGACCCCATCCCTCACATAGCGGTCCGGGTCCGGCGGCTCAACGTCCCGGGGATCGAAGGGATGGCCGTCGTCCCTGATCTCGATGGTGAGCCGGCCGCCGTCGAGCCTGGCCCAAAGACGGATCTCGCCCTGGCCCTGGGCATAGGCATAGCGGATGATGTTGAGACAGGCTTCGGTCACGGCCAGCTCCAAGTGATAGGTCGGTTCGGCCGGCAGGTTGAGCCGAACGGCGATATCTTTCAGGAAGAGGCGGACCAGGGCGACTCCGGCCATGTCGCCCTGGACAACGATCTTTTCGTTTAAACCCATCATTTTTCGATTTCCCCACCATTCTACCAGAACAGCCATCGGGGAGAAACTTTTAATGTCGGATTGCCGGATTTGACATTTTGCAGATGATCCATTAAGAAATAGACATTCAACGGGAGTGGATAAGGAGGGACCATGAGCGATTCCGCCGGCTCACCCAACGTTTTCTATAAGTTCCTCAGGCTGTTCACCGACATCCGGCCCGGAGAAACAACCAAGGCGCTGCTTCTGGCCCTCAACCTTTTCCTCTTGCTGCTGGCCTACTACTTGATCAAGCCGGTCCGGGAAGCGCTCCTCCTGGTGAACGAGGACGCTCCCAGAACTAAAAGCTATCTCAGCGGAGCCCAGGCCTTTCTCTTCGTCTTCGTCATCCTGGCCTTCAGCCTCCTTGCCTCCAAGGTGCCCCGGCACAAGCTCATCACCTGGGTGACTCTATTCTTTATCTCCAACCTGGTCATCTTCTATATCCTTCATCTGGCGGGCATCGGCGCCGGCGCCATGGGCATCGCCTTCTTCATCTGGATCGGCATCTTCAACTACCTGGTCGTAGCCCAGTTTTGGGGGTTTGCCAACGACCTCTACACTTTTGAGGTGGGCAAGAGGATTTTCCCCCTGATCGCCTTCGGCGCCACCCTGGGCGCCGTCACCGGCAGCCGGATCGCCAAACTGATCATTGAGCCATTCGGAAAGTTCAATGTGATGCTCCTCTCCGGGGCCGTTCTGGGGGTCTGCATCCTGATGGCTGTATTGATTCACCGGCGGGAGGTCCGTTCACCCCAGAGCGGCGGACGGCCCGACGCCCATCTGCAGGAGAAGCCGCTCAAGCCGGGCGACGGTTTCAGCCTGGTAGCCAAGACCCGCTACCTGCTCTATATCGCTCTGGCCATATTGGTCTATAATTTCATCAACACCAACGGCGAATACATCATCTCAGACGTCGCTACACGGTCGGGAGAAAAGGCCTGGAACGCCCCCGTTTCCAAGCTAAAGGAACTGAATCTCGAATGGTTTCAGGAGAGAGACCTCAACCAGGATGGCCATCTTGCCGGCCAGGAAATCCCCGACGATAAAGTCCTTGACCGGATGGATGATAACAAGAATAAGGTGATCACTCTGCAAGAAGCCCATGATAGCTACGTGGGAGGATACAACGGCAAGTTTTTCTCAGAGTACCAGTTCTTGACCAACATCCTAGCCTTGGTCATTCAACTATTCCTGGTATCCCGCATCTTCCGCTGGGTGGGGGTGGGCGGCGCTCTGTTTGTCCTACCCTTCATCGCCCTGGGTGGGTATGCCTTCATCTCCCTGGGCGCCACCCTGCTCCTAGTCAAGTGGGTCAAGTCTCTGGAGAATGGGACGGATTATTCTCTCATGAATACCGTCAAAGCCGCCTTATTTCTGGTCACCTCGCGCGAGGAAAAATATAAGGCCAAGGCGGCCATCGACACCTTCTTCGTCAGGGCCGGTGACGCCCTGGCCGCCCTGGCTGTATTTGTCGGGACGACTTTCCTGGCCATGAACATAGAAAAATTCGCCATCCTGAACATCGTCTTCGTCCTCATCTGGCTGTTTCTGGTCTACCTGATCATACGGCAGTACAGGCTTAAAAAAGCCCAACAAGGAGCTGTTCCGGCGGGCGAGCCTGTTGTGGTCAAGCCGCCTGCCCGGCCAAAAAATATTTATAAATGAATAAAATCTTATAAATTCTGAAGCGAAAAGGAGATAATCATGAAGAGTTTCAAGACATTCAGGCTATTGGGATTCATTCTGCTCCTGGCTGCCGGCTTTATGCTCGGCCAGACCCAGCCTCAATCGCAAACGCAGCCCCAGACCCCCGCCTCCCAGGAGCTGGCCTTCCGGCCGGCCCTACTGGAGCAGCCCTTTCCCGATTTCAGCCTGCCCACCTACCAGGACGGCAGCCTGACCCTGTCCAGCCTCCGGGGCAAGAACGTTGTTCTCATCATCTCCCGCGTCTATGCCGGAGAAGGACGCTACTGCACCATCTGCGACTACAAATACGCGGAAGCCGTGGAAGTCGAGAAAAAAGCCAAGCTCCGCGAAAAATACAATGCCGAGGTGTTGTTCCTTTTCGCCTTCAGCCGGGAAGAGGTGGCTAAATGGCTGGCGGCCTTGCCCGCTCAACTGGAGAAGATCAAAAACGGGAAGAACCCTCCGGAGCCGGAAAAGCTTGACCAGCAGGGAAAAGAACGCATGGAGCGCATGCGCAAGTTTTTTCCCCTTGACTTGAGCCTGAAGGAGGGCGAAGTCCCCCTGCCCTTCCCCCTGCTCCTCGATGCCGACCGGAAGTTGTCCAAGACCCTGGGCGTCTTCGCCACGGAATGGAGCGGAAGCAAGGTGGACCAAGGCATCCCCAGCGTCTTTATCCTGGACAAGAACGGCGTCCTCCAGTTCAAGTACATCAGCCAGAACACAGCGGACCGGCCCAGCTACGAGTATCTGATGAAGATCCTGAATATGATCGGACGGTAAGGAATCCGGAAACCTCTCCTGTCATTGATCTATCATTCAAAAAGAGGACGGGTCCTGTCACGGCCGACCGTTCCGGAGACACCGACCTTTGCTCCCCTTGTTTCACCAAGGGGGGCTAGAGGGGGATAAATAGAATAGAGAGAAATCATAGGCGTCTCCGGAAAGGCCGGCCCCTCCGCCAGCCTCTCCGAAGACACCAACCTCTCGCCCCCTTGATTCCAAGGGGGTAAGGGGGATTAATATTTTTTCAAGCAAATCAAAAGGTGTCTTCGGCAGCCACCCCTCCCCATGATTTAAGGGAATGGAGAGGTTTCCGGATTCAATCGGGAGATGTAAGAGCCCGGTAGCAAGTCGCGGTAGAAAAAGATAAGCCCGTATCTTTCGAGAAATGAGAAGATTAGATAATGATATTCACAGTACTGTGAATAACCCTGTGAATAACTCTATTTTTCTTATGCCAACTCGCTGCATTCACGAAGGATATGACAAATTGCACTCGAACATGTGCAGCGGCCGGCCCCTAAATCCTAACTAGCCGCATTCTTCTTTTTGAATCGAAGAGCCAGATCGTCCAGGATCGAATAGACGACCGGGACGATAACCAGGGTTAATAGGGTTGAGCTCGTCAGCCCGCCGATGATCGTGAAGCCAATGGCCTGACGGAAGTTGGAGCTGGCGCCCAGCCCCGCCGCCACGGGAATCATGCCCAGGATCATGGCCATAGTGGTCATCAGGATCGGCCGCAGACGGGTCGAGCCCGCTTCGACGATAGCTTCAGCCCGCTTTAAGCCCCGCCGGCGCAGGGTGTTCGTGTAATCGATGAGCAGGATGGAGTTCTTGGTGACCAGCCCCATGAGCATGATCAGGCCGATAAAGGCCACCATGTCGAACAGCTTGTTGGCCAGGAGCAGGCCCAAGACGGCCCCAATGATGGACAGGGGGAGGGCCAGCATGATGACAAAAGGCTGGACAAAGGAGCCGAACTGCGAGGCCAGGACCATATAGACAAAGACGATGGCCAAGACAAGGGCCAGAGTCAGGGAGCCGAACATTTGCCGGGTCATTTCCACTTGGCCGCTGTACTCATAGCTGACGTCGCCGGGGAAGCGCACGGCGGCCAGCGCGGCGTCGGCCTTGCGGGTGATATCGTTCAAGGCCCGGCCCTTCAGGACGTTGGCCGAGATGCTGATGCGGCGGATGCGGTTGGCGCGCTTGATCTGGGTCGGCCCGCTAACGATCTTGAGCTGGGCCACCTGGTCCAAGGTGATGGACCCGCCTCTCATAGTGGGCAGGTAGGCTTCCCGGATCTTGCCCAGGTTGAAGCGAAGGTCCTCCGTGGCCCGGACGCGGATGTCGATGAGCTTTTCTCCCTCGCGGTACTTGGATGCCAGGTCACCGTCGAGCATGGAGCGCATCAGGGAGGCGACTTGATAGGTCCCGGCCCCGAGCCGGGCGGCGCGCTCGCGGTCGATCTGAATCTGGATTTCGGGCTTGGGCGGCCGGTTGTTGCTGTTGATGTCCACCAACCCGCTGACGCTCTGCAGGGCTTGGACGACGTTGTCGCTGGCCTTGCTCAGGTGGCCGAGGTCCGTGCCCTTGAGGTCGATTTGGACGGGCAACTGCTGCATGGAAGAGAAGGCCGCCCCGCCCATGCTCATGGCCTCCTGGAAGGTGATGGTCGCCCCGGGGATGACGGCCAGCAGGGGGCGCAGCCGGTCTTGATAGGCCTGGGAATCTTTGGGGGGCAGGTTGAGCTTGACGTTGACGCTGGCCACGTCGGAGGAGCCGTCGGACGAGCCGACGATGGTGGATAGATCGGTGATTTCCTTCTGCTGCCGGAGAACCGTCTCGATTCGCCGGACGATCTGGTCGGTCTGCTCCAGGGAGCTGCCCGAAGCGGTCTGGATGGAAAGGTTGAATTCGGGCTGCTGCCCGTGCGGTGCCCCGCCCGTGCCCACCAGGGTGAAGAGGTAGGCGCTCAGGATGAAGACCAGAGTGGTGATGAGGACGATCGTCTTGCGGTGGCCCAAGGCCCAGCGTAGGACCGGGCGATAGTTGTTTCCCAGCTTCTCATAGAACTTGGAGACCAGTCCCCCGAAGCGCGACGACAGGGTTTTCCGCCCGTCCTTTTCGGCCTTGCGGAAGAAGTAGGCCGAGAGCATGGGGGCGAAGGTGAAGGCCTCGAACAGGGAGATAAGGACTGCGGCCGCCACGGTCACCCCGAACTGCCGGAAGAACTTGCCGGCAATGCCCGCGGTGAAGGCCACCGGCAGGAAGACGGCCACGATGGTCAGGGTGGTGGCCATGACCGCCAGGCCGACCTCTGAGGTGCCGTCGCTGGCCGCCTGGCGAGGTGTCTGGCCCAGCTTATCCATATGGCGGAATATGTTCTCCCGGACGACGATGGCGTCGTCGATCAGCAGCCCGACCGACAGGCTCAAGGCCATAAGGGTGATGACGTTGACCGTGTAGCCCAGGGCGCTCATCACGGCGAAGACGGCGATGATGCACACCGGCAGGCCGGCCACAGTGATGAGCGTGTTGCGCAGGTCACCGAAGGAGAAAAAGACGACCAGGCCGGCGAAAAGAATGCCCAGGATCAGGCTGTTGATGACCTCATTTCGGGAGTTTCTGATGATGACCGAGGTGTCCACCGTCGGCCGGATTTCGAGGTTGGGGTAGGCGGCCTTGATGCGGTCTATGGTTTTATAGACCTGGTCGGCCACCTTGATCGTGTTTGTCCCGGACTGCTTCTGCACCACGAGGGAGATGTTCTCCAGGCCGTTCAGGCGGGAGATCGTCCGCTTGGTCTTGAAACCGTCCTTGACCGTGCCGATATCCTTGAGGTGGACGGAGTTACCGGCCACCGTGGCCACCACGATGTCCAGCATTTCCTGCAAGCTGCCGAACTCGGCCTTGGTCCGGATGAGAAAATCCTGGGTTTTTTCGGTCACCCGGCCGGCAGGAAGGTTAAGGTTTTCCCCCCGGATAGCCTGGCTGACCTGGGCGATGGAGATGCCCAGGGCGTTCATTTTATTGAGGTCCACCTCGACCTGGATTTCCCGCTCCAGGCCGCCGATGATGTTCACCGAGCCGACGCCGTCCACTTGTTGGATGCTGGGCTTGATGCTGTCTTCGATCAGGGTCCGCAGCTCGGGAAGGCCCAGAGAGTTGCCCTTGCTCTGGATGCCGAAGGACACCACCGGCACGGCCGAGGGGTCGAATTTGTCGATGATGGGCTCAATGATCTCCCGGGGCAGGGTGTTGCGGATAGTGGCCACCTTTTCCCGGACTTCGGAGGAGGCCTGCTGGGTGTCCTTCTCCAGGACGAACTGGGCAACGATGACCGAAACCCCTTCCGAGGAGGTGGAATAAAGCTTGTCCAGGCCGTTGAGGGTGCTCAGCACGTCCTCGATGGGCTTGGTCACCTGGGATTCCATCTCCTCAGGGCCCACGCCGGGGTTGGCTACGGTGATGGCCACGATGGGCAGGGTGATGTCGGGCATGAGGTCTACGCCCAGCCGGGAGTAGGACAGGCCACCTATGACCACCAGGGCGATGATGATCATGGTGATGAAGACGGGTTGCTTGATGGAAACGTCGGCAATTTTCATGGAGAACGCTCCTCAGTTCCGGACCGGCTGGGGGGTGATGATCTTGATCTTGTCCTTGTCGTTGAGCTGGCCGGCCCCCGTGGTGACGACCTGCTGGCCGGCCTGGAGGCCGGTCAGGATCTCGATGACGTCGCCCTCCACTTGGCCCACGGTCACCGGCTGGATCTGGGCTTGGCCGCCGTCGGCCAGGAAGACGTATTTTTGGCCGGCCCGGTCAACCACCGCGGCCAAGGGCACAACTAGGGCCTGGCGCTGACCGGTGGTCCACTCCACTTCGGCATACATTCCCGGTTTGATCCGGTAGCCGGGGTTGGCCAGGCTGAGCTCGACGTCGATCGTCCGATTGACGGGATTGGCCACGGGGGAGATGTTGGTCACCTGGGCTTTGAAGGTTTCGCCCGGATAGGCCTCCAGGGTCACCTTGGCGGCCTGGCCCATTTTGATGAAGCGGATCTTCTTTTCGTCCACGGAGGCCATGACCTTGACCCGGTCGATATCGACCAGGGTCATCAGGGGAACGGCCGGGTTGACGGCCGCGCCCGCGTTCTGGAGCAGCCGGGAGACGACGCCCTTGACGTCGCTCTTGACCTCGAAATCCTTGAATTCAAACCCGACTTCGTCCCGGCTGACGATGGCCACCGTCTGTCCGGGCTGGACGACGCTGCCCATCTTGACCAGGTTCTTGGCGACCTTGCCCATGACCTTGGAGTAGAGGGTGATCTCGGAATCAGCTTGGATATTGGCCGAAGCGTGAAAGCTGTCCACGATGTTGATCGTCGAAGGCTGGGCGGTTTCGACCGCGACGATTTTTTGAGGAACGGGCTGGTTGGCCGTCTTTTTCTTGGCGGCGTAGTTGACGTAGGCCCGGTAGCCGATGAAGCCCAAGATCAGGACCAGGACCAGGATGATGATGACTTTCTTCATAATCTGCTCCCTTTGCTCAATCGTATATTTTTTTCCCGACGGAGCGGTAAAGGTTGAATGTGCCCAGGATATGGCTGTAAACGAGCTGGAGAGTGTTGAGCTTGGCCGTCTCCAGGCTGTTCTGGGTGTCGATAAAATCTTGGGCGCTCAACAGCCCCTTTTGGTAGCGGTCCTCGGCGATGCGCAGCGCGTCCTCGGCCAGCTTGATTTTGACCTTTTCGATGTCCAGTTTCTGCTCGACGGTCTTCAGGTCGGCCAGGATAGTGTCGATGTCCATCCGGACGTTTTGTTCCAGGGTCTGGCGCTGGAGTTGGATGGCCTTCAGGCTGGATTCGCCCTCGGCCACCTGGGCGCTAGCCCGGAAGCCGTCGAACAGGGGAATGTTCAGGCTCAGGGTGGCCATGAAATTGCCCGTGAGTTTTTCGATATCGGGCAAGTAGCCGTTGCGATAATCGTAGGTGAGGGCCAGGGCCAGGCTGGGCTTGTTGGCGGTTTTGGCCAGCTCGATTCCGAGCTCGGTCATTCGCGTCTGGTTGTTGAGCTGCTCGAATTCGATGCGCTGGGCCAGGGAGGCCTGGATGAGCTGCGCTCGGTCGAGAGGCTGAACGTTGTGCTCCAGCGCGCCGGCCGGGTTGAGCGGCGCCTCGGCCGGGCGTCCGGCCAAGGCGTTGTAGGCCAGGGTCAGCTTGCGGATGCTATTCTCGAAATCGAGCTTCTGGGCCTGGAGGGCGCTGACCTGGACCTGGAGGGTGGAGGCGTCGAAGCTGGAGGCCAGCCCGGCCTTGTAGCGCTCGGTCATAATGGCCGCTTTTTTGTCAAAAGATTTGATATTGTCCTCCAGGACCTGGATCGATTCCTTGAAGAACAGGATGCCGTAGAACAGGGGAGCCACCTGATAGGAAACGGCCTGCCGCGTCAGGGCCAGGCCGTCCTTGGCCATGTCCACCCCTGTCCGGCTGAGCTCGATCGATTTCCGGATGCGGCCCCAAGCGAAGAGGGGTTCAGCCAATGTCGCCCGGAAGTCATAATTGTTGGCCAGGCCGAATTTCATGTTAAAGGTCTGGCCCATGAAGGACATTTCGAGTTCTTGGACCAAGGACATCCGGGTGTAGGTCCCGCCCAGGCTGACCTGGGGCCACAACTGGCTGTTGCTCTCCTTGACCTTCAGCTCCGCCCCGGTCACCGACTCGGAGGCGGTTTGAAGAAGGAGGCTGCCCTCCAGGGCTAAGTCGATGCACTCCTTGAGAGTCATCGGCTTCTCTTGAGCCCCGGCCGGGAGGCTGGCCGCCGTCAGGGCAGCTAAGATTAAAAGGACCAACCATCGTCTGATCATGAGGTCTCCTCCATGTTCCGTCGGATGAGGTCGAGAAAAAAGCGGCCGGCCGCCTGGGCTTCCTCCCGGCGGCCCTCCAGGAGCTTGAGGCCGATGCCGATCTGCATCGTCTTGATGAACTCCAGAAGCTCGTCCACCCGGATGGGCAAGCCTTCCTGGCGGATCTTCCGGCTCAGGATTTCCCGGATGAATTCGCCGTGGGCCTCGAAGCCCTGGGTGGAGCGCGCCACTAGGTCCTTCTTCTTGAAGGCTATAAAACCGCACATGCAGGGCAAAACCATTTTGAGAAAGCTGCGATTCTTCTCGAAATATTCCAGGTTGAAGGCGACGATCTGCTCCAAGGCCTCCCGGAAGGAACAGTCTTCCGGGATCCGTCGCCGGATCTCTTCGTTGACTTTCCGCGACTCCCGTTCCAGAAGACGGACAAATATCTCGTCCTTGCTCTTGAAATAATAGTAGAGGGTTCCCTTGGCCAGTTCGGCTGCCTTGGCAATGTCGTCCATCCGGGCGTTAAAATAGCCGTTCCGAGTGAAGACAGCCTCGGCCGCCGCTAAAATGGCCCGATGACGGGCCTGCTCTTCACGCTCTCTTCGTTCTTTAATGCTCATTCTCGACTCTATAGTCGAAATTCAACTGGCCGGTCATACTATAGAAATCTGATGTGCTTGTCAAGAGGCGGGAGGCTCTACAGCGAAAAGTGTGGTAGGGAGAAAATCAGGGTCTGGCGAAGGACTCGGCGCCCGGCCGCGGTTTTTAACGCCGCGGATTCTCCGACCTCTCCGGAGACACCTACCTTTCGCCCCCTTTATTGGCAAAGGGGGCTCTAGGGGATTAAGTAAATTTCAGTTCGAAATAGGGGGTGTCTCCGGCATTTTCTCGGCGGTTGCGCAACTCGCTTCCTGCGGAAGCTCAAACATGCTCACCTGCCGACAAGGAGATACCAGATTCCTTTGAAACCCGTCGACGATCGGCTCTCTGCCGATCGTCAGGGGTTCCAAGGGGAGACGTCCTCTTGGTCGCAGGTCACGGCTTAAGCCGTGCCCGAGAAAGGGAGGCAGTGAGCGAAGCGAACGTTGGAAGGGGGAAACGC
>JBAVVA010000247.1:0-1598 GCA_049697055.1 Candidatus Aminicenantales bacterium
GGGCAATATCGCCAAGCGGGATTATTTCCAGGCCTCCCGGGCCGGCCAACCCTACCCCTCCAGCTTTTTCTATTCCGATATCATTCATAGCCCCGTCCTGGTCACCTCCTGCCCGCTAACCAACACCCGGGGACAGATCATCGGCGTCCTGGCCGCTTCCTTGAATATCAAAAATTTCTATGACCTCCTTTTCAACCTGAGGCTGGGCCGGACGAGTGAGCTGTTACTGGTGGACGGCCAAGGCACTCTCCTGTCTCCGACCAAGCTGGGGGGGAAACCGCTCTCCGATAAAGGTTTCGGCCGGGCCGAAAAAAACCCTCACACTGGAGAAGCCGGGGTCAAAACGCATCTTGATTATAGAGGCCAAAAAGTCCTGTGCGCCTACAGGAAGATGTCCGGGACGAATTTTTACCTTGTCTCGGAGATGGACCTGGCCGAGGCTTTGTTGCCGGGCCGGGAGCTCAACCGGATCATCCTTTTTTCCTTCTTGCCCTTTTTCTTTCTTCTGGTGGCCCTGTCCATCCTTTTTTCCCGGCGGGTGACGGCCCTCCTCAAGAAACTGACCCGGACGCTCGAGGAGGCCCTCCATGAGTCTCAGGTCCAGAAGAAGGAAGTGGACCGTATCAATATCCAACTAGAAGGCAAGGTCAAGGAGAGCGAAACCCTGACCCAAGAGCTGAAGCAAACGGATGAATACATTCTCAGCCTCATCGACAGCATTTCCCTGGGCGTCATAGGCCTGGACGATACGGGCCGGATCACTCACAGCAACCGGGAAATGAGGGCCCTGTTCAACCTGGAGGGGAAGATGATGGGGGAGAATATATTTTCCGTCCTTCCCTGGTTCCATGATCGGGAGGTTGAGGCCGCCTACCAGACGGCCATCTTCAAAGGCAAGCCTACGCGCCTGGAGGGTAAAAAAATCGACCGGGGCAAGGCCGATGAATACTTCAACCTGGCTTTTTTCCCGATTGAGGACGGCCATGGTCGCATCCTGGGAGTGACCATTCTTTTTGAGAACATCACCGACCGGAAGCGGCTCCGCCAGCAGCTGGCTGATTACGAAAAGCTGTCCGCACTCAGCCAGTTGGCCTTGGGCGCCGCCCACGAGATCAACAACCCGCTGCTGGGAATCTCCTCCTACCTGGAGCTGCTCCATGATTTGGTCAAAACGGCCAAGGAAAAGGAGGAGGTCGAATTTGTCCTGGAGAACGTCTATCGCATCTCCTCCACCATCCGGGGCCTGCTCAGCTTCGCCCGGCCCACTCCTCCCCAGTTCACCAAGGTCAATTTGAACCAGCTCATCGACGACACCCTTTCCTTCATGAGCCTTCAGCCCATCTTCCGCAAGATCAGCATCGTCAAGAACCTGGCCCCGCTCATCCCTCAGATCACGGCCGACCTCAATCAAATCCGCCAGGTCCTGACCAATATGTTTCTCAACGCCGCCCAGGCCATGCCCGAGGGAGGTGAGCTGAAAATCGAGACCCAGAAAGTGAAATTCCAGGAACTGATCCAGGTCGAAATCACGGACAACGGCCTGGGCATTCCGGCCGAGAACCTGAAGAAAATATTCGAGCCTTTCTTTACCACCAAGA
>JBAVVA010000248.1:0-3076 GCA_049697055.1 Candidatus Aminicenantales bacterium
CGGTCGTCCACCTTCTTCTTCAGCGCCCGCTTGACGATCCTCTCAAGTTCTTTTGGCACCTTGGGCACGATCTCCTTGAGTGGCTTCGGCTCCTCATGGATGATATTATGGATGACCGCCGACTCCAGGTCCCCTCTGAACGGGAGCTTCCCGCTCGCCAGCTCAAAGAGGACGACACCCAGCGACCAGATGTCCGTCCGCGCATCAACAGCCTCGCCTTTCGCCTGCTCGGGCGACATGTAGGCCACCGTCCCCATGGTCGAGCCCTCTTTCGTGACCATGGCTGCGCCGGCAACCCTGGCCAGGCCGAAGTCCATGATCTTAGCCTGCCCATTGGCCGTCAGCATGATGTTCGCGCTCTTGATGTCTCTGTGGACAATCCCCTTCTTATGGGCCTCGTCCAGTCCGGCGCAGACCTGGAGGGCAATATCGAGCACGTGGTCGAATGGCAGAGGGCCCTTGGCAGCCTTCTCTCTCAGGCTTTCCCCTTCGACGTATTCCATCGAGATGAAAGCCTTTTCCGCTTGGTCGTCGACCTCATAGATAGTGCAAATGTTGGGATGGGAAAGGGACGCCGCGGCCTGGGCCTCGATCATGAACCGCCTTCTGATGTCCTCGTCCAGGGCAAGCCCGGGCGGGAGGAACTTCAAGGCTACCGGACGTTTGAGCCGCGTGTCATCAGCCAGATAGACGACCCCCATCCCGCCTCGGCCCAAAATCCTGGTGATTTTGTAGTGACCGGCGATAACGGTTCCAGCGGCAAACTCCGCCGGCCCTTTGTCGAGTGTCCTGGTGAAGGAGGCCTCTCCCCCCGGAAGCGCCGTCGCGCACTTCCGGCAAAACTTCGAATCTTCCAGATTCTCGATCCCACAAGATGGGCATTTCATGATTCCCCTCCCCCCGGGGAGATATCGGGCCTAATTCGGATAGATGAAAAGCTTAGGACCTTGGTTTAGGTGGTCGCTTTTCTCCCTCGCCGGTTATCATAGCTAAGGAGACGTCGGCGGGTCAAGAAGCGGCTGGCAACCTTAAATCGCCGACCTCTCCCCCAGGGCCAAAGCACAGAGCCGGCTTATAAACGCGATATCCGTAAAGGAATTTAAAACTATACTTGTCATCGATCGGCATCATCAAACGAGGAAGTAGGAAGAGGTATTTTCCTCTGGGCGCGAAGCTCCCTTATGCATTCATCAAGTTTTTTCCTGCCCATCATCCCCACTTCATTGTCCTTATAATAGCTTTTTCTGTTTCCCGTTTGCATCAAAGAGCATTCCCTGCCTCGCTTTTTTGCCTTTTATTTTCTTCTCTGTCAATTTATCCCACATCTCATTGAACGCTTTCTCCATAAACGTCCCATAAACAGAAGCGTTATTGTCAATATCCTTAATGCCCTTTAAATCAAGTACCTGTCCGAAAACGCTCCTTGTTACGAATCTCAGGGGAATGCTTGTATCGATATTCGGACCGCCCTTCTTGCGACATCGCGGACATTCTATCGCTGCGTAATGCCTGGATTCTTGCCTAATCTCAACCAAATGCAGATCATCAAAAGACCCGCATAAGGAACATCTCGGGAATATGGTAGCAGGCTCAGGATCGTTCGAAAGATCAAGACCTAGCTGTCCTTTTCTATGTGGCTCTATTCTTCCGGGACCTGTTCCATGAGTAAAGGCATCACCCGAACGGGAGAGCTCAAACAAGATCGCCCGACGGAACTTGCTTCCGTCCTTGATGCCCGCTTCAAGGAGCCGCCGAGCTCCAGCCGCAGTCAGTTGAAACGTGATTATAAGGTTCTCTATGGATGTCCGGACAAACCAGCCACTCTTATCTTGATAGCGATGAAGGATAGGCATATTACCTCCTCCAAGTATTATGCTGGATCATTCGTGGCGAAAAATTCGCTTTCAATGCATCTGTTTCCTGGCCTAGCAAGATCAAATATAGCCAACCAAACCCTATTTGCTGACTCCCATCCAGCATACAAATAAGATCTCGTCCTCCTCAATCGGGGGCAAGGGCGAAGGTGCCTTATATGGCTGCAATCCAAGGAGCCGGACCTTTTCGAAAATAGCTGCGGAAGCCGCCGGCCCGGTCGCATTTTCCATTGCCTCTCTAATGACCTTTTCGATCCGGACGCCCCAGGGGGCCTCAATCGATTCGATCGCTTTATCAATATCCTCCTGAGATATCCCCGGCGGAGGAAACCGACGAAGCTGTTCTGCTGCTGCCCGCAACGCCGGCCGGATCTTGGGCTGAAGATTCGCTGGATCAGTCGCCGTCATCCATTCTTTGAATATATCTTCTCTAGCCCTAATCCAGGCATCATAGGCGGACTCGATCATTTCCGGCTTTAGGTGCCGCGGCGTTCCCTCCGTACAAGAGATCATTTTCAAGCATTCCAGCGTTTCCCGGACTGACTCTTTTCTATCTCTGGGTATGAAGCGATAAAAAACCCTTTCCCCTACTTTTGCGCAGAAAAAATGACCGTCCTCAATTCCTCCTTTAAACCCGGAGCCAACTGTGCCAGCCAAGCCCTTGATTTTCTCTTCGTAGACTTCCATAGCCTTGCGGAGTTCCTGCCGGTACTCTTCTCCAGAGTGAGCGCACGGGTCCTCCCCCGCGTTTTCGAATATCTCACCGTTTTCACGTCTGAGTTCTTCAATTTCCTTTCTTGTTTCCGCAAAGACGATATCGCTCGTGGCCGCCCCAGGGATCACCTCGCTCTCGACGCCGACAGACGCTGCTGCTTGAGCGAGCTTTCTCCGGACCCTCGCCTCTAGGGTCAGCAGCGAATCCAGGCGTTTATCGGGGAAAAAACAGCGAATGAAGACCTCGTTGTACAGGCTGCCGATCCGGTCGATTCGTCCGTGCCTTTGGACGAGCCGCATTGGATTCCACGGAAGATCATAATTGATTATATGCCGGCACTGCTGTAGGTTTACTCCTTCGGCTAGCACGTCAGTTGTCACTAGGATGTCAAAGCGATCTTCATCACGCCCCGGAGGCGCTTCGCTCGAAATAGGAACAAATCCAAAAACAGCTTGTTCGCGCGTGATGCCATGTCGTGATTCATCTC
>JBAVVA010000249.1:0-41828 GCA_049697055.1 Candidatus Aminicenantales bacterium
GCGCGGCGAGGCCCGCCAGCCGCAGCTCGCCCGCCTCGCGCGCCAGGTAGCCCTTCCGCTCCAGGCTCTGGACATGCTTGAACACGGCCGAGGGGCTGGCGATGCCCAGCTCCTCGCCCAGCCGCCGGATGGTGGGCGCGTAGCCGTGGCGGAGGACAAAGGCTTCCAGGGCCTGGAGCACCCGCCGCTGCCTGTTGGTCAATTCCAGGCTGACTTTGTTCACCATTTTGTTCACCTTATATAAAATAGGCCTCCGGGAGCCGTTTGTCAAGGGGGAAAAATAAAAAAAGGCCCTATTTCAAAACTATTAAATATTCAACATCATCGAACAACAGCCGCCGCCGAGTTGGATTCGACAAAATATTCAGCGGCGGCGCGGCTCAACTCCTTCCGGCTCAAGGAAGTCAATCCATTCCTGAGTTCTTTTGAATCGATGCCGAGTTGATGCCGACGGCCGAGCGAAAAGGCAAGCCCGTAACAATTTAAAGCGAGAGCGGTTTCCGGCAGCTCCTGCGTCCCGAGCAAGAAGCCGAACATGTTGTTGGCCCATTGAATGTCTTCGGGCCGAAGGGGGACTTTCAGGACTCTGGATACGAAATTTTTGATGCGCCCCACGGCCTCCTCGGCTGATTCCCCTGTTTTGAGTTGTGCGCTGACGGCCAGCATCTCAGGGTCATCCAGCGGGGCGAAGTTCACCGAATACTGTCCGGCCTCAAGCTTCCAGGAATACGTCTGGAGCAGGGAGGCACACAGGACAAAGGCCGGATAAGCCTCATGGCCGGGCGAAGGAGCCCGGTAAGCGACACAGGCAACAGGAATTTTGGCGGTGCTGTCAGCCTGGATTATTTTTAAAGTTTTGCCTTTAGACGGGCCGGGCTCGACCGGCGCAGGCGCCCGCTCGCCCGGGGGAATATTTCCAAAACATCCTTCTATCAATTTTGGGGCATCCTCCAGGTCGAAATTCCCGGCCAGGATGACGACGGCATTCTTCGGCTTATAGTATCTGGCCAATCGCCCTTTGACCTGTTCGAGGGTTATGGAGTTCACCTGTTCAACCAGCCCTCCTTTGCGGCCGCCATTCGGCGTGGGGCGGATGAGCTCCCGGGCGTTGTTGTGGGCCGCCAGAGCGGGGATGCTGCTGAACATGTTGTTCAGCTCAGCCGCGACCCGCGGTTTTTCGCGCCTCAAGTCCTGATCAGAAACATGGAGCTCTCTCATCCGTGAGCAGGAGTCGGCCATCTCTGCTTCTAGTTGCGCCGGAGGGAAAACAGTGGCGAAGACAGTGTACCGGTCTCCTGTCTGAGCATTCCACCCTTGCGGATAAAGGCTGACGAAATCCTGGATGCTGCGCGCCTTGGCTGTTCCCGCCGCGGAGGTGAGGGTGAGGTGCTCGAGGAGATGCCCCAACCCCGATGAGCCCGCCGGGTCATGGTCGCCCCCGAGACTGTAAAGGACGACCAGGGCGATGTTCCGGCTTTGAGGAACAGGCCGCAAGATGACTTCCAGGCCGTTTTTCAACGTATATTCTCTAAGTTGCGGCCCGCTGCCGGCGCAGGAATTGACACCTTTGGCCTCTCGGGGAAAACAAAGAAAGAGGACTGTTGAAAAAAACAAAGCCAATAGCTTTTTCACGGTATTCATCTCACATCTTCCAGGCGCCGGCCACAACCAGATTGGCCCCGGTCACGGCGGCCGCCTTGTCTGAGACGAGGAACAGAACCGCTTCGGCTACGTCCCGGAATCCGCCCAAGAGCTTCAGGGAGATCTTCGTCCCGGACGGGAGCCGGCCGCCCTGAAGCAGGCCCGGGGAGACCATGTTAACCGTGACCCCGGTCCCGGCCTCCGTGGCGGCGGCCGTGCGGGTGAGAAGAAGGAGCGAGGTCTTGGCCGCGGCATAGGGCAGGATGCCGGCAAAAGCGACGAGCTGCTCGGCCCGGTGGTAGCCGATGTTGACCACTCTCCCCCACCCCCCGGCCCTCATCCCCGGCAGGGCCGCCTTGAGACAGTGCCAGGCGCTGAGAAAATTGCCTCGATAAATATGTTCCCATTCAGGGGCGGTGACTTTTTCCCAGGGCTTCATCAGGAAAGGGCCGAAGTTGTTGACCAATACGTCCACCGGGCCCAGCCGCTGTCGAGCGGTCCGGACCAATCGGACACATTGTTTTTCCTGAAAGAGGTCAGCCCGGATGATGGCGCTCCGCTTGCCGCGGCTGCGGATGAGGCCGGCGACTTCGAGCGCCGCCTTCCGATTCGACCGATAGTGGACGGCGACGCCGCCGACCTCCTCGGCCTCGGCCAGCCGGAGGGCGATCTCTCGGCCGAGGCCGCGGCTCGAGCCGGTGACCAGGGCGATCCTTGTTGCGCTCATGTCCTTTCTCCTGCCGGCGGATAAGCCTGAGCTACGGAGGACAGATACCAAATAAAGAAATTCGGAACATGTCCCCGTATTACTTGCACTTCCCTACTTACTTTAGCTTCCCTACCGCTTTTTCGACAGCTTCCAGCACCTCGCCCGACTCGACCACTGTCTTGAGCTTGTTGATGTCGTCGCACAGAGGCCGGTCCTCTTCCAGATGGGCCACATGCCTGCGCACAACTTCGTGGGCGGCCCGGACCCCCCGGCTCGGCTGGAGCGGCTTCCGGAAATCGATGGCCTGGGCGCCGGCCATGAGCTCGATGGCCAGCACGGCCTGGGCGTTGTCGAGGATCTGCCGGGTCTTGAGCGCCGTGGTCATGCCCATGGACACGAAGTCCTCCTGGTCGGCCGCGGCCGGTATGGAGCCCGTGGCCGCCGGATGGCAGAGAATCCGGTTCTCACAGACCAGGGCGCCGGCCGTGTACTGGGACAACATCATGCCGGAGAACATACCCGCGCCCTTGGACAGGAAGGCGGGCAGGCCCACGCTGAGGTGGGGGTTCAGCAGGCGGTTGGTGCGGCGCTCGCTGAGGACGGCCACCGTGGTCACAGCCGTGCCCAGGAGCTCCAGGGCGAAGGCTTGGGGCACGCCCTGGAAGTTGGCCCCCGTGAGCACGACCTTCTCTTCGGGGAAGAAGACCGGGTTGTCGGCCGCGCCGCGAAGCTCAACCTCGAACATGGCGCGCGCCCATTTCAGGGCATCCCGCGCCGCTCCCACCACCTGGGGCGTGGAACGCAAGCTGTAACAGTCCTGGACCTTTTTCTTGCCGAGGCCCTCCAGCATCTCGCTGCCGTCGGTGATACGGCGGATATTCTCGGCCGATTCCAGCGCGCCGGGGTAGCCGCGGACCTTGTGCAGCCGCTCGTCGTAAGCCTTCATGTTGGCGTTGAGCACCTCCAGGGTCATGGCCGCCGCGATCTCCGAGGCTTGAAGCCAGCGGCCGGCGTCGTAGAGGGTCAGCGCGCCCAGGCCGGTGATGACGTTCGAGCCGTTGATCAGGGCCAGGCCGTCGCGGGCAGCCAGCACCAGGGGCTTGATCCCGGCCTTCTCCATGGCCTTCCGTCCGGGCAGCCGCTCGCCCTTGTAGAAGGCCTCGCCCTCGCCCATGACCACCAGGGCCATCTGGGACATGGGCGACAGGTCGCCGCAGGCGCCCACCGAGCCCTTCTCGAACATGACCGGCGTCACGCCCCGGTTGAGCATCTCCTGGAGCGTCTCCGCCACCTGGAGCCGCAAACCCGAATGGCCGTGGCAGTGGACGCTCAGCCGGCTGAGCATGGCCGCCCGGACCACGTCTTCGGCCAGCGGCCGGCCGTAGCCGGCGGCGTGGCTGTAGATGATATACTTCTGGTACTGCTCCACCTGCTCCGGGGTCAAGACAACTTCGGACAGCTCGCCAATGCCGGTGTTGACCCCGTACATGATTTCGCGCTTCTGGATCTTGTCCTCCAGCAGGCCGCGGCATTTCTGGATGCGGCTCTTGGCTTCGGCCGAAAGCTCGACTTTCTCCCCGCCGCGGGCCACGTCCACGACTTTCTCTATGGTCAGGTTCTTTCCGTCCAGGGTAAAGGCCATGACAGATCCTCCTTATAAATCCGTATAAATGAGTGCCGGCCCGCCTCAAGCGGACACAGTAATTTAGCTAATTAAGCAGAATTAGGCAAGGCCGTGAAAGTTGACATGAATAAGGGCTCGGGATATAAGTAAGCTTCTCCAACACAATCATCCCGCTTTTCCGGAGACCGGCATGCAAAAAGCGATGAACAGGGTCCTCGTCACCGGCGCCGGCGGACAGATCGGCACGGAACTCGTGCAGGCCCTGCGGCAGAAGTACGGCCGGGACAGCGTGGTGGCCACCGATATTGTCGAGCCCCCCTCCGGCTTCAAAGCCTCGGGGCCGTTCGACATCTTGAACGTCATCCGGCGCGGCGAAATCGCCTCACTCGTGGACCGGTACCGCGTTGATACAATCTTCCACATGGCCGCCATCCTCTCGGCCAAGGGCGAGCAGAACCCTCAGCTCGCCTGGGAAGTCAACATGAACGGCACTTATTATATTCTGGAAACGGCCCGGGAAAAAGGCCTCAGCCGCATCTTCTGTCCCAGCTCGATCGCCGTCTTCGGGCCGGAGACGCCTAAGGAGCGCACGCCGCAGGAAACCATCCTGCGGCCGAAAACGGTCTACGGCCTGACCAAGGTAGCCGGCGAGCTGCTGGGCGATTATTATGTACGGCGCTTCGGCCTGGACGTGCGCGGCTGCCGCTTCCCGGGCATCATCAGCCATGAGACGCAGCCCGGCGGCGGGACGACCGACTACGCTGTGGCCATTTTCTTTGAGGCGGTCAAGCGCCAGGGCTATACCTGCTTCCTCAGCGCCGAAACGCGCCTGCCCATGATGTACATGCCAGACTGCCTGAAGGCCACACTGATGCTGATGGAGGCCGACTCGAGCCGCTTCAAGCACTACTGCGACTTCAACGTGGCCGCCATGAGCTTCTCCGCCGGAGAGCTGGCCGCCGAAATCCGCAAACATATCCCCGATTTCATCTGCGACTACCAGCCCGACCACCGGCAGGCCATCGCCGACTCCTGGCCCCGCTCGATCGACGACTCGGCCGCCCGGGAGGAATGGGGCTGGAAGCCGGACTACGACCTGGCCGCTATGACCGCCGACATGCTTAAAATGATCCAGCGCCGTCACGCCGCAGGCAAGCTGAAGTAGCCAGAATATCGGAGATGCTCTAAACAGATTGAGGAAGCATATCATTTTCCGTGATGCGCCCAGTTCGTTGGGGGGTGGCGCGGCGGAGGGGCTCCGGCCTTTCCGAAGACGCCATCGAGCCCCCTAATTTCTAGGGGGCTGGGGGGTTAATAAATAAAAAAAAGCAAGGAGGCGGCTCCGGCCACAGAGTCCGCCTGCGCGCAGCCTGGCATGGCCGGCCGCGACAGGACGCCACCCGTTTCTGTTTTCATCACGGAAATCGAGATGCCTGCACAGATTGACTATTTTTTCTCCCTGTGATAATAAAAATCTACAATAAAAAGACTGGTTTAGGCTGGGGGCAAGGATTGATCAATTCAAGCCGTGAGCTTTTTGGCTTTGCCTTTCATCGGCATGAGTCAAAATAAATAAAAGGAGGTGCCTATGAGGAAACTAGTCCCATGCCTGTTTGTGGGGGCCCTGGTTTTGGCTGCGCTGTTGGCTTCCCAGGGCAATAGCGGGGCGCAAACCGGCACGCCAAATCTCTGCTGGTGCTGCGTCAACGGCCAGGTCGTGCAGGTCACAGCGGAAGTGTGCAAGAGCAAGGGCGGAAAGTGCTTCGCCACCTTGGAAGAGGCTAAAAAGTACTGCGACCAACCCCGCTGCTTTTGCTGCCTGCCCACTGGGGAAATCGTGCAAATGATTGTTGCGGAGTGCAAACAGAAGGGCGGCAAGTGCTATCCCACTGCCGAAGAAGCTAAAAAATACTGCCCTCAACCTAAATGCTACTGCTGCCTTCCCAATGGAGAAGTCGTCCAGATGACCGTTGAGGAGTGCAAGCAGAAGGGCGGCAAGTGTTTCCCCACTGCCGAAGAAGCTAAAAAGTATTGCGCTCAGCCCAGATGCTACTGCTGTCTTCCCAGCGGAGAAATCGTCCAGATAACCGTTGGGGAATGCCAGCAGAAAGGCGGCAAGTGCTTTACCACATTGGACGAGGCCAAGAAAAACTGCCTGCCCACTCTGTGCTGGTGCTGCGCCGGCGGGCAGGTCTTCCAGAGCACGCCTCAGGCTTGCAAGGAAAGACAGGGGGTCTGTTTTAATACCAAAGACGAAGCTTATAAGTACTGCACCAAGCAATAGCATCAGCCTAAAGTCCAGGCAGCATCTCCTTTCCTTTGATGGATCATTGCGGTCTAAATCAGCGGACAATACTGCCCAGCCGTTCGGAGCCGGATACCGGAGATTTGACAAGAGGCCCTCAAAAAGCTTTCACTATCTAAGGCGTCTGCAGCTTTCTGGAAAACAAGGAGGAAGCCTATGCGTCAAAAACTTCTGCTGATATCATTCCTTGTCCTCGGGCCGGCGCTCCTCTGCGCTCTTGAACCGGCGCGGCCGGTCCATACCTACTCCATCGTGGCCTTTGACCCGGCCACCGGCCAGCTTGGCGCGGCTGTCCAGTCCCACTGGTTTTCAGTCGGCGCGCTGGTGCCCTGGGTGGAAGCGGGGGTGGGCGCGGTGGCCACCCAGTCGTTCGTGGAAGTGTCCTACGGCCCTCTCGGCCTAGAGATGATGCGCTCCGGCAAGAGCGCTGCCGACGCGCTGGCCGGGCTGCTCAAAAGCGACAGCCACGAAGATGTCCGCCAGGTGGCTTTCCTGGATGCCAAAGGCCGGGCCGCGGCTCACACCGGCCGCAACTGCATCCCCGAGGCGGGGCACATTGTTGGTCAAAACTTCTCCTGCCAGGCCAACCTCATGCTGCGCGATACGGTCTGGAAAGCCATGGCCGAGGCCTTCCAGCGCACGCCCGGCGAGCTGGTGGACCGGCTGATGGCCGCCCTGGAAGCAGCCGAGGCACAGGGCGGAGATATTCGCGGACGGCAATCGGCGGCGATTATCGTGGTCTCCGGCAAGCCCTCGGGGGTATGGTGGAAGGACAGGCTTTTCGACCTCCGCGTCGAAGACAGCCAGGACCCCTTGGGCGACCTCAAGCGGCTGGTGCATTTGGCCAAGGCCTACCAGCACATGAACCGGGGGGACGACCTCCTGACTGAAAATAAAACCCAGGAGGCGATGGAAGCCTATGCCACAGCCATGAACATGGTCCCGGACAACGCGGAAATGATCTTCTGGCCGGCGGTGACCATGGCCTCAACCGGCCGACTGGAGCAAAGCCTCCCCCTCTTCAAGAAAGCCTTTGCCCTGGACGCGAACTGGGCCGTGCTCGTGCCCCGGCTGCCCAAGGTCGGCCAGCTCCCCAAGGACGAAGCCTTGATTGAGAAGATACTATCTGTTGCGCCCAAGAAAGAAAAACGGGACTGACAGAAAATACAGATAGGGCATCGATTCCGCTATAAAATTGGTTTCAAAAGAGAAGGGACATGGCCGGGCCCTCACCGGCCGGCGGCCCGAATCTTGAGTATTCAGTGGAGGTCAGTTATGCGAGCCAGAATCTGGTTTCTGACGGCGATCTTGGCCGGCGCTTCGATCAGCGCCTTCCAGGAAACGCGGCTGCCGGCCACCCTGCACCTGGCCGCCTATCTTGAGGCTTTCAACTCCGGGAATCCCGCATCCATGCGGGAATTCATCCAGGCCCATTTTGCGGATTCGGCCCTGCGACAGACTCCCCTGGAGGAGCGCGTCAGCCGCCACACGACGGCCGCATCTCGATGGCAATCACTCAACCTTCAGAAAATCGTGGCCGAGCGGCCGGGCCAGACGCTGGCCCTGGTTCGAACCGGAAAAGGCGAATACCTGCTTCTGCGGGCCGGCGTGGAGAAAGAGCCGCCTCACCGCCTCCTGTTCATCTATGTCGAGCCCGTCCAGGACCCGCAGAATATCATCGTTCCCGAGCCCAAGGCCAACGACGAGGAACTGATGGCCGCGGCCCGCCAGCTTCTGGAGGCCGAAACCCGGGCGGACGAGTTCTCCGGCGTCGTGCTCATCGCTAAAAATTTCCAGGTTCTGTTTCAGCAAGCCTACGGCTTTGCGGACCGGGAGAAAAAAATACCGAATCAGAAGGATACCAAGTTCAACTTGGGGTCGATCAACAAGAATTTCACGCGAGCCGCCATCCTCCAACTGAAGAAACAGGGAAAACTCTCCCTGCCGGACCCTATCCAGAAATTCCTGCCCGATTACCCCAACCGGCAGGCCTCGGAAAAGGTCACCATCCAGCAATTGCTGGACATGACTTCGGGGATCGGCGATTTCTTCGGCCCCCGCTACGAAGCGACGCCCAAGGAAAACATTCGGAGCCTCCAGGACTATCTGCCTCTCTTTGCCGACCAGCCTCTCAAATTCGAACCCGGGACGAACAGCCGGTACTCCAACGGCGGCTACATCGTCCTGGGGGCCATCATCGAAAAGGCCAGCGGCCTGGACTACTACACTTTTGTCCGCGAGAATATTTTCAAGCCAACCGGCATGCTCGATACGGATTCTTATGAAAGGGACAAAGCCGTCCCCAACCTGGCCTTGGGCTACACGCGCCGCGGACGGCCGGGCGGAGAGCGTGTCCTCAACCAGGCCACGCTTCCCGGACGGGGGAGCTCGGCGGGAGGCGGCTATTCCACCGCCGAAGACCTACTGAAATACGTCCAGGCCCTGTCCCTGGGGAAAATCTTTCTCCCCGACATCGCCAACGGCCTGGGCATCGCCGGGGGGGCGCCCGGCATCAACGCCAACCTGGAGTGGGACCGGCGGAGCGGCTATGTCGTGATCGTCCTGACCAACTTCGACCCGCCCACAGCCGGACGGGCCTCGCGCCAAATTATGAGTTGGCTCCCGGAATCGTAAGGAAGCGAGGGGAGCCCCCCTATCACCTGACGATAAGCTTCCGGCCGTCGCAGGGGACGATCTTCATGGGCATGTCGTAGACATCGCGGAGCAAACGCTCGGTCAGGATGTCGTCCGGCCGTCCGGCGGCGGTCACCCTTCCCCCTTTGAGAAAGACCAAAGTATCCGAGTACTTGACGGCCATATCCAGGTTGTGGAGCGTGACCAGGACGGTGAGCTTCCGCTCGTCGGTCAGCCTCCGGATGAGCTCCAGCACGGCCCACTCGTGTTTGGGGTCGAGAAAAGTGGTCGGTTCATCCAGGAGCAGGACCTCGGCCTTCTGGGCCAGAGCCCGGGCGATGAGGACCAGCCTCCGCTCGCCACTCGACAACTGGGAGTAAGGCCGGCCGGCAAAAGGCTCCAGCCCGACGAACTCCAGGGCCTCTTCGGCCGCAGCTTCATCCCTGGCCGAGGGCAGAGAAAAAAGCGCCAAGTGGGCGGCCCGGCCGGTCAGCACGAAATCCCGGACGGTGTAGCTGAAGACGGGGCTGTGTTCCTGGGGGACGTAGCTGATGAGCCGCGCCCGCTCGGCCGGATGGAGCGCGGCCAGGTCCTGCCGGCCGCGAAAAATGACACGCCGGGAAACGGGGTGGATGGCGGCCAGGCATTTGAGCAGGGTCGTCTTGCCCGCCCCGTTCGGCCCAACAATGGCCGCCAGCCGGCCGCTCTCGAATTCCAGCTTCTCCACGCGCAGGGTGAAATTGCGATTGGAGAAGACCAGGTTTTCGACCCGGATGCTCATTGCCAAACCTTCCTCGATTTTTTGAGCAGGGCCAGGAAGACCGGGATGCCGATGAGGCTGGTGAAGATGCCGATGGGGATCTCGATCGAGGTCAGGCTGCGGGCCGCGGCGTCGGCCGCCAGGAGAAAGCTCGCTCCCAGGGCCGCCGACAGGGGGATTACGGAGCGGTTGTCCACGCCGGCGGCCATCCGGACGAGATGGGGCACAATGAGGCCCAGCCAGCCGATGATGCCGGCTACCGAGGTGGCCGCGGCCGTGATAAGCGTGGCGGCCAGGATGACCAGCCATTTCTCCCGGCGGACATCGACACCCATGGCCCTGGCCTCTTCCTCGCTCATGGACAGGACGTTCAGCCGCCAACGAAGCAGAAACAGGAGGACCAGCCCGGCGGCCATGAGCGGCAGGGATAAGGCCAGGTCCCCCCAGCCGGCCAGCGACAGGTTCCCCATCAGCCAGTAGAACAGGGATTGCAGGGCATAAGGGCTGGCCAGGAACTCGACCAGCATCAGCAGCGCGGAGAAAAAGGCGCTGACAATAACGCCGGTCAGAAGGAGCGAAACAAGGCTGGCCTCCAGGCGGCCAGCGATGAGCAGGACGGCCAGCACGGCCACGACGGCGAAAAGGAAAGCCCCGGCCTGGGGCGGGAAGGCCCGGCCCAAAAAAACAAGGGATAAGGCCGCGCCGAAGGCCGAACCCGAGGAAAGCCCCAGGATGTATTCATTGACCAAAGGATTCTTGAACAGGGCCTGAAGAGCGGCGCCCGAAACAGCCAGCGACGCTCCGGCCGCCACGGCCAGCAGCAGCCGGGGAAGACGGATTAAAAGAATGATGTCCCGGACAGCCGGCGGCACTTCTGAGCGGAGGGATGGCACGACCAGGGACAGGAGCGATTTTCCGACATCCCGGAGGGGAATGGGATAAGAGCCGACGTTGAGCGACACAAAAAAAAGAATGATGGGCAGGGCCACGATCACTGCGGCCAGGGCTGCGCGTCTCTTCCTGCGGTTCTCTTTCATCTTCTCACATTATAGCTCTTTCCCCCGGCCCATTATCTCCAGGGCCGGTCAGGGATGTCGAGTATGCGGCCTAACGTATCGAAACCGCCCTCGATTCCGTAGAACGTCTTGAACACGGCGTTAGCCTCGCTCCTGAGGTCGAGAGCCTTGAAGCGCTGGGGATAAAAGAGTTTGGCCAGCATCAGCGTTTCGACCAGCACCAGGGCCGGGTCCCACCAGTACCAGAAGCCCAAGGTGTAATAAACCCTTTTGTCCCTGACCGCCCGGACTGAACGGAGCCTGGGGTCGTCGAGGACGCCCGAGGTCGTCACCTTCCGCTCGGCGGGGAGATAGCTGCCGTGGAGGAGAATGACTTCCGGATCCCAGCCCAGGATTTTCTCCAGGCTGACCTCGGTGCCGAGAGTTCCCAGGTAAGCGGGCATAAGCCCTTCGGCCAGATTCCGGCCGCCGGCGGCATTCACCGGCTCGTAGAAGACGGGCGTCCGGGTGAAAGACGACCAGAAGGAAAGATAGACCCGGGGACGGCGGCCGGCCGGGATATCCGTAATGGCTTTTTGAACACGGCCCAGGGTCTGCCTGAAATATCTGATCAATTCGTCCGCCCTTTCCTTCCGGCCCAGGGCGGCTCCCGTCCAGCGGATCTCCTCCAGCAGCCCGGAAAACCTCCCCATGGAGGCGAAGGCCAGCACGGGTATTCCCGTCTTGCTTTGGAGAGAATCAGAAACATTGACCTCCGAAGGAGAGGCAAAAATCAAATCGGGGTTGAGCCGCATCACCAGCTCCAGGTAGGGTGTGCCGTCCGGGGCCGAGGCCGCCGGAAGATGCGACAGGCGGGGAGACATGATGGAGGACAGATGGTCGAACCGGGCCATAAAATCATCGCGGCCGACAAGCCGGTCATCTGCGCCCAGAGCAGCGATGATCCGGGTGATCTCGGGCTGAAGCGAAAGGACCCGCGAAACCCTGGCCGGGACAATGACCGTACGGCCCAGGGTGTCCTTGATGGTCAGCTCCTGGCCGATGAGCTGGAGCGCCAGCAGGAGGGATACCAGCCACAGCAGCGGGAAGAGCGGCCCGGCCCGGCCTCTCAACCCAGACTCTCTTTCAGCAGGTTGGGCAGGTTAAAAGCGGCTTCATGGATCTCCCGGCTGTAATAGCGGAGCCCGGGAGGCGGTTCTCTGCAGACGCGCAGCGGGTCCGACCGGTCGGAAAGATAATTGTAGCACCAGGTGCCGCCGGGGTAGGTCGGCGCCGGCCCGAGGTAGAACCGGACGATACTGAACATCTTCTTCAGAAAAGCATTTTTCCGGCCAAAAGAATCCAGGTGCAGCAGCAGAGAACCAGCCTGGCTGGCGATAATGCCCTCCCCTCTCAGAATTTTTTTCAGCCGTTCGTAAAACTGCTTCTGGTGGAGAATGGCCGAGGGGCCGACCGGGTCGGAAGAGTCCACCAGGATGACATCAAACTCTTCCCGGGAACGGAGGACATAAGCGTTGGCGTCGGCCAGGACAAGCTCCACCCGCCGGTCGCGCAGGCCGAGTTCCAGCCAGGGAAAATAGGCCTTGGAAACTTCAATGACATCCCGGTCGATCTCGCAGAGCACAATTCTCTTTAAAGGATAGGCCAGGGCCTGATGGAGCAGGCCGCCGTCCCCCCCTCCGACAATGAGAAGCGACCGGGGCTGGGGATGCGTGGTCAAGGCCGGATGGGCCAGCATTTCATGATAGAAATATTCATCCCTGTCCGTGGTCTGGACCAAACCGTCCAGGAAAAGGACACGGCCATAGGTTTTGTTCTCGATGACTTCAATCTTTTGGAAGGCGGATTTTCCGGAATAGAGCACCCGGCCGGCCTGAAAAAAGATTCCGCTGGAGGGGGTTTGGAATTCCCTGAACTCGGGACTCCGGAGCGACTTCTTCGGCCCGGCGGCGTGTCCTGTGGGTATATTGTCTTTCCGAGGCTTGGTCATCAATAAATTTTATCTATTGTAATGCCCCGGTAGTACTTTTTCAATATCATGTCGAAGCGGCCTCCGAGCTGGGCCATCCGGAAGGCGCCCACCTGGCAGAGGCCCACCCCGTGCCCCCAGCCCCGGCCGGTGAAAACAAAATGGCTGATGAGTCCGTTCGGGCCGTACTCCCGGTCCACGGAAAACCAGGTGTCCCTGAGGCCCAGCACCCAGCGCACCTTGAGCCCGTTGACCGCCACCTGGTCCTCATCCCCGGCCACCAGAAGCTCAGTGACCCGGGGCGAGGCGCCCCTTTTCCTGGGGACAACATCCACAAGGTGGCCCAGGGGATAATAAAGGTTGACTTGGCGCTCGAGGTCGGCCTGGGACAAACGGACCTGCCAGCGGTTGTAAGGAGAAGACTTGTCCAGTACAGGGCTGGGGTCGGCCGCCGCGGCTTCCAGCATCCGCACAGCGCCGTCCTGCTCCAGAAACTGAACTTTCTCACCGCCCTCCAGGACAAGCTCTGACTCGAAGAACAAATCCCCCTCCAGGTTCCGGAGGAGGAGAGGCTCGGGGGCCAGCGGCCACGTTTTCTTGATTCCGTTCTGGATGATCTCCAGCCGGCCTTTATCCAGCTTGCTGAATGTCCCGGTTTGGAGAAGAGGCTTCTCCGAGGTCAGGATCCTGGCCAGGATGACCGCCAGTTCCGCCTTGGTCAGTATATGCGATTGGTCGGCCAGGTCGAGCGAAGCCGGCACAAAATCCTCTACGGCCAGATAGGCGGCGTCTTTCCTCTCTTCTCCTCTGAGACGGGGCGCCGCTTTCAAGGCCGCATCCACCTCTTTTCTCAAGAGAAGGTTCTTGACCCGGTCCTGCCAGGCGAAGGCCTCCACGGCCAGGCCGGCGAAGGCGGAAGCGGTCAAGGGCTTGTCCTGATTGATGGTGAAGTCCCTATCCTGGCCGAAAAGAGCGAGCGCTCTCTTCAGCCATTCCGTCGCTTCCGGAGCAGTCACCAGGGTCCGGAAGTAAGCCGGGTCCTTGACTTCGGAGGGAATGACCTTGAGGGAGGCCAGCAGGGCGACTTCCCGGCTGATGTCCCGGCCCATCCACACCACCGGCCTGAGGACTGTTGCGGTCTTGAGCGTCCATTCCGGATGAAGCTCGGTCGTGCATTCCACTGAGTGGAGATAGGGCGAGGGGCTTCCCCCAAAGACATTCTCCACGTTTTCGGTCAGGCCACCGCAGGTGCTGGTGTAGAGAGCATTGATGAGCTGGCCCTGGTAGCGGGCCACCAGCCCGCGAGTCTCCGCTACAGCCCTGCTGCTGAGAGGATGTTCAGCTTGGAGTCCTTTATAAACCTGGGAAGACTGAGAATCGTCCAAGTCAAAGCCCAAAGTTTCATAGCGGCCCATATTCTTCAGGGCGTAGGTTCGGGCCGCCACAGCCTGGGCCTTGAGCGCCTCCAGTTCACCAAACTGGTACGGGGAGAGCTCGCTGGGCACAACGCCCTTCAGGTAATCGTCCAGGTTGAGGATATTGATCAGGACCACTCCTCCGGGGCTGTTTCTGACCACCAGGACGCCCCGATAGCTGATGCCCTCGTAAGAGAGATAGCTTTCTGAGCTTAGGGGAATGAAAAACAGAGAAGTATTTTCAGCTAAGGAAATAAGCCGGTCATTGATTAAGATCCAGAGGGGATGAGATTCTTTCTCGGTGACCTCTTCCCTGATGATCCAGAGGTCTTTATAGCCCAGCCGGTTGAGCTGGCTGACGGACCGGAGGGCATCTCCCCTGGTCAAGAAATCCCCCACCCTGACCTGAAAATGGCCCAAGGAAGGATATTCCGGGTCCTCGATCACGGTCACGGAACAGCCGGTCTTATCTCTTATTTGTTGGGCAAGGCCCTGGGCCTCCTCGCTTTTCAGGGCCTGGCCGGCCTGGATAAGGAATTTTTCGCTCAGCTTCTCCTTATAGCCTTTGACCTGGGCCTCGTTCACATCCTGGGCCAGGAGCGTGAAGCTTGAGTCCTGGCGGTAGATCTTCATCCCGGACGAAGACTTGATATTAATGCGGCTCAGGTTAACGCCGATTCCGACGCGGATGACCGGCTTTTCTATAGAGTAACCCTGGAAATAGCTCTTCTCCAGGCCGAACTCCACGGGTCGGCCGGCGAACAGAAAAAAGGCCCCAAAAAGGGCTATAAAATATTTATAATGTTTAACATGGATTTTCATCGCTGACTCGCTGGATGGACTCTGCAGGTAATTATAAAACTACAAGATTGGTCCTGTCAAGAAAAATATTCTATCTATGCTACCCTTTTTTTTCTAACCACTATATTTTGTATTTTCATGATTTTGTCAAATAATATATAGCAATTTTTTACTTTTGTCTACTCAATGCCGGCATATAGAAAAAGATCACAATCGTGGCAACGAGGAGGAGTGCAGCGTTTATTATTACGGCCAGCGGCTCACCGAACTTATCTGAAGCCAGGCCGATCCACAGCGAACCCAAGGGCATGAAGCCGAAGAAGGTCAGGCTGTAAATGGACATCACCCTGCCCCTCAGCCGGTCCTCGACCAAGGTTTGGACAAGGGCGTTGGCCAGGTTGAAGACCAGGATGACCGCCGCCCCCGCGCCGACCAGGACCACTAGGCTCACCGGGAAGGCGCGGACCATGGCAAAAAGAAAAAGCAGCACGGGGAAAGCAAAGCTCCCGGCCGCCAGGAGACGGCCCTTGAAATGGAAATGTCCAAGGGAGGCGATGGCCAAGGCGCTCAGCAAGGCGCCGGCTCCGCGGGCCGCGTGCAGCAGCCCGTTGGCCGCGGCATCCCGGCCCAGCACCTTGACCGCCCAAGCGGGAAAGATCGTGGAAAAGGACGAGCCGAAAAAGCCGGTGAACAGGATCAGCAAGATGATCGTCCGGATAATGGAGTGGCCCAAGACATACTTGATCCCCTCTTTGACTTCCAGCCAGGCCGAGGAGCGATGGGCCCCCTGAGGCCTGGGGTGGACCCGCATGGCCAGCAGGGCGGCGATGACGGCAAAGAACGACAGCCCGTTGAATACAAAACACAAGGCCGGGCCGGTCAGGGCGTAGAGGATGCCTCCCGCGGCCGGGCCTACCACTGCCCCGGCGTTGAACATGGTCGAATTGAGGGCGATAGCATTGGTCAGGTCCTTGCGCTCAACCAGGTCCACCACAATGGACTGCCGGGCGGGCGCGTCAAAGGCGTTGGCCACGCCGAAACTCAGGGCCAGCAGGACCAGCTGCCAGGGCCGGACCAGCCCGGTGAAAGTCAAGCCCGCAGTCAGAAAGGCCAGGGCGGCCATGGCCGCCTGAGTCAGCAGCATCAGCTTGCGTCTATCGATCCGGTCGGCCACCACTCCGCCGTAGAGCATGAGGATCATCGTGGGGACGCCGCCGGCAAAGCCCATAGTCCCCAGGAAAGCGGCCGAGTGGGTCAGATGGTAGGCCAGGAAGCCCTGGGCCGTGATCTGCATCCAGGTCCCGAACAAGGACACCAGTTGGCCCCAGAAATAGAGCCGGTAGTTCCTGTGTTTGAGCGCGGAAAAGGTTTTTTCCAGGCTGAACCGCCGGGACAACGGGACTGAAGGGACTCCGTCGGCGGTCGGCCCGCCGTTCATCTGTTGTTTCATGGACCGGCCATCATACAATAAAAATGCCCTCAAGGCGACGGGGTCTTAATTCTTTAATTCCGGAGCCGCCTTTGTTAGACTAAAGAGCCGAGCCAGAAAAAGGAAACAGAGTGAAAAGA
Organism: Candidatus Aminicenantales bacterium; assembly: GCA_049697055.1. Classification (GTDB taxonomy): domain Bacteria; phylum Acidobacteriota; class Aminicenantia; order Aminicenantales; family JAFGAV01; genus JAFGAV01. The sequence continues at coordinate 16,444 of JBAVVA010000249.1, forward strand.
GATCCAAGGAAGGCCGGGCTCATCCCCCTGCTCTTGGCCTTTTCTTGTCTTTATCTCTTCCAGGCTGTCGCGGCCGGACAAAGCGCTGCCGGCCAAGCCGAAACCACTCCCCTCGGCCAGGAGGAACAACAAAAACTACTCCTCTTCACTTTTATTCCTCCGGCCTCCGCCCCCTTGACCGAAGCCGACCTCCTCCCCCTGTCCCTGGACCCAGCTTCCCCGGTCTATGCCGGCCCCAGCCGGGCCCCGCTGCTCTTCGACGGCCCCGCGGGGATCAGCCGAAATTTCAGGCCTCGTTCAGGCTGGGCCGTCCTGGAGAATTCCCTGTTCACCGCCTCCCTGCTCAGCTTCGTCGGCCTGAATATCGTCGACTACCTCACCACCAAAAAAATCGTCAAGGAGCTGGGCCTGGAGGCGGTCAGCCCTCTCTTCCGGCCCCTGGTCAAGAATGATTATGCCTTCGCCGCCTTCAAGATCGGCCTCACCTTGATGAGCTGCCTGTCCTTCCAGAGCATCCATGACACGGATAAACCCATGGCCTGGGTCCTCAGCCTCCTCAGCAATTTTTTAGTGAGCTATGCCGTAGCCTACAACTTGGAGCAGTTGGAAAACAGCCACACCCGCTGAAACGATTTTTCCCCATCTTCGGTTTATAGAATCAGCTTCCATTAAGAGGAGAGGTCTGACATGCACACTGAATGTTTTGGCCGCCCACGGGTATGGTTCATTTTATTATTTTCAGCCTCTTTGCTCTCCCTGGCCGGCTGCCAGGTGCTTGAGCTCGAAAGCGGCTGGAGGAACAAGGAGATCACTATCGACGGGAAAAGTACCGAATGGCATGATGCCATGATCTACCTTGAAAAAGCAGGCATTTTGGTCGGCTTTCTCAATGATGAGGCCAACCTCTATGCCTGCCTGGTAGCCGATAGCCCTTTTTTGCGGGCAAACCTCTTGAGGCAGGGGTTTACGGTATGGTTTGACCCGGCCGGCGGAAGCAAAAAGACTTTTGGAATCAGATTCCCGATCGGGAGACAAAGAAATTTTGATAAAGAGAAGCGCGGGGAGGAGCCGGAACCCTTTGGGCCAGACCGCTATGGGAGAGAAGATGAGCCCGATGAGGAAGAGATGCAGGAATTCATCAAAAAAACATTGACGGAACTGGAAATCCTCGGACCGGGCAAGAACGAGGCCAAGAGAATGCCGCTGTCAGAGGCCATAGGGATCGAAATCAGCCTCGTCCCCTCCAGCGGATTGCTTGTTTACGAACTCAAAATACCCCTTGTTCAGAGCGAACAGCACCCCTATGCGGTGGGCGCTCTGCCGGGAAAGATCATCGGTCTGGGGCTCGAATCCCCAAAAATCAACTTGGAAAGAGGGATGAGAGGGATGGGAGGCGGAATGCCGGGGGGAGGCCTGAGGCCCCCCATGGGCGGAGGGCCCGGGCCGGGCGGATCAGGCGGCGGCTGGATGATGCCGGAAGCGCCGAAAGAACTGAAGCTGTGGGCCAAAGTCAGCTTGGCTCCGGGCCCCAGCTCAAAATGAAGCTATTTTCTAAAATCGGATTCTCAAACCGGCGTGGAGGGCGAAGCCGGAAAGATCTACAAAGCCCTGCCGGATATTTCTGTACCAGCTTGCCGATGGCTTTTCGGATTCCGTGCCCAAGCATGAATACCAGCGATTTGTCCACCACTCATAAGATTCCCAATAATAAAGCTTTCCGCTCCAAACAAAGTGTTCCACTTCGGATGTATATTCAGCCCTTCCTTTGAAATTGCCGATTTTGGCATATCGTCCCCATCCTTCAAGAAACACGAATAGGGCAGGTGCCACATTGAATTCAATTCCCAGGCTGCCGCCAAATCCGATCCCCTGTCCGTTGTCTTCCTGATAATCGGCCGAGTATCCATAATCCCAGTCTTCTTTATGAGTGTTCGTCCATTTCGCTGCATAAAAGGAGCCTCCGGCACCGGCATACAGGCGCAAGCCGGCTCCCAGGGGAAGAAAATAATAAAGGCCTAGGGTGACCGGGACAGCTTGGAGGCGCGATTCGTTAGTCGTATGTATGGTTTCATATGTCTCTTTGACAGTCATGCCTCCACCGCCCTTGCCGGCGCTGGCCAAGATATACCCGGAGCCCAGGCTGAGGGCTAAACGTGGAGCTAGGAATAGAAGGAGTTCCGCACTGGAATCAAGCCCGAGATGGAGGCTTTGAAGGTCTCCGGATAAAGGATATCCAGCTTTCCTAGACTCTTCCCTATAATAATCGGCACGGCTGCGAATGTAGGCATTGACGTCCCCCAGATTGAAATAGGCCATCCCCCCTGAGATCCTCAGCCCAAGTTTCAGTTCACCAGCCCGGCTGAGGGGCGACGTCCCGGCGAGAAGTGCCAGGCCGATAAGAAATGAGATCAGCAGACTTTGCTTTTTTTTCATAATCCCCTCCTTCTTCTTCGGGGAAAGGGATTCACTCTGGCTCGTCAATAATTTTTTTTATTTTATCGCTGAAAAGCACATCCCCCAACCTTATAATAAATATAACGTTCCTCAGATATCCTTGTCAATATCTTTAAACAGCAGGATGCCTGAATTTCCTGTTCAAACCCGTTGATTTTTTCAGTATAATAGCTGCGGCCGGATTGGCGAGGAGGCTGCCTCGATAGAAAATAGGGCAGCCGGCCCCTAGCCGGCTTCGGAATATTTTTTCTGAGGAGGAGAATCCCATGAAGAAAACATTGAGCGGCTTGATTCTCGTGTTGCTGGCGACCACGCTGATCATAGCGCCCACCTCGGCCCAGACAGCCAAAGACGTTCTGGACAAAATGATCCAGGCCCAGGGCGGCCGGAAGGCCCTGGAGGCCATCAAGGACACCACCACCACCGGCAGCTTCGAGATGGTCCAGATGGGGATGTCGGGCAGCATGACCATGTACAACAAAGAGCCCAACCTCATGCGCATGGACATGGAGGCCCAGGGTTATCTCATCACCCAGGCCTTCGACGGCCAGACCGCCTGGGCGACCAACCCCATGACCGCGGCCACCGAGGTCATGTCCGAACAGCAGGCGCTCTATTTCAAGCGCGGCGCCCTGGGCAACACGTCCCTTTTCGCCCCGGAGACCTTAGGCATCACCTATGAGCTGAAGGAAACGGAAAAGGTCAATGACAAGGATTATATCGTCGTACTGCAGAAACACGCCGACGGCTACACGGTCGCCATATACCTCGACCCTCAGACCTACCTTTTCTACAAGACCAAAGGCAAGACCCTAGACATGATGGGCGGCGAAGTGGACGGGGAGACGGTCATGGAGGACTACCAAACAACAGACGGTATCCCCTCCCCTCGCTCCCTGACCATCTATCAGAACGGAGTGGAGTTCATCCGTATCAAAATCAGCTCGGTCAAATTCAACTCCGGCCTGGAGGATTCGCTGTTCAAGATGAAGCAGTAACGGCCGGGTTTAGCCGAGGAGGCTCAGCGCCATGAAAAATACTAAAAAGAACTGGGTGCGTTTCCTGGCCCTTTTCGTCCTGGCGGCTTTTGCCGGCTCTTGCGCCATCAACCCGGTCACGGGCAAGAGGGAGCTGAGCCTTATCTCGGAGGAGGGCGAGATCGCCCTGGGCAAGGAGACCGATGCCGAGATCCAGCAGCAGTACGGGATATACAACGACCCGGCCCTGACCGCCTACGTCACCGCCGTCGGCCAGAGAATGGTGCCCATCACCCACCGTCCCAACCTGAGCTACAGCTTCAAGGTTCTGGACACGCCGGTGGTCAACGCCTTCGCCGTGCCGGGCGGGTATATCTACGTCACCCGGGGGGTGCTGGCCATGATGAACTCCGAGGCGGAGTTGGCCGCGGTCCTGGGCCATGAGCTGGGCCACGTCAATGCCCGCCACAGCGTCAGGAAGATGAGCCAGCTCATCCTGATCCAAGTCGGGCTGGCCATCGGCAGCGCCCTGAACGACACCTTCGCCGAGCTGGCCGGCATCGCCAGCATCGGCATCCAGCTCCTGTACTTGAAGTTCAGCCGGGACGACGAGCGCCAGGCCGACGCTCTGGGCGTGGAATACGCCCGCAAGGCCAGCTATAACCCCGGCCCGATCATCGGCTTCTTCGGCTCCCTACAGAAGCTGGGCGACCTGCAGGGAGGGCACAGCCTGCCCGGCTTCCTGTCCACCCACCCCCTGGAGGCCGAGCGCATCAAGAACGTAACCAAAATTCTCCTTCCCACCGACAGCAGCCTGGCTTTCAAGCGGGACGAGTATCTAGGCCAGGTCAACAACATCGTCTACGGGGATGACCCGCGGCAGGGCTATGTGGAGAGCAACGCCTTTTACCATCCCACCATGCACTTCACCTTCGCCGTCCCGGCCGATTGGAAGCTGGACAACACGCCCAGCCAGGTGACCATCATCTCCCCCGATAAGCAGGGAGCCTTCATCCTGGAGGCCGAGCAGAGTCAGGACAGCCTGAAGGACTACGCCTCCAAGAAAGCCCAGGCCATCGAGAACCGGCAGTTCTTGAACGAGCAGAGCCTGGTCATCAACGGCCTGTCCTCCTACCACCAACTCTACGACATCCCCCAGAAGGACGCCGATACTCTCCGCCTCAGGCTGTCCTTTGTGCGCAAGGGGGGGATGATCTACTCTTTCACCGCCTTGAGCGGCGCCGCGAGCTTCAGTACCTATGACCCAAGCTTCCAGAACATGGTTCGGTCCTTCCGCGACCTGAACGACCCGCGCTACCTCAACCGGCAGCCGGTGCGGCTGCGGCTGGTGAAGCCCAACGGGCTGCAGAACCTGCAGGCCATCTTTCAGTCCGGCAACATCAAGAAAAATCTTTGGCCCAAGCTGGCCGTTCTCAACGAGATGGAGCTGGCCGAGGTTCCCCCTCCCAGCCGGCCGGTCAAGCTGATCCGCTGAGTCTGGGGCTGGGTGCGCCTCGGCTAAACCTCGGCTTCCTTCAGGACGGCGTGAGCCAGCTTAAGGGCTTCCAGAGCCTCCTGGCCGGTAACCTTGCCGCAGCGTCCTTCAATCTGGCAGCGGAGAAAGCTCTGCAGTTCCCTCTTTAGGGGCTCCTCCTTCTGGATCTTGAGAGTCTTGATCTCTGCCGGCCCACCGTGAAGGGGAAAAACCTTGACGTCCTGGTCGATATAATCGACGGAATAGTAAGAGGTCGGCTCGAAAATCCTCAACTTGCGCACCTTGCCTTGATGGACGCGGCTGGCGGTCAGGGTGGCGATGCAGCCTGAGCGGAACTCCAGCCGGGCGTTGGCGATGTCTATCTTGTCCGAAAGAACATGGATGCCCGAGGAGCGGATGGTCTTCACTTCGTCCTTGATCATGGCCCGGATGATGTCCAGGTCGTGGATCATGAGGTCGAGCACGACGTCGATGTCGAGGGAGCGGGCGGAGAAGGACCCCAGCCGCTGGACCTCGATGAATTTGGGCTCGGAGATCATGTTCTCCACGGCCTCCACGGCCGGGTTAAAACGCTCCAGATGGCCGACCTGGAAGACCAGGCCGTTCCGCTCGGCCACCTCGACCAACTCCTGGCCTTGCTCAACGGTCTCGGTGATGGGCTTCTCCACCAGGACGTGTTTCCCTTCCTTGAGCAGGTGGAGGGAAATGGCATAGTGCTCCGAGGTCGGGGTGGCCACGATGGCCGCGTCGATATCATCCAACATTTCCCGGTAGTCCTGAAAGTACTGCACGCCGTGGCGGTTGCCGATCTCCAGGGCCTTCTTGAACTGCACATCGGCTACGCCCTTGAGCTCCGCCTCCTCCAGATAGGACAGGATCCGGGCGTGCTGGGTGCCCAGGTAGCCGACACCGATGATGCCCACCCTGACCTTGACCATACCTTTCTCCCTATTCTCTGGCAAAAATGATGATTCCGCTGCGGCCGGCCAGCTCCAGCGCCTGATCCTTCTGGAAAAAAGCCACCCGGCCCGCTTCCAGGCAAATGGCCGCGGCCCCGGCCTGGGCCAGGCTGCGGACCGTGTTCAGGCCGATGGCCGGCACGTCCGCCCGCAGGTCCTGCCGGCTGCGGCTCACTTTGACCGCCACCGTGCCCCGGCCGGCCAGCTCCCCGGCCCGGCGTATGACGGCATCCGTCCCCTCGGACGCCTCCACGGCCACCACGGCTCTATCCTTGATGATAACGGTCTGGCCGACCTCCAAGTCGGCCAGGCGTCGGGCAATCCCCCAGCCGAACTTAGCGTCCTGTAGCACCGCGGCCGTGGGCGGCTCAGAGGAAAGCACACCGGCCGGGCAGAAAAACGGGGCTAGAAACGGCCCAGGGTCCAAGACCTTCAACCCCTCGGAGCTCAGATAGCGGATAAAGGCTTGAATGAGCCCCGTGGGGGTTCCGTCCGCAGCGGAGCGGAGCCACTCCCCCGCTCCCCGGCTCTGCTCCTCCCGCCGAAAATAAGCCCGGGCATCGACCTTGCCCGCCAGGAGGATATCGGACACGCTCTTCTCCCGGAAAAAACAAAGGGCCTCGGCCGGACGGCCGGCCTCGACCCAGGCGAAATCCGAAGCCCTCCCTTCCAGCTCCGCCGCCGCCTCCCCCCGGATGCCGGCCACCGCACAAGACCATCCTCTCCGCAAGGCTTCTTCCAGAGCCAGGAGGGGAAACGCGCCCGACCCGGCGATCATTCCGATTCGTCGTCCCATGGGCTGGTCACCTTGCGGGCAATTCCGCGTTTGGAGTCGCGGACAAAGGACAGCAGCTCGTCGCGGTCCGGGCCGGCCGGAATCTCCGCACCGATGCGCTCCAGGGCCTGGCCGGTGTTGAGCTCGGAGTAGAACAGCAGCCTGAACATATCCTTGAGGGTCTGGATCCGCTCTTTGGAGAATCCCCGGCGCCGCAGGCCGACCAGGTTCAGCCCGAGGAGGCGCAAAGGCCGGCTGCCCACCATTTTGCTGAAGGGGACGACGTCCTGGGTGACGACGGAATAGCCGCCGATGAAGGCGTAGCGGCCTATGCGGCAGAACTGGTGCACGGCGGAGACGCCGCTGATCATGACGAAATCGCCCACCGTCACGTGGCCGCCCAGGGTGGCGCCGTTGATGAAGACCGTCTCATTGCCCACCCGGCAATCATGGGCTACATGGGAGTAAGCCATGAAATAGTTCCCCTGCCCGATCTCGGTCAGGCCGCCCCCCTTGGGCGATCCGCGATGGACGGTCATGAACTCCCGGAAAACGTTCCGGCCGCCGATCTCCAGGCGCGTTTCCTCGCCGCGGTAGGAGACATCCTGGGGCTCCGTGCCGATGACCGAATAAGGGGAGAAATGACAGTCGGGGCCGATGGAGGTCAGGCCGGTAATGAAGACGCTCGACTCGAGCCTGGTGTTGCGGCCGAGGGAAACCTTCTCCCCCACTTGGCAGAAGGGGCCGATCCAGACACCCGGCTCCAATCGGGCCCCGGGATGGACGACGGCGGTGGGGTGGACGAACGGCTCAAGGCCGCTCATGCAGCTCCTCGACAGTGACCAGCGACCCCATGGCCTCCGTTTCCGCCACCAGGGTCTCCCCGACATAGGCCTTGCCCGCGATTTGGAAGAAGCGGCTCTTCAGCTTAAGCATCTCCACCTCCAGGCGCAACTGGTCGCCCGGCACCACCGGCTTGCGGAACTTGGTCCGGTCGATTTTGCTCAAGAAGACCAGCTTGTCCTGAGGATCGGGAATGGAGTTGTAAACGAGAATGCCCGCTGTTTGGACCAGGGCTTCCACGATCAGCACGCCGGGCATGACCCGCAGGTTGGGGAAATGACCCTGGAAATAAGGCTCATTGCAGCTGACGTTCTTCAGGCCGATGATGCGCTTGCCCTTCTCCATCTCCAGGACGCGGTCCACCAGCAGAAACGGGTAGCGGTGGGGCAGGAAGTTGATGATCTGCTCGATGGAGAAGGTCATAGCCAGGCTCATTTAGGGGCGGGTGCGGCGGCCTTGCTGGCGTCGTACCTCTTGATGACCTCGGGGGTAATGTCGATGGCCGGGCTGAAAAAGACGGCCCCACTCTTGGTCAGGTCGAGAATAATCTCGAAGCCTCTCTCCTTGCCCAGCTGCTCAATGATGGGCAGCAGCTCGCCCTGCAGTTTGGAGTACAGCCGGAACTGAAGCTCCTGAATGTCCCGGACGGCGTCCTCGGCAAAGCGCTGGCGCTCTTTCCTCTTTTTATCCAGGTCGGAGTTGATCTGGAGGGCCGCTTCCTCGCTCAAGGTCAGCCGCTGAGTGTTGAGACGGGTCTCCAGCTGGCTGATTTCCCCGTCCAGGCGGGCCAGGTCTGTCTGGTTTTTCTTATCCCGTTCTTGCAGCCGGCCGATGACCTTCTTGCCCTCAACAGATTTCTCCAGGACCTCCTGAGAGTTGATGACCGCGATTTTGTTCCCCTGGGCGAACCCGGCGCCGGCCAGGATAGCTGAGAGGAAAAAACCTAGGGCCAAAACGAGCATGATCTTCTTCATGGTCAATACCTCCTTGTACCGTCTCGGACGATCGCGCTTCCTCTAGAACGTCGATCCGATCGCGAAGCGGAAGGCGAAATTGCTGTCGCTCTCATAAATTTTCCGATTATTATACGCAAAAATCAGCCGGAAGGGAATACGCAGAGCCGGGACGAAAATGCGAGCCTCCAGCCCGGCCGAGGAGTACATGTCCTTCCAAGATATTTTCTGCGCATTAAGCCAGGTGTTGCCCCGGTCGTAGAACAGGATCAAGTACAGCGGCCCGCCCACGGCGATGCTGTACTCGACATTGAAGACGACCGACTTTTCGCCTCCCATGTTGGTCCCTTCGGCACTGCGCGGCCCGATGGTGTAAATCTCGTAGCCGCGAATGTTCCGCTCGCCGCCCAGGTAGGTCCGCTCCCAGAAGGGGACCTGGGCCTGGCCCAGGGGCCGGACGAACTCGTATTCGGCGTGAAAGCCCAGGCTTTGGCTTTTGAAGATGGGCTGCCAGTGAGTGAACTCGAGGCGCGGCCGGTACAGGTCGATCTCGCCGCCCAGGAAGGTCCCGGCGTACTTCAAGGAGGCCAAAATCATCGTCCCCCGGCTGGGAGTCAGGGGGCTGTCCACCGTGGAATAATAAATGGTGGGAGAGATGCTGCTGATCTTGTAGTTGCCCAGGCCGTAGAGGGAATAGTAGATGGGGTCGACGGTCGTGGCCACCGCGCCCTCCTCGGTGGGCAGCTTGATTTCGACATCTTCATAGGTGTAGGTGACATTTGTCCGCCAGTAGCCGAAGAGCCGAGCCCCGAAGATGAGGTCCACGCCCTTGCCCTTGCGGTCGTAGAGGTAGGGATAGATGATGTAGCGGTTGTAGATGTTGAAGCCCAGGCTGATGGGGTAATCGAAGACGTAGGGTTCCTGGAAGCCGAACATATAATTCTTGACCCGCTTGCCGTGCTGGAGAGTCAAGTTGAGGTTTTCGCCCGCTCCCAGGAAGTTGACCGTCTCGTAAGTCAGGGCGATGAAGGCCCCCTCATAGCCGCTGTAGCCGGCGGTGAACTGGATGTTGTTGCGCTGCAGCTCCTTGACCTTGACCGTCACGTCGAATTGGCTGGGGCTCTGGGCCGCGGGCTTGATGTCCGGTTCGCCTTCCAGATCCACCAGGCCGAGCTGCCTCATCCGCAGCAGGCTGTCCTTGAACAGGGCAAAACTGAACCGGTCGCCCTCGCGGAGGAACATCTCGCGGCGGATCACCTTGTCTTTGGTGTAGATGTTTCCCTTAAACTCCAGGCGGTTGAGGTAACAGACCTCTCCCTCGAAGATGTTGAAGGTGACGTTGACCAGTTTATTCTTGGGGTCGAGGCTCTCCACGGGCATGACCTGGCAGTAGAGAAAACCTCCGTTCCGGTACAGCTCGCCGATCTTCTCCACCGCCTTTTCCCTGATCTTGGTGGTGTAAATATCCCCAGCCTGGCAGGCGACCATGGCCCGGAGGTGCGGAACGGCGACGGCCTTGGACCCCTCGATGTTGATTTGGCCCACCCGGTAGATATAGCCCGTGTTGACCGGGATGATGAGCTTCATCATCTTCTGCTGCTTGAAGAAGGGAAAGATGGTCCGCCGGGTGTACTCCTCCAGCCGCGGCTGGCCGATGGTGGCCTCCATGTAGCCGAATTCCTGGAATTTCTTCTTGATGTTGGCCAGTTCTTCTTGGACCTTGTTCAGTTTATAAACATCGGCGCCGGAGATCCAGGACATGAGGCTGTGGCCTTGGTTGGTTTTCATGGCCTCTTCCAAGAGGCTGGCCGCTATCTTGGTCCGGCCTTCAAAAACCACCTGGCCGACCCGGATTTTGGGCCCCTCCTCGATCTTGAACTGGATCTCGATCTCATTTTTGCCCTTGGCCGTTTCGGACAGATCCACCTTGGCCGCCATCAGGCCTTTTTCGATCAACAGGTCCTGGATGGTCCCTTGGATGCGCTGCAGCTTGTAGGGGTTGTAGTAGGAATAGGGCAGGATGTATTCATCCTTCTCCTTGAGTTTGTTGGTGATGTCATCTTCCTTGACCTTCTTGCCGGTTTTGTAGACGACGGCCCGGACGACCGGGTTCTCCTTAACCGTAAGGCGGACGATGACACCCCCCGCCGCCGGCAGTCGTTCCAGCTTGAGATCCGAAAAAAAGCCCGTCGTCCACAGCACATGGAAATCCCCGCGGAGCTGATTTTCATCCATGGGGTCGCCTTCCCGGGCGGAAATATAATAGAGGATGGTTTCCTGAGAGACCCGGTCGTTGCCTACGATCTCGATCTTCTCGATGTTCTCCTGGCCGAAGAGAGGCAGGGACAGGGCCAAGGCCAGCAGGCCGGCGCCAACGATGCAGGCGAACTTGTTCATGGCTTTTTCCTTATACCATAATAGATGTGTTTTTTCCACCCGGGTTCGAGGAGCTGCCCGGTGCGATCCCGCTCCCGGGAAGGTTTTTAACGCCGTTCCCTTGCCGTCTTCTCAGCGCCTGCGGAACTCGCACCATTGATTTCGGCTTTTCAGGCCAGCTTATTGGGATCAAAACCTTCTTCCCAGATCATCAAGATGCTCAAACATCCTCGGCGCCCCGCAAAACGGGGTTCCTTCGAAGCCGGCTCGGGAAGGCTAAACCTTCCCTGATGGTCGCTGCTACCGCATCGGCCAGCTCCTTACTGAAAAAACTCGAGCCGAAAGCGCCGCCCAGGGTCGGGTCCGACACATTTCAGTAAACTCTAGCGGAGGGAAATTGGTTTCAGGCCGCCGGACTCCATCAGGTACAGCCGGTGACAGAAAGAAGCCACCTTTTCGCTGTGAGTGACTATAATCGAAGTCAGGCCGCGCCGGGTGTGGAGGTCCAGGATGAGCCGGATAATCCGCTCGCCCGTCTGCCAGTCGAGGTTGCCCGTCGGCTCGTCGGCCAGGAGCAGGCGGGGTCCGCTGACCAGGGCTCGGGCGATGGCCACCCGCTGCTGCTCGCCGCCGGAAAGCTGGCTGGGCCTTTTATCGAATTTATTCTCAGGCAAGACCTCTTCCAGGAGACGCCGGGCCCGGGGCCGCGCTTCGGCCCAGGAAAGGCCGCCGATAAGAAGCGGAAAACAGACGTTCTCCAGGGCCGAGAACTCGGGCAGGAGATGGAAGAACTGGAAGACGAAGCCGATCTTCAGGTTCCGGAGCCGGGCCCTGGCTGCTGGCGGCAGGGTGAACACATCCTGGCCGTCGAGAATGATCTGGCCTTCGGTCGGCCGGTCAACGGCGCCCAACAGGTTGAGCAAAGTGGATTTCCCTACGCCGGAGACGCCCATAATGCCCACCACCTCACCCTGTCCGACCTCGAAGCTGAGCCCGCGGAAAACAGGATAGACGCCCCGGGCCAAAGGATAGTCCTTGGCCAGGTCCCGAACGGTGAGAATATTATTCATATTTTAAGGCGGTCACCGGGTCCACTTTGGCCGCCCGCTGGGCGGGGAACAGGGTGGAAACAAAGCTGATCAGCAGCGAGACGCCGATAATCAAGGCTAGTTCGGCCGGCCGGAGGCGGAAGGGAACGAAGGAGATCTGGTAGATGTCCACCGGCAGGTGAATGAGTTGAAAGGTATTGGCCAGCCAGCACCAAGCCAGGCCGAGGGCCGTTCCGGCGGCCGTCCCGATCAGCCCGATCATGGCGCCCTGCAGAAAGAAGATTCGCCGGATGTGGCGCGGCGTGGCGCCCATGGCCAGCAGGATGCCGATGTCCCTGGTCTTCTCCATGACCATCAGGATCAGGGTGGCGATGATGTTCAAGGCGGCCACCACCACGATCAGGGTGATGGTCAGGAAGATGATGGTCTTTTCCAATTTCAGGGCGGAAAAAAGCGACTTGTTGAGGTCCATCCAGGTGGTGGTGTAGGCCGAGGGGGGAAGGAGCCGGCTGGCCTCCTCGGCCAGGCGGGGAGCCTGAAAAATGTCGTCGATCATGACCTGGAGATAGCTCACCCGGCCTTCCATGCCGAAGAACTTCTGGCCGGCGGCCAGGGAGATGAAAGCGGTCGTGGAATCGAACTCATAGAGCCCGGTGGCGAAGATGCCGGTGACAATGAACCGTTTGAGCTTGGGCACCTGGCCGATGGGAGTCAAGCGCGCGGCTGAAGTGTAAACGGTCAGAACATCCCCCGGGACGGCTCCGATCTGGAGGGCCAGGTCGCGGCCGAGGAGGATGCCTTCCCGGGCTGCGCCCGCCTCCGGCAGCCGGCCGCTGGCCAGCTTCCTGAGCCAGGCCGAGGTCTTTTTCTCTTGCTCGAAATCCAGGCCTTTGAGCACGCCCCCGGCGTTGCGGGAGAGGCCGGAGAAAAGGGCCATGTTGTAAACGACCGGGGTCACCGACTTCACGCCCGGGATTTTCTTCAGCTTGGCCGAGATCGCCTCGAAATCGGCCATTCCCTGGCCGGTGATGTCGGAGACCATAAGATGAGAGGTGGCGCCCAGGATCTTGCTCTGGACGTCTCCCTGAAAACCGGTGAGAAGGGCCACGGCGATGATCAGGGCCGCCACCCCGATCATGATGCCCAGGACGGAGATGAAGGTGATGACGGAGATGAAGGCCTGCTTGCGCCTGGCGGTCAGGTAGCGGCGGGCGATGAACAGCTCGAAGCCCATGATGCTCAGGCCTTAGGACGCAGCAGGGGGAAAAGGATGACTTCGCGGATGGAGGTCCGGTTGGCGAAAAGCATGACCAGGCGGTCGATACCTATGCCCTCGCCGCCGGTGGGCGGCAGGCCGTACTCCAGGGCGGTGACGTAGTCGTTGTCCAGCCAATGGGACTCCTCATCCCCCCGGGCCCGTTCGCCGGCTTGCTCGACGAAGCGCCGCTTCTGCTCGGCCGGGTCGGTCAGCTCGCTGAAGGCGTTGGCCAATTCCATCCCGCCCATGATCAACTCGAAGCGCTCGGCCTCCTCCGGGTTGTCCCGCGAGCTCTTGGCCAGGGGCGAGATTTCCCGGGGATGATTGATGATGAAGGTGGGCTGGATGAGCCGGGGCTTGACCAGCTTGTCGAATAGGACGTCCAGGGCTTTGCCCCAGGTGGTCGGTTTTTTTTCGGGAGCCAGGCCCGCGGCCATTTCCACGACCGCGCCAGGGTCGTCGAGCTTGCCCGGCGACAGGCCGCTCGAAGATTCGACGGCCTCCCGGAAATTAAGCCGTTTCCAGGGCCGCCGCAGGGAAATGAGGTCCTGGCCGAAGCGGAGCTCATCCCCTCCCAGCAGCTCCCGGGCCAGGCCGACGATGAGCTCCTCGGTCAAATCCATCAGCTCCAAGTAATCAGTATAGGCCTGATAGAATTCCAGCATGGTGAACTCGGGGTTGTGCTCCGAGGAGATGCCCTCGTTCCGGAAATTGCGGTTGATCTCATAGACCCGCTCCAGGCCGCCCACCACCAGACGCTTGAGGTACAGCTCCGGAGCAATGCGCAGGTAGAGGTCCAGGCCCAGGGCATTGTGGAACGTCTTGAACGGCTTGGCCAAGGCGCCCCCCGGGATGGGATGCATCATAGGCGTCTCGACTTCGATATAGCCGCGCTCGTCGAAAAAACGCCGCACCCGGCTGATGATCGCGCTCCGCAGCCGGAAGACCTCGCCCACCTCGGGGCTCATGATCAAGTCCAGGTACCGCCGCCGGAAACGGAGCTCGATATCCTGCAGCCCGTGCCATTTCTCCGGCAGCGGGTGCAGGCACTTGGCCAGAAAGGTGAAGGATTCGGTCTGGACGGTCAGTTCGCCGGTCTTGGTTTTGAACAGACGCCCCTTGACCGAAAGGATATCGCCGATATCCAACAGGGAGAAACGCTGGTAAAGGTCGGGCCCCACGGACTCCTCCCGGATATAAGCCTGGAGCCGGGAGCGGCTGTCCGAAATGTGGAAAAAAGTGGCCCGGCCCATGCGCCGGATGGACAGGATCCGGCCGGGGACTTCAACCGCGACCGGGCTGGCCTCCAGTTCTTCCCTGCTCAGCGAAGAATAAGCGGAAACGATATCGTGCACGGAATGGGTTCGCTCCGCCCGGCGGGGGAAGATGTCAACCCCCTCCTCCCGAAGCTTCTCCAGCTTTTCGGCCCGAGCCGCTTCCTGATCAGGGAGTCTTTCGTCTTCGGCCCTCTCCGGTTTTTTGGGAGCGGGTTTGTCTTTTTGCTTGTTCATTCTTCTTCTCATGGCCGGCCGGCGCGGACAGCCCGATCTTCCGGCCCAGCGCATCCAGGATTCCGTTGACAAAGGCCGCCGACTCGGCGCTGGAAAACTTGCGGGCAATCTCGATGGCCTCATTGATGACCACGGCCGGGGCCGTCTTTTCCTGGACGAGCTCCAGGGCGGCGATCCGGAGCACATTGCGGTCCACCAGGGGCATCCGGTCCACCCGCCAGTTTTTAGACACGGACTGGATGAGCCCGTCGATCTCAGCCTGCCTGCCGAGCACCGAGCGGAAGAGATGGTCAGCGTATTCTCTCTCAGCCCCCGGCGCTCGTCTGGCCGCCCAGAATTTCCGGGGGGCCGCCTCCGGGTCAGAGGCTTTGAACTCAAGCTGATACAGAAGCTGTAGCGCGGCTTCCCGGGCTTTGCGGCGAAGGCCCATGGGCGGCCGTCTCTCTTATCCCAGGCCCGCAATCTTCAACAGGTTGAGAGTCTCCACCAGGGAGAGTACGGCATCCCAGCCTTTGTTGCCCGCTTTGGTCCCCGCCCGCTCGATGCCCTGCTCGACGGTGTCCACGGTCAGGACGCCATAAGCGACCGGGATCATCTCCTCCATGGCCAGTTGGGCCAGTCCTTTGGTGACCTCGGCGCTGAGGTAGTCGAAATGGGGCGTGTCCCCCCGCACCAGCGCCCCCAGACAGACAATGCCGCTCACCTTTTTGGATCTGGCCAGTTTCTTGGCCACCATCGGGATTTCAAACGAGCCGGGCACTTTAAAAACGGAGATGTCGGCCGGCTCCGCGCCCAGCTTGTCCAGGGCGTCCAGGGCCCCCTCCAGCAGCCGGTCGGTCAGGAAGCTGTTGAACCGGCTGACCACGATCCCGATTTTCAGCCCTTTAGCTTGCAGTTTTCCCTGATAGGTCTCCATGCGCATCCCTCCTCGTCGACCGCCTTATGAGTTCCTTCAGCGGCCTCGAAAGTTCGGCTTTCTTTTTTCCAGGAAAGCCTTAGTGCCCTCGGTGCTGTCCTCGCTGGCGCAGGCCTGGCCGAAGTATTTGGCCTCTATTTCCAGGGCTTCGGCCAGAGGCCGGTCCAGGCCGTCCTGGACGGCCCGGATGGCGTAGCCTAGGGCCAGGGGCGCGTTGGCCGACATTTCCTTGGCCAGGCTGATGCAGGCCGGCAGAAGGTCCTGGGCCGGGACTACGGCGTTGACCAACCCCAATCGATAGGCCTCCTGGGCGTCGATCATCCGGCCGGTCAGGAGAAGCTCCAGAGCCCGGCCTTTGCCCACCAGCCGGGCCAGCCTTTGCGTGCCGCCGTAGCCGGGTATGAGGCCCAGCTTGACCTCAGGCTGCCCCAGTTTGGCGTTGGCCGAGGCGATCCGGACATGGCAGGCCATGGCGAACTCCGTGCCTCCGCCCAGGGCGAAGCCGTTGAGGGCGGCGATGACCGGCTTGGGGAACGACTCGATGAGCTCGGACACATTCTGCCCCATCCGGGCAAAGCGGCGGCCCTTATCCTCATCCAGCTCAACCAGTTCGCTGATGTCGGCCCCGGCTATAAAAGCTTTTTCCCCGGAACCGGTCAGGATCACCGCCCTGACCTCGGGGTTGCCGGCATGGGCGGTGAAGGCCGCTCGAAGCTCCTCAATCGTCCGCCAGTTCAGCGCGTTGAGTTTGTCCGGCCGGTTGACGATGACCCAGCCGATTTTGTCCTCGACCTTGACCAGAAGATTATTGAACTCCACGTTCACTCCTTTTCCCATTTTTTTCCCCTCCCCGGCCGCCGCCCCTGGACGGCTCAGGCGAGGGGTTTTTTATAAATGCGGTATTTTTTGTAGACCTTCCCTCCGATGGAGGCGTTGAAGCGGTTGATGGGTTCGTTGTCTTCGAGCGTCCAGGACGACTCGCACCACTTGTAGCCGTGGGCCCGGCCGTTCCGCTCCAGCGCGTCGTACAGCAGATAGCTGACCCCGCTCTGCCGGTAATCCTTGAGAATACCGAAGACCAGGGCCCGCATGCCTTGAATCTTCCTCTTGTAATAAAGGAACTTCAGGAGGGCCAGCGGCGTCAGCCGGCCCTTGAGATGGCGCAGGACTTCGTTGTAGTTAGGAAAGCCGAAGGCAAACCCCACCGGCCGGCCCTTATCCTCGGCCAGGATGACGATGGACGGGTCGGCCATCTGGACCATCTTATGGACGGTGTGCTCCATCTCCTTCTCCGTCCAGGGCACAAACCCCCAGTTCCTCTCCCAGGCGTTGTTATAGACGCCCTTGACCTTCTCCGCATCCTCGGCCCACTTCTTCATGTTGAAGGAGCGGCAGGTCACGGTGGTGTTTTGCCGGATCGAGGCGACAAGGCCCTGGACTTTTTGGGTCGTTTCGTGGTCGCGGCTGATCAAAAAGGCATAGAGGTCCTTGGCCTTGACCAGGCCGCACTTCTCCATCAGCTCCAGGTAGTAGGGCGGGTTGTAGGGCATCATCACCACCGGGGGGGAGTCGAACCCCTCCAGCAGGAAAGCGCATTCGTCGTTCAGGGAAATGTTGACCGGGCCGCGGAGCTCGGTCATGCCCCGCCCGAGGCCCCAATCCGCGACGGCTTCCAGAAGAGCCCGGGCCGCCTCCAGGTCGTTGAGGCTCTCGTAGAGGCCGAAAAAGACGACCTTCTCGTTGTGGAAAGAATTGTGGTTGTGGTCCAGCATGGCCGCCGCGCGGCCGACGACCTGGCCGGCGCGAAAGGCCAGGAAGATCTCACGCTCGGCGTGTTCGTAGAAGGGGTTCTTCTTCCGGTCCACTTTCTCCCGGATCTCGCTCTCTAGGGGCGGGACCCAGTTAGGGTCGCCGCGATAGATCTTCCAGGGAAGGGCCAAAAAGTCCCGGAAGTCCGCTTTGGAGATAAGCTTTCGGACGCTTACTGTTCCGTCCATTGTCTGTTCCTCAAAATTTCGATCATTTTAACAAAATCCGGCCTATTTTGCACGCCATTTTCACTTAATATGAAAACCAATCCACTTAAGGTAAAAGTAGCAAATAATCCCTAAAAGGACCCTGGAAAAAAATAACGCATCTGCCGGCAACAATGAGAAAAATAAAGGGAATATATAAAACAAGATTAAGGCACCCATAAATAGATATCTCCAACGACTCTCGGCTTTGAACACAGAAATAAGACATAAGCCCAAAGACAAATAATAAGCAATCAGCCTATAGGGAAACACTTAAGCGATATTCCATAATTTCAGCGGAAAATGGCGACTGATCCGGATGAAATCCTCATCCCGATGAAGCAGATACAAATCATTCTCAATAGCCACTCTGGCGATCAGACAGTCGGCGGTGCTCCCTATGGTCAAGCCTTTTTTTCTCAGGGCAAAGAACATCCGGGCCGCCTCAGCATAGGACTCTTTCCCCTTGGTCACATCAAAAAAGATTTGCGTTTCCAAATATCTTTTCAGTTTCCGGAAGTCTTTCTCTGTCCGGCTGCCTTGCAAGACCTCAAGATAAATCCAGTGGTGAATCCCAAAGAGGATGTCTCGATGGAGGACTTCCTGAAAAGCCCGGGTGGCCGGATTCTCTTCATCCTTGAAATAGGAGATGAGGACGGATGAATCAACCAGGATCATCAGGACCTCATCTTTTTATAATCATAGCCTTCAGCAAACCGGACTCGGCCCTTCAGTTCCTTTAAGTTGAGTTTTTTCTTGTTCCGAACGAACTCCAGGAGGGCTTTATGGACGACTTCTTTCTTGGTCTTCGACCGGGACAGCCTGAGGGCTTCGGCCAGCAATTGATCATCGATCACGATATTTGTCCTCATTTATACACCTCGTTATGTGTATAATGAGGTGTCTTAATGGCCTTGTCAAGGGACGGTTTCCGGCCCAAGAAGAGAGGCGTCGAACAAAGCCCTCCGTCTCAAAAAACTCGGGCACCGCCAAGTCTTTCAGCTCTCGGGCCCGGGGTTGAGTCGCTGCAAGGGAATATGGTATGAGTAGCATAAGGAGACAGCCCATGGCACCAAAAACCAAGACCCCCTTTGCGGAGCTCTCCCCCGATAAGCTGCGTTGGACCTGCGACCCGGCCAAAATTCCATTCGCCAGCACCGCCGACCTCGAACCCAGCGATGAGATTATCGGCCAGGAGCGCGCCCTGCGGGCCCTGAGGACCGGCCTGGATATCAAGAGCCTGGGCTACAACATCTTCATCACCGGCATGGTCGGAACGGGGCGGACCACAACCATCAAGCAGCTCCTGGAGCGCCTGGAAAAAGTGGACAAGGTCCCCGACGACATCCTGTATGTCAACAACTTCAAGAACGAGGATGAGCCGCGCCTGATCATGCTTCCCGCCGGCCAGGGCAAGAAGTTCGAGGCCGTCATCCAGAACCTGGTGGACATGCTCAAGGCCAACATCCCCGACCTGCTCAAGAGCAAGCACTATCTCGAGGCGCGGGACCACATCATCGAAAGCCAGCAGGAGAAACAGCGGGAGATGCTGCAGGCTTTCGAAAACAAGGTGGCCCAGGAAGGGTTCTCCGTCATCCAGGTCCAGATGGGCCTGTTCGTCAAGCCCGACCTGGTGCCGGTCATCGACGGCGCGCCCGTCCCCTTCGCCAAGGTCGAGGGTCTGATCAAAGAGGGCAAGCTTCCGCCCGACACTCTGGAGCGCCTGAAGAAGAAATACGAAGAGCTGTCGGACAAGCTGGAGGCCATCTTCGGCAGCCTGCGCGAAATCGAGGAGGAGACTCGGCTCAAGCTTAAAAGCCTGGACGAGGAGTCCCTGACGCCCATCATCAAGGCGGCGGTCAAAGATATCCGCGATAAATTCCCCGCCCCGGCCGTCCAGGATTATTTGACTGAAGTCGAGGAAAACCTGGCCCGCAACATCGAGCTGTTCAAGAACCAGAAGAGGGAGGAAAAGGAAAAAGAGATGGCCGGCGACCCCTTCCTGGAGTACCGGGTCAACCTCCTGGTCGACAACTCCGAGCTCAAGCTGGCCCCGGTGGTCATGGAAAACAACCCCACCTATACCAACCTCTTCGGCTCGATCGAGGCGGCCTCCGGCCGGGCCTTCGGCTCTCTGCAGACGGACTTCACCAGGATCAAGCCCGGCTCCTTCCTCAAGGCCAACGGCGGCTACCTGGTCATAAACGCCCTGGACGCCATCGTCGAGCCCGGCGTGTGGGCCACCCTGAAGCGGACCCTGCGCAACCAGAGCTTCGAGCTGCAGAATTACTCCTCCCTGTTCCTGTTCCTGCCCAAGAGCCTCAAACCGGAGCCCATCAAGTGCGACGTCAAGGTGGTCATGATCGGCGACGCCGACATCTACGACCTGCTCTACTTCATGGACCAGGACTTTAAGAAGATTTTCAAGATCAAGGCCGAGTTCGATTCGGAGGTCGTCAAGACCGAACGGACCATCAACGACTATGCCCGTTTCATCGGCAAGATCTGCAAGGAGGACAACCTCCCGCCCTTCGACCGGGACGGCATCGCCGCCCTGATCGAATACGGCACTCGGATCGCCGGCCGCCAGAAAAAAATTTCCACCCGTTTCCACATCCTGGCCGACGTCATCCGCGAGGCGGCCTATTGGGCGGTCCGGGAGCGCAAGACGTCCGTTTCCCGGAAGCAGGTCGAGAAGGCTGTCCACGAGCGATTCGAGCGGGTCAGCCTCCTCGAGGACAAGGTCCAAGAAATGATCGAGGAAGGGACGATCCTGATCGACACCCAAGGCGCAGTGGTCGGTCAGGTGAACGGACTTTCGGTTTACGACATGGGCCAGTTCGCCTTCGGCAAGCCCACCCGCATCACGGCCAAGACCTCGGTCGGCCGGGCCGGGGTCATCAACATCGAACGGGAGGCCGACCTGAGCGGCCGGACGCACAACAAAGGCGTCCTCATCCTGGGCGGCTACCTGCGGAGTCAATACGCCCAGGACAAACCCTTTTCGCTGTCGGCCAGCATCGCCTTCGAGCAGTCCTACGGCGGAGTGGACGGCGACAGCGCCTCCTCCACCGAAGTTTACGCCATCCTGTCCAGCCTGTCCCGCCTTCCCCTCCGGCAGGACATCGCCGTCACCGGCTCGCTCAACCAGAAAGGCGAGATCCAACCCATCGGCGGGGTCAATGAGAAGATCGAGGGGTTCTATGAAGTCTGCCGGGCCAAAGGTTTGACCGGCACTCAGGGCGTCATCATCCCCCACCAGAACGTGCAGAACCTGATGCTGCGTCCGGATGTGGTGGAGGCGGTGGCCAAGGGCAAATTTCACATCTACCCGGTCAAGAGCATCGACGAAGGGATCGAGATTCTGACCGGCCGGCAGGCGGGGCTCCAGAACCCGGACGGAAGCTTCCAGCCGGGAACCGTCCACGGCCTGGTGGACAAAGAGCTGCAGAGGCTGGCCCAGAGCTGGAAGGAATTCACTGAAGAAAAAAAAGACTGAAAGAGCCGGAGCCAGGCTTCGGCCCGGCCTCAGCCCAGACAGCGCAATTCCCGGATCGTCCAGTGCCGGGGATGGCCGCGGGTCAGAGTGAGACGCAAACGGCGGACCCGCTCTCGCCTAAAAGAGACCATAACCTTATAGCTGGAAAAATCCTCGACGGAACGGGCCGTGATCTCGGGCCAGCAGCTCCGGCGCTCGGCCAGACGGCGCCAGGTCAGGCCGTCGGTTGAACCCTCGAGCACGAACCCCCGCGGGAAATCGAGCGGGTCGCCGTCCAGGTCCATCTCCAGCCGTTCCACTTCCAGTTCCCCGGCCAGGTCCACTTCAAAGAAATCTCCGGGGAATTGGGGATAGGCCGTCGTCCAGGCAGTGGACTCGCGGCCGTCGAAGGCCAACCCGGTCAATTGAGGATTCCGGTTCGAAAAAGCGCGCCAGCGGCGAGGATCGCCGCGGACAGCGAGCGGGGCCGGCTGAACTTCCCCCATCTCCGGGGCCTTGGCCCGAATTCCGTAGAGATGCTCTCCTTCGGCTGTCCGGGTCACCAGCTCAACCTCTGCCGGGAAGGCGCTCATGTCCAGGACCGCCCGTTTCCCCCAATCATCCCGATAGCCCCGGGTATGGATCAGGACGGTATTCACTTCGAGATCGCGCAGCAGTTTGAAGGCCACCGCCGAGGGGAAATCCTCCATGGCCTCGCGCACGATGCGGTAGCCGGGCGGGGCATAGCCGTTGTACCCGTTGACGATCCTTTTCCGATGATAGAGCGAATAGTACATGGGCAGCGACTCACGGAACTCCTCGGCATCGCTGGAGGGCATGGGCAGCTCGAGGAGAACGGTCTGCTTGGGCAAGGCCCTCACGGTCTCGTAAACAGCCGGGATGTCCCGGCCGACCCGGACCGCCGCCAGGGGCAAGGGAAGCATGGCCGCTTCGGCCAGGACCAGAAGAGCCAGCCCGGCCGCAACAGCGGCTCGGCCTAGCTTGCCGCGCCACCGCCCTTCGAGCCGCACCAGGCCCCAGCCGCTGAGCACGGCCAGGGCCAGCATCATCAGAACCGCGAAGCGGGCCGGCACGCGCAGGGTCCGGAATCCCGGGACCCAGTCATAGAGCAGGCCGTACAGGCCCGGGGCCAAGGTACGGCTGAAAATTTTGACCTGGGGTCCCAAGCATAAAAGCCAGGACAGGACCAGGAACAGAAAATAAAGCCTCTCCAGCGGCGGCCAGGCCTTCCAGGAAGCCAGCCTTCTCCGCCTGAGCTCCTTGTCCAGGATGACGCGGAGCGCAAGGGATACAAGAAGCGCCAGGAAAGGCCTCTCCGGATGCCGGGCCGAGACGCTGAGGCCGGCCAAGTCAAAGCGGAACCCGCCGCTCAGGCCTATGGCCAGGACAACGGCGAACCAGACGCTGTTCAAGACGTCCCACCACAAGAAAAGCCGTTTCCTTTTTTTCTCCGCCGGCCGGGCCGTGCTGGGACGGGGCTTGGTGAACCACCAGGCCAGGGTCAGGAAGAGGGGAACGAGTCCCGGGTAGATCTGGGTTTCGGGCCCGCCCAGCTTGCCCAACAGACGTCCCCACAATGTGTTCTGCTGGGGGACGGCCAGGAAATGCTGGAGCTGGGCGGAGAATTGTCCGACCTCCCACAGCGGCCGAACGAAATGCATGGCTTTATGGAGACGGATGTAGGGCAGAAAATACCAGGCCAGCACCGCGGCGCAGAGGACGGCCACAACCCCGGCCCGCAGCCAGAAGCGGGGTTCCAGGTAGAGGCGCTTCTGGAATATAAAAAAGATGAAGACGAACGCCAGGAAGACGGTCAGATGAGCGCCGTAATAGGCGCAGCTCCAGACCTGGAGCAGATAAAAAAGAGCGGCGGCCAGGAGGTCAGGCCAGGCCAGGCTGTCGAAAAACCTGTGCAGATACAGAAGGCAAAGCGGGATCCAGGCGAAAAAGAGAAGCTCCAGATGGGCCAGGTGAGCGAAGCGGAAAACGCAGAAAGCGAAAATCAAGCCGGAAAGCACGGCCGCCGTCCGGGATTGGGCCAGGCGGCGCACCAGGGCATACATGCCCGCCGCACAGAGAAAAAAAGACAAGAGGAAGAGGAAGTTGTAGGCCAGCACATAATTTCCGGTCAGGCTCCCGATCGGCCAAGCCAGCAAGGTCTGGACGGGCAGCACATCGCCGTAGTAAACGGTGTTCCGGTGGGGATAGAAGATGTTGGCCTGGCCGAACGGAGAGCCGTCCTCCAGGGCCTGGACGTTGCGGCCCACTAGCCATACCGTGTAGAGGGGGTCGCCCAGGTCGGAGGGGACATGGTCGTTGAGGTGCAGGATGAGCGGCCAAGTCATGGCCAGGCTGAGCAGGGCAAAAAGGACGAGGCCGGGGATGTCTCCCAGCCATCGGACCGGCCGCTTCACCGCCTCATGTCCTTCAAGACTTCAGGCCCACCTTTTCCTTTAGGGCCCTGACCTCTTTGGCCGATAAGAACCGCCAGCGGCCGCTGGCCAACGGCGAAAGCTCCAGGCCACCGAAGGCGATGCGCTTGAGCATGGTCACCCGGTGGCCGACCGCTTCGAACATCCGCCGCACCTCGCGCTTGCGGCCCTCGTGGATTTCGACCCTCAGCAGGCTGGAGCCGGAACCGGCGGTCAGCACCCGGATGCGGGCCGGAGCGGTCTTCCCGTCTTCCAGGCGGATTCCTTTTTCCAGGCGCGCGACCTTGGCCTCCCCCGCCTCGCCCTCGACCTTGACCAAGTAGGTTTTCTTCACTTGAAAACGGGGATGGGTCAGGCGGAAGGCCAGCTCGCCGTCGTTGGTCAGGAGGAGGAGCCCCTCGCTGTCAAAATCAAGGCGGCCTACGGGAAAGAGGCCGGTTCGCACTTTGGGCAAGAGGTCGTAGATGGTGGGCCGGCCGTGCGGGTCCTCCCGGGTGACCAGGTAGCCGACGGGCTTATGGAGGAGCAGATAAATCAAGTCCTTCTGCAGGCTGACTTGTTTCCCGTTGACCTCCACCTGGTCCTTGTTCTCATCCACCATGCGCCCCAGGTCGGTGACCAGGGCTCCGTTGACCCGGACTTTGCCCGAGGCGATCAGCCGGTCGGCCTCGCGGCGGGAGGCGGACCCGGCCCGGGATATGAATTTGTTCAAGCGGAGCGGCATCAATCTTCCGGCTCAGAAATGGATGTTGAACCCTCCGGTCAGGGTGAAGTCGCCCAGGCCCAGGTTGGGATGCAGAAGGCTGACGTCCAGGGTGACGTGATGCCATTTGCCTTCGACCCCCAGGGAAAATTTCCTGCCCAGGGCCAGCTCCAGGCCGCCGCCGAAGTTGTAGCCGCCCTTGCCGTCATTGCCGATCTCGCTGATGTTGGCCGTGTAGTAGCCGAAGCCGGCGGTGAGGTAGGGACGAATGAGCACCTGGAAAAGATAGAGTTTAAAGTTCAGGCCGAAGTAATTGTAATCCACGGTCTGGTCGTTCCAGTCGAGCAGGACCAGCTCATGCAGGCTGATATTATGGACGGCCCGAAACCAGCTGGCTTCGATACCCACCATCAGGACCTGCAGGCCGACCTTGGCCCCGTAAACGAAAGCGCCGTCAGCGTCGAAAACCACATTGGGCAGGCTGAGATGCTGCGAGGAAAAGCCGCCGAACAGGCCGGCGTAGATCCCCAGTTGGCCGAAGGCCGGGGAAGCCGCCAGGCCGAAGATCAAGAAGGCGGCTAAGACCAGAGCGCTCTTTTTCATGTCACTCTCCTTGTCGTCCTAAGGCCTGGCCAAGCGCCGGCCGCCGTGTCAGCCCAGCCTGGGCTTGGCCAGTATCTCCATGATTTGCAGATCGAAAAACGTTTGGGCGTTCGAGGGTTTGAGGAGGAGGGCCGTGTCCGCGCCCTCGCCCGTGCCCCCCAGGCTGAGGCAGGGCTCGCGGGTCGAAATGAGGCCAGCGTCGGCGGCCATCAGGGCGACCTCCACGGCGACTTTGACTCCCTGGCCGAAAACCCGGAGCGTGTAGGCCATGATCTCTTCGAGCTCATAGGTGGCCAGCTTCTTCCGCACCGCCCGTCCCAGGCCGCCGAAAGCGTGCTGACAAGTCAGGATCCGGACGCCGGACGCCTCCAGCTTCCGGCGCAGCTCAGGCTTGAGCTCCTGATAATCGGGCCGGCTGAACCCGGCGGAATGGGTGACGACGACCAGGTTGCGGTCTTTAAAAAGCGGAACGGCCAGCAAACCCGTCCGGCCCGAGGTCGAGGCCACCACCACGCTCCGGACGTCCAGTTCCTGCGCCCGCTGCGCCGCCCGCTCCAGAGTCCGCCA
>JBAVVA010000250.1:0-4848 GCA_049697055.1 Candidatus Aminicenantales bacterium
GCCGGTCAATCTCGTCGAGAATGAGCTGCAGGCGTTTGAACAAGGCCTCCATTTCGGAGGCATTGAGATAGCGGGCCAGCCTCCGCCTGGCCAGCGCTTCGTCCAGGTTGCGCAGGGCAGTGACGAACCTTCGCGAGGCGCGCCGGATGAGACGCTCCGGCTGGAGCTCCCTGGCCGGCATGAAGGCCTCCGCGAAATCCACCCGCCATACCTTCCAGGTGTCCGTCTGGATCAGAATGTCTCCCAGGTCCTGCCGGGGGGTACAGGTCAGGTTTTCCAGCAGAGTGATATCTTCGAGTTGGTCCTGGTAAGCCTGCAGGTCCGGGGGCTGAAGGTTTTTCCGCAGCCTAGACTTTTCGGTTTCAATACCTTCCAGGAACACCTGCAGGGAGCCGCTCCGGCCGTCGATTTGCCTCTCCACAGTTATCGGCACTAGTTCCAAGCCGAGGAGTTTGTTCAGTTCATAAGCGGCCAGCTCATAGGTGTAGCTGTCGGGCATCAGCGTCGGCCTCGGCCTCCGGACGGATTTGAATAAAGCCCTCTGCTTTTTCTTTCCCTCATCGAGCGTCACGAGCCAGGCGCCGGAGCGGCCCAGCTCGAGGCCCTTGTCCACAGCCGTTACGGGCGCCCTCTGCAGGAACCGTTCCAGAAGATCGCCGGATGTGGGCGGGAGGGGCATGGTTCGCGGCCGGCAAGCCAGGCTCAAGCAGATTCCGGCCGACAACAGAAGGGCTGGCCCGACGTATCTAATTTTGTCCATTGTTTACCCCCCAGGTTTGGAAGTTGTCCCCTTCGATGATCAAGGCGCTCAGGTGGCCGCCGTAGACGGCAGAGATGCCCGTATCGACAACCCACACCTTCCCCCCGAAGCGCTTCATGGCCCTGGCCGAAGGGGAGTTCAGGTAAGTATGGCCAATGACCAGATGCCGGGCCTTAAGGTTGGCCAGGATAAGGTCCACTTCTTCCTCAAAGATAGCCTCATTCTGCCGCGGCTGAGCCAGCTCGCGGTACCAAAGCGGGCTGTCGGGGTAAAAAATGATTTTTCGCTCAAATTCCCTGCCGGCCAATATATTCTGCAGCTCGGATCGCAGCCTATCGTTGATTTCGGCCAGGGGCAGGAGTGAGTACTTTTCGTTGATGCCGCCGTGAACGAAGACTGTCTCGTTGATCTTTATCACGGCATTATGTTGGGCGATCCATTGACCGTAGTGTTGACGGAAAAAATCAAAATAGAGGGCCTGGGCGTCCTTGTCGGAGCCGCGCACGTCTGCCCAGAAGGCATCGACAGCTTCGGACAGAGCAGAACTGTCATGGGCCAGGGACGGATTCTGGGCCAGCCATCTTTGCCGGAATTTGATTTCTCTCTGGTGTCTATAATCATCGGGCAGGAAGTCCTTGAACTGCTCTACGGTCACATAATCGGGATAGCTGAAGGCGATGCCCATCATGTTGATTTCCTCGTGATTGCCGATTAGGCAATGGACATGCCCGCCAGCCGCCTCAGCCTCTCTTTCCAAGTTTATCAAGAGGTCGAAGATTGCCTTGGCTTCCTTCCCCCGGTCCAGGATGTCGCCGGTTTGGACCAGATGAGTCCGGCCGGCGGCCCAGTGCAGTTCTTTGTCAACAATCTTTGTTCCTTCCAGGATGGCGACGAAATTGGCATAGTCTCCGTGCAGGTCGCCCACGGCCACGACCCTTTCCACGCCCGTCCAAACGCAGGGGATCTCGGCGCACAGGGGCAGGCAGAGGCAAAACAGCCCCAGCAGGATCTTGAGGCCGACTGTCCTTTTCATAAGCCGATCACTAGATTTGCTTTCTAAATATTAGAAGAACCACGGAGATTGTTCAAGTTTCCCTCTCTTTTGAAGGCATCCTTTTTTCCGCGAAATATTCGGAGAACCAAAGTGGATGGGTGGCGCGGTGCTAATCCCTATGTATCTGGATCAAATTTAATGAGTTTTTGTCAAAGGGAAGATGGCCAGAGCGGTCGCAGCGACCATCAGGGAAAAAATTCCGAAGACACCTCCAAATTTATTTAAAGCCCTATTAAACCCCCAGAGCCCCCTTTGGCAATAAAGGGGGCGAAAGGAAGGTGTCTCCGGAAAGGTCGCCGGGGAGCGAGACCGCTCCGGCCATCTTCCCGGCCTGTTATTATGATGTGCACATTCAGAGGATGCATCGCGACAGGACCCAGCCTTATCGCTTCAAATCAAGGGAAAAAGGATGCCTCTCCCTTCTGATTGACAGGCCGGCCATCTTCTGGTAAAAACTAGGGTAGCGCCAATCTCATTCCATAGGGCGAGCGTTCCCGGCGAAGGGTAGGGACAACCGATGGACATCAAGAAACGCGATAAGAACGATATCGTTATTTTCGATATCGAGGGGGAAATCAGACGCTCCGACTTCACCGACCTGACCCTCCATCAACTGGTCAAGGACCAGCTCGAATCCGGGAAGAAGCACATCCTGCTCAATTTTGAAAAGGTCGAGTTCATCGACAGCTTCGGGGTGGGCGAGATTCTGGCCAGCTACATCTCCACTCACAACCTGGGCGGCAAGCTCAAAATCGCCCGGATTTCCAAGAAGCTCTATCTCATCTTCCAAATCACCATGCTGACCAAGGTGCTGGAGATCTTTGACGAAGAGGAGATGGCCCTGCAGAGTTTTCTCAAGGACTGAGACCCGGGCCGGACCGAACGCCTAAAGGCGAAGGATGCGGATGGATCGGCCCTCAAGGTTCTTCCCGCGCCTGCCGTGGGTCAAGCCCGGCGAGGAGGCGACCGCACTCCTTTTTTTCTTCTATTTCTTCCTCATTACCGCGCCTTTCACCATCTTCAAGAGCATCAGGGACGCGAGCTTCCTCAACCGGCTGGGTTCGGAGAACCTTCCCCTGGCCTACGCCACGACCTTTTTCGTCGCCCTGGTGGCCGCCTTCATGGCCAGGCTCCAGGCCCGGGTCAGGCGGCAATCGCTGCTCGTCGCAACTCTGCTTTTTTTCGCCCTGACCGGCACGGCCTTCTTTTTTCTTTTTCCCCGCAGCGGAAAGTGGCTGGCCCTGGTCTACTATATGTGGGCCAATGTTCTGGCCGTGGTCCTGATGACCCAGTTCTGGATGGCGGTCAATGATGTGTACAATCCCCGGGAGGCCAAACGGCTCATCGGTTTCATCGTCAGCGGCGGTATTCTGGGCGGCATCCTAGGCGGCCTCCTGACTTATGTATTGGCCGATCGATGGTCCTACAATTTGTTGTGGCTGAGCGGCGGCCTGCTGTGTGCCGCCATCCCGGTTGTGAATCGGATCTATAGCGAGCAGAGAAAACGGGCGGCTGAGGCTCCCCCCGGTCCGGCCCAGACGGCCGGCCGTTCGGCCGGTCAGGAGAAGGCGGGCTTCAGGGATGGCCTGCAGACCGTCCGGCAGGACCGTTACCTCCGCCTCCTGGCCGGGATCGTCCTGCTCTCCGGCCTGATCGCCACCTTCATCGACTGGCAGTCCAAACACGTCATCGAGAGGACGGTCAGGGGCAACCTGACCTCCTTTTTCGGCCTGTTCAATTCCGGGCTGCTGGTCTTCTCCTTCTTGCTCCAATTCCTGGGCACCAGCCGCTTTGTGGACCGTTACGGAATACGCCGTATTCTCCTTCTCTACCCGGTAATCATCCTGGCCTGCACCCTGGGCCTCACGGCCTGGCCGGTGCTGGCCTTGGCCGTGGCCCTCAAGGGCAGCGAGAAAAGCCTGTCCTATTCGGTCAACCAGTCCGCCCGCGAACTGCTCTATTTTCCGGTGGCTCCCGAGCAGAAATACCGGGCCAAGGTCTTCATCGACATGTTCCTCAATCGTCTTTCCAGGACCATGGGAGCTCTTCTGCTGCTGGGGGCTTTGGCCCTGCCCTGGCCTCATGCTTTGTTGAAAGTCAGCTTCCTGTCGCTCCTCTGTCTGGTGGCCTGGATCGGGCTCAACTTCCGCGCCGGCTCCGATTACGTGCGCCTCATCAAGGAAAAACTGCGCGGCCGCTGGGACCGCGGGGATCGTCTGGTCGAGGTGCAGGTGGATGTCGGTTTCGCCAAAACCGTCTTCGACCTGCTGGAAAGCCGGCGGCGGAGCCCGGTGCTCTACGCCCTGCATGTCTACGAGCTTATCCGGCAGAACAAGCTGACCCCCGAGGTCAGAACGCTTCTCCTGGCCGAGCCCGAGGAGGGGCGGCCCTCGGCCCTGGCTGGCTTGATCGAGTCGGAGTCGGCCGGGCCGCTGGCCCAAGTGTTCAGCGCGCCCGAGGAGGAGGCGCTAAAGCGCGATGTCGAGGAGATCATGGCCCTGGACGTCTATCAGGAGGTCATGCAGGGCTACCTGGAGCGGACTCTGGAGGAGCGAAAAGCCCCCGACGCTGTGACCCGCATGGAAATCGCCAAGATGCTGGGCCTCTTGCCCGGACAATCCCCCCTAGTGCAGCGGCTGGAGGACCTGCTGGCAGACGATTCGGCCGAGGTCGTCCGCTACGCCATAAACAGCGCCGGACGATCGGGCCGCCGGGAGTTTGTGCCCGAGCTGGTGCGGCGGCTGGGCGACCCCAGGTTCAGGCAGGATGCCGCCGAGGCCCTGGAGAGATACGGGGCCAGGATTGCGGGGACCCTGGCCGACCATTTGGCCGATGTTCATGAGCCTTTGGAGCTGCGGAAAAACATGGCCGCCGCTCTGGGCCGGGTGGGGAACCAGGAGGCCGTGGATTTTTTGCTCTGGCAACTCGGCCGCGGCCAAGGGGACCTGGATGACGAAATCATCGACGCCCTGGACAGGGTCCGGTCCGGCCAGGCCAAGGTCAGTTTTGACCCGGCTTTGGTCCTGAAAAAGCT
>JBAVVA010000251.1:0-2005 GCA_049697055.1 Candidatus Aminicenantales bacterium
TTCATGGTGCCGGAGCTGGCGGCCGGGATGCGGTCCGGCACGGCCCGGGCCAGGGCGCCCAGCAGGACGTCGGTGATGCGCTGGGATGTTTCGACGTTGCCGCCGGCCACGGCCGCCGGCGGGCGGGCATTGACCAGGCAGCCTTCCGGGGCCATGACCCGGATGGGGCGCAGCAAGCCGGCGTTGAAGGGAACATCGCCCGGGATGAGGCAGCGAAAAACATAAAGCGTGGCCGACAGGGTGATGGCATAGTTGGCGTTGATGTTGCCCTCGGTTTGCGGGTCGGTGCCGGAGAAGTCCACCGCGGCCGAGCTTCCCCTGATCCGCACTTCGACCCGGATCCGCACGGGCTTTTCGCTCTGGCCGTCGTCGTCCATGAAGTCCTGGAAACAATATCGGCCGTCGGGGATGGAAGCGATGGCCCGCCGCATCATCCTTTCCGAATAGTCCTGCAGGGCCCGCATCCGTTCCCGGACCAAAGCCGGGCCGTACTTGTCCGTAATCTCCAGCAGCCGCTTCCGGCCGATGCGGTTGGCCGCCAGCTGGGCGGTGAGGTCGCCCTCTCGCTCCTCGGGCGTCCGGACATTAGCCAGGATGAAGGCCAGGATATCGCGGTCGATCAGGCCGCGCCGCACCAGCTTGACCGGCGGGATGATGAGGCCCTCCTGGAAAAGCTCGGAAGCGAGGGGCATGGAGCCCGGGGCCGAGCCTCCCACGTCGGAATGGTGGGCCCGGTTGGCCGCAAAATAGGCCGGCCGGCTCCCCCCGCCCAGAAACACGGGCGTGACCATGGTGATGTCGGGCAAATGCGTCCCGCCGCGGAAAGGGTCATTGAGGACGACGGTGTCCTCCGGTTCCATCTCGACGTTCCGGATGGCGCTGGCCACGGACAGGGGCATGGCCCCCAGGTGGACAGGCAGGTGGTCGCCCTGGGCCACGGTCCGGCCCTCTGCGTCGAAAATAGCGCAGGAAAAGTCGCGGCGTTCCTTGATGTTGGGCGAGAAGGAGGCCCGGCAAAGGGCCACTCCCATCTCCTCGGCCACGGAGACGAAAAGGCTTTTGAATATCTCCAGCTCGATGGGATCGACGCTCCGGACGGCACGGCGCGCGCTCATCGTTTCCCCCCTCGCCGGAAAGTCCGGCCAGCGTAGGACCGGCGGGGCTCGACAATCAGGTTGAGGTATCCGTCCACCCGGCAGGAGAAGTCTGGCGGCAGGACGGTGGTGGATTCGAAGTCACAAACCAGGGCAGGGCCCTGGAAGGCGTTGCCCGGACCAAGCAGCTCCCGCTTGTAGATCGGAGCCCGGCAGGCCTCCCCTTCAAAAATCATGGTCCGGCGTTCCTGGACCGCGTCTTCAGCCTCAGCCGCGGTCCTTTTGCGCCGGCGCAAGGCGGGTTTCTCGGTCAGCCCCGCCGCCTTGACCCTCAGGTTGACGACCTCCACCGGCCGCGCCCTATCGGCATAGCCGTTCAGCTTGAGGTGGGCCTCATCAAAGGCTTCCCTCAAGCGGGGTCCGAAGGGCACGCTGATCTCATAGGACTGGCCCACATAGCGCACGTCCAGCGAGCGCAGGAGCCGGGTCCGCGAAACGGAAAGTCCCTCGGCCCGCATGTCCCGGCGGCCGGCTTTGAGCAGAGGCTGGAAAAGGCGGGCCAGCCGTTCGGGCCGCGCTTCCGGCCCGCTGAGCAGCACGGAGCGGGAATAGTCTTTGACCACATCCGAGAGCAGCATGCCCAGGGCCGAAAGCACGCCGGCATTCTTGGGGACGATGACCGTCGGGATACGGAGGCGACGGGCCAGGCTGCAGGCATGCATGCCGCCGGCGCCGCCGAAGGAAAGCAGGGCGAAGTCGCGCGGGTCGTAGCCCCGTTCAACGGAAATGACCCGAATGGCCCGCTCCATCACCGCATCGGCGACCCGCAGAACCCCCTCGGCCAGGCGTTCGGCCGGCAGGCCCATCCGGCCGGCCAGTTTTTCCAGCGCCCGTCGGGCCCTGTCCGGGTG
>JBAVVA010000252.1:0-8761 GCA_049697055.1 Candidatus Aminicenantales bacterium
TCCGAGGCGGCGGTGATGTCGAAGCCTGTCTCCCGGGCGATGCCGCGCAGCGGCCCGCCTATACCGACGACGATCTCCCTCAGGACCCGGTCGTCAATGTCCATGACCCGTTTCCAGGTGACCATCCGGCAGTCGAGCAGCCCGCAGGAACCGTCAAAGTGGAGACGGTTGTCAATCATGGCCGCCAGCAGGTTGTGGGCGGCGGTCACGGCATGCATGTCGCCGGTGAAATGGAGGTTGATGTCGTCCGAGGGCACGACCCGGGCCAGGCCGCCGCCCGTAGCGCCGCCCTTCAGGCCGAAGACCGGGCCCAGGGACGGCTCGCGCAGGGCGACCGCCGCTTTTTTGCCCAAGCGGCTCAGGGCATCGGCCAGCCCGATGGCCGTTGTCGTCTTTCCCTCGCCCGCCGGCGTGGGCGTCATGGCCGTGACCATGACCAGCTTGCCGCGAAGATCGGCCGGCTCAGTGGCCAGGGCCAGCGAGACCTTGGCCTTGAATTCTCCGTAAATCTCCAGGTTTTCAGCTGATATACCCAGTGATCCAGCGATTTGAATGATCGGCTTCATTTCTGACTCCACATTATTTTTATACTCATGTTAGCGCAGAAGCCGATACCGCACAATCGCCTGATATGTAGAGGAGGATGAAGTTATCGCCCGTGAGAAGAGCGATTTCCCTGGGATCGATAAGGAGCAGGCCGGGTGGATTCAGGATTTCCGGACGGTGATCTCGACCCGGCGGTTCTTCCGGCGGCCTTCGGGATTATCGGAGCCGTCCGGATTCGTGTTTGGAGCGACCGTCTTGGATTCTCCCGCCCCGGCCGCCTTGATGATTCCGGCCTCGACGCCGGCTTTTTTGACCAGCCAATCCTTGACCGAATCCGCCCGGCGGATGGACAGCTTGAGGTTGTAATCCTCGCTCCCCTTGGAATCGGTGTGGCCGACGATGACAACGTTCGGGCTCCGGTAGGCTTTGATGACTTGGCCGACTTTCCTAAGCGTTTCTTCCGATTCGGGGCGGACGTCGGCCCGGTCGAAATCGAACAAAACGTCGCTGGCCAGCTCGATCTGAACTTCGGTCTTCGTCTCCTTCGCCCCCAGGTCGCTGAGCGCCTTCTGAATCTCGACGCGGGACACGCGGACCTCCTTGGAGAGGCCGAGGATGGCGACCGACCGGGAGAGGATCGCCCGCCCCCCGCGGTCCGGGCCGAGGGCCTTCAGCGCCAGGACGGCTTTTTCGTGGGCGCCGGAGGGGATGGCGATATCATCCTCCTGACCCGGGGCCGGGCCTGGAAGAACAAACAGGAGAACAGCAGCCGAAATCCAGGCCGGGATGAGGCCAGCGCCTGATCTCGTCTTGGCCATGGGGCGACCTATCGGCCGAGCGGGATCTCCTCGAAGGGGGAGACGTC
Source organism: Candidatus Aminicenantales bacterium (assembly GCA_049697055.1). Lineage (GTDB taxonomy): Bacteria > Acidobacteriota > Aminicenantia > Aminicenantales > JAFGAV01 > JAFGAV01. The sequence goes on from JBAVVA010000252.1 coordinate 1,412, forward strand.
GGAGATGGAGATGACGATCGACTTGGGATTATCGGTCGGGTTGGGGAATTTGACCCAGAACCCCTTGGACTGGCCGGGCCCGATATCGAACCAGAACCTCCCCCCGTCGGCATTGTCATACATGGGTCCGGCGATGAAGAGACCGTCGGCATCCTTCAGGGCAAAATATTTTTTCTGGTTGGTCTCATCCATGATATAGCAATCTTTGTAAGAGAAGTTGCACCCCTGCTTGGCCGCTCCCGTGTTCCGGATCCGGAACTTCACGGTGACGATGTTGTTCCGAACCTCGAGGCTGGTCAGGTCAACCTCGACCTTGTCCAGGATATTGTGGGATTGGGTCTGGATCGGCTGTTGGCCGGGCGATAAGACCGCCCCTATGGCCAGGACGGCGGCTCCCAAGAAAACAGCCCTTTTGAAAGTCATGCTCATCGCGGATCTCCTTCCAGAGTGGATTGATTCTTCTGCACACATCATAGCTGCAAGCCCGGATCAAATTCAATCCGTGGCACGCTTTTTTTCGGAGGACGAGCGGATCAGCTGGAAAGGCCTCCGGCCGAAACCTTAGGCGACAAGAACCTTTTCAAGGGATGAAATAGGGGAGTAGGTTGCTGAATTTTAATTTTTCCTGTTCCATTCGTAAAAAAGCGTGTCGAGGTCGTCGATGAGGCCCTGGTCGGCGAAGCTGTAGTAGCTGCCGTTGCCGATGATGATGTGGTCCAGGACCTTGATCTGGAGAACCTTGGAGGCGAAGACCAGGTCACGGGTGATCTGCTTGTCACTGGGGGATGGCTCGGGGTCGCCCGAGGGATGGTTGTGGACAAAGATGAGCGAGGTGGCGTCGAAGCGCAGGGCGTCCTTGACCACTTCCCGGGGATAAACGGCGCTGGAGTCCACCGTCCCCTCGAAGAGCGTTTTTTCCTCGATGATGCGGTTCTTGGTGTCCAGGAACAGAACCTTGAACTTTTCCTTCTTTACGTCGCGCAGGCTGTGGTAGAGATAATCGAAGACTTCCTTGGAGGAGCGGGTGATCGGTTTGTTCAACATCTTGTCCCGCAAGAACCGGCCTGAGACCTCCTGGACGAACTTGATCCCGACCACATTTCGCGGGCCAAGCCCCGGGATGCGCAGCAGTTCGCGGCAATCCGCCTCGAACACGCTGCGCAGAGTACGGAACTCCTGAAGGAGCCGGCGGGCCAGCTCCCGGCAGTCCCGGCGGGGAGTGCCCAGGATGAGGAGAAGCTCCAGGATTTCATAATCCAGGAATCCGTTCAGCCCTCCTTTGAGGAACTTATCCCTGAGGCGGCTCCGATGGCCGTTCCGCTCTCCGGGCGGAGCTGGTTTTTCCTTATCCAACATTTCCATGTGTGTTCAATGAAAAGACGGAGGAATAGGGAAAAAAGTCGCAAGGGAGGTGGGAACTTGGATGCTTTTTTCCCTGGAAAATCTCCCGGAAAAACTAATAGAGAACTCGATTTCAGGTATTGGGAGGCTTCTCTTTAAAATACCTGGCCTCAAAGAGGCGGTCGGCTTCCCTGACCTTGGCCCTCAGGATAAAAATCAGGACAATAATGGAAGCCCATAGCCAGGCCATGAAAACATAGACTCCCATCCGCTCCTTGGGGGTCCGGGGTCCGGGAACGACTTCCTGGGAAGGAGGCGCAGGGTTGGGGCTCAGGGAGGCTTTTGGCGCGGGCGGGGACTGCAGCGGCGAGGCCTGGGCCCAGAGCCCGGACACAGCCGGCATGAGGAAGGCCACCATCAAGAAAGAACAGAGCATCCCAGCCGCCAGAGTTCTCAATCGAGCAAACTCCATATCGTCAGAGCTAGCGCGTAAAAGATAAACAGCCAGGCTACCCCGGTCAGGATTTTCCCTTTCCGTGAGGCCGGCTTGTTATCCAGGAAGGGGAAGAAGAAAAAGATCAGGCCTCCGGCCAGGATGAACAGCACGGCCAAAGTCTCACCGCTCACGAAAAGGACATGAGCGGGGAAAATCTTGAGCGTCTGGAACAGGAAGAGGAAATACCATTCCGGCTTGATGCCCTCGGGCGCGGGCGCCCGCAAATCGGCGGCCTGCCCCAGCCCGGGGGGGAGGAAGACGGCCAGGCTGAGGAGGACCCCCAGAAGGACAAGCCAGAGGATCGTCTCCCGGAAGATGAAGTTCGGCCAGAAGGGAAGCTCGCGCACCTGTTTTTTCTTGACCTCGGCCTCCAGCGGCAGGCTCATCCCCAGCTTCTGGATGAGGAAAACGTGCATGGCCAGAACCGCCAGCAGGGCCAGGGGCAGGATGCAGATGTGGATGCCGAAAAACCGGGTCAGGGTGTCGCCGCTTACGTCCTCGCCCCCGCGGAGCAGCTTGGTGAAAAAATTGCCTATGACCGGGATGGCCCGCGGGATGTCGGTGCCGACCTTGGTCGCGGCCAGGGACAGGTCGTCCCAGGGGAGGAGGTAGCCGGTAAAGCCGAAGCCCATGGTGCAGATGAGCAGGAGCACGCCGCTCATCCAGGTCATCTCCCGCGGCCGGCGATAGGATTTCAATAGCCAAATGCTGACGAGGTGGATGAAGACGAAGGAGATCATGAAGGTGGCCGACCAGAAATGGACAGAGCGGACGGCCCAGCCGAGCGGAACTTCGGTCATGATGCGGGCCACGCTGGAGTTGGCCTCTTTGAGGGTCGGCCGGTAATAGAAGGCCAGGATGATGCCGGTCACGACCTGGATGATGAAGAACATCAGGATGGCGCTGCCGGTGTAGGTCCACAGCGTGTGGCGGGTCTGGGGGACCTTCTTGCCTCGAAGGAAGGTCAGCACCGTACCCCATCCCAACCTCTCATCGAGCCAAGCCCGAAAAGCCGTCCCCATCCTGCTCGTGTTCACGCCGGGGCCTCTTTCTTGATGATAATCGTCTCCCCCTCCAGCACCACGGTCAGCCGGCGCAGGGGAGCAGGAGGCGGGCCGGAGATGTTGCGGCCCTCCTCGTCGTACCAGCCCTCATGGCAGGCGCAGAAGAACTTCCTTTGCTTGGGAAGGTAGGCCACGTTGCAGTCGAGATGGGTGCACACGCCGACAAAGGCGGCCAGCCTGCCGTCGGCCTTCTTCTTCAGGAACCCAAGCTTGATGTCCCAGGCAAACCCCTTGGCCTCACCCGGAGCCAGGCTCACATAATCGGCCAGGGGGAGGCGGACCTCATCCGGTTCGCGGTAGGGCGGGAGGACGGACCTGAGCAACGGATAGAGGAGCGCCGCGGCCAGCGACCCCAGCCCGCCGGCCAGCAGCCCGTTCAGAAACTGACGGCGGGAGAACAAAGAGGTTTTAAGCTTCATTTTTCTTTTTTGAAGACCCTCTTGATCTTTTCCACGACCATTCTCCGGCGCAGCGATTCAATGCCGTCGGCGGGCCGGACCTGCCGGGGGCAGGCCTCATTGCAGCGGAAAACGGTGTCGCACGACCAGACGCCGCCCTGGGCGTTGACCCCGGCCCAATTCCGAAACGACCGGCGGTCGCGCGGGTCGCGCACGAACCGGTTGAGCTTGGCCAGGGCGGCCGGCCCCAGGTAGCGCTCGTCACGGCCGACCACGGGACAAGCACTGTAGCAGCAGGCGCACAGGATGCAGGCCACATACTGGTCGATCTTCTCCATCTGCCGGTCCTCGACCTTGAATTCGCGTTGGGGGGCTTCCGCCGGCGGGAAAAGGTAAGGCTTGACCTCTTTCAGGGCGGCCCAGAACGGCCCCATGTCCACCACCAGGTCCTTCTTGATCTCCAGGTTGGGCAGCGGCTCGACGACAACCGTCTGGGAGCCGAGCGTCTCCAGGATGGTCCGGCAGGCCAGGTCGAGCCGGCCGTTAATGACCAGGCCGCACGAGCCGCACACGCCTTCGCGGCAGCTGTAGCGGAAGGACAGGTCGTAGTCCTGGTCGTTGCGGATGTCCATCAGGGCTTCCAGGACCGTTTTGCTCTCCTGCGGCTCATAGAGGTAATCCTGGAAGTAAGGCCCCTCCTCCCGCGCCGGGTCGAAGCGAAAGATGCGGAAGGTATATTTCATATCAGTATTTGCGCTCCTCGGGCTTGTACTTGGTGATCCGCACTTTCTTGTCGCTGAGCCGCACTCGGCCGTCCTTTAGAACGGCCACGGTGTGCTTGAGCCAATCCTTGTCGTTCCTCTTGGGAAAATCCGTCCGGAAATGGGAGCCCCGCGTCTCTTCCCGGCGGAGGGCGCCCCGGGTGATGGCTTCGGCCAATTCGAGCGAGTGCTCGAACTCGAAGATGTTGACGATCTCCTGGCTGTAGCGACGGTTCCGTCCGGAGCGGATGACCCGTCGGTAGTCATCGCGCATCTCCAGGATGCCGTCCAGCGCCGCCTGGAGGTCCCGGCGATTTCGAAAGACGCCCACCTTGTCCGACATGAGGACCTTCATCCTGTGGAGGAGATGATGGATGGGAATTCCCTTATCCCGTCTCTCCCAGCCGGCTATCTGAGACTCGACCGCCTTCACCCCATCCTGAACATGTTTCCGGATATGAGCGCGGCGGCCGCTTCCTCCGCCGGCTTTTACATAGCGGGATGCGGATTGGCCGGCGATCTTGCCGAAGACGACGGTCTCCAGCAGCGAATTTCCGCCCAGCCGGTTGGCGCCGTGAACGCTGACGCAGGAACATTCGCCAGCGGCGAAGACGCCCTCCACCTTCGTGGCGCAGTCGTTATCCACATCCAGGCCGCCCATGGAATAATGCTGAGCGGGCTCAATGGGTATGGGCTTGTCCACCGGGTCCAGGCCGGCGAACCTCAGACAGATGTCGCGGATGGCCGGCAGGCGTTTCATGATCTTGGCCCGGCCCAGATGAGTCAGGTCGAGATGGACATACCGGTTCTCGAAACCGCGGCCCTGGTCGATCTCGGTCTGGATGGCCCGGGCTACGATGTCCCGGGGGGCCAGCTCTATGGCCGAGGGAGCGTAGTCGGCCATGAACCTTCGGCCCAGGTTGTTTTTCAGGTAGCCTCCCTCGCCCCTGGCCGCCTCCGAGATGAGGATGTTCTTGCCGTAGAGCGAGGTCGGGTGGAACTGGATGAACTCCATGTCCTTAAGCGGGAGGCCGGCCTGGAAGGCCAGGCCGATGCCGCTGCCCAAGGTGGTGTAGGCGTTGGTGGTGCGAAGGTAAACTCGGCCGTAGCCCCCCACGCCGAAAATGACCGCCCGGGCCTCAATGGGCACGACCTCGCCCTGGTCATAGCTGTAGGCCACCACCCCGCAGCAGCGGCCGCCCTCCACCACCAGCTTGGTCACCATGAACTCGTTGTAGAGCTTGACCTCTTTCTTCAGGGCCTGCTCAAAGAGGGTGTGGACCAGGACCTGGCCGGTGCGGTCCGCGGCATAGCAAGTCCGGGGAAAGCCCGCCCCGCCGAAAGGCCTCTGGGCGATCAGCCCGCCGGGAATACGGCTGAAGGGGACGCCAAGATGCTCCAGCTCCAGGACGGCCGGCACCGCCTGGCGGCACATCAGCTCGGCGGCATCCTGGTCGGCCAAAAAATCGCTGCCCTTGACGGTGTCGTAAGTATGCCGTTCGGCGCTGTCGTCCCGGCCGTCGGGATTGTTGCCCAGCGAGGCGTTGATTCCGCCCTGGGCCGCCACCGAATGGGAACGGAGGGGATGGACCTTGGAGATGACGGCCACGGATAAGCCCGGGTCCGCATGCAGCGCGGCCGCCATCCCGGCCAGGCCGCTGCCCACGATCAGGATGTCGTGACGGATCATGCGCGGAGCATCTCCTTTTTCATGCCCCGGCTATTGAGAAGAAAAGGGGTCCTGTCACTGCCCCTCCGCCGGCCTTTCCGAAGACACCAACCTCTCGCCCCCTTGATTCCAAGGGGGTAGGGGGGATTAATATTTTTAAAGTCTTGGAGATGCCTGCCGACATTTAATAATTCCGGGTGAAGTAAACCACCAGCAAGCCGGCGCTGATCAGGAACCCCAGGACAGTGAAGATCCAGAAAAGCAGCTTCTCCTTGCGCACGCCCAGGTCGAGGATGACCGTGCGCAAGCCGTATAGGGCGTGGTACACGACGGAGACGAGCAGCACCGTGTCGATGAGGGGGTTGGTGTGGAGAAGAAGAGCCCAGTTGGGCTTCTGATTCTTGGTCATCAGGAAGAAAGAGGTCAGGAACTTGACGGTCAGAAAGGCGATGAGCAAAAGACCCGTGACCCGGTGGAAGACCCAAACGAACATCTCGATTTTCCTTTTCTTGTCTCTATTTTTTACTTGAAAGCCTTTCGCCTTGTCAAGGATGGAGAACTGTAAAAAGGCCGGGCCTCAGCCCCGTGTTTTCTCGTGCGCCCGGCGAAGGATGTAATAGACGGTCGGCGTGGCGACGAGTGAAAGCAGCACTGAAATGCACAGCGAGCCGATGACGGCGATGGCCAGCGGCTTGAGCATATCCGCTCCGGCGCCGATGCCGTAGGCCAGGGGAAGCATCCCCAGCGCCGCGGCCAGAGAGGTCATCAGGACGGGCCGCAAACGGCGGCGTCCCGACCGGACGAGCGCTTCGGCCAGGCCCAGGCCCTCGGCTCGGAGAGTCTTCACGAAATCGAGCATGAGGATGCCGTTTTTGGCCACGATTCCGATGCCGATGATAGCTCCCAGGAGGGAGACGACGTTGAGCGATGTCTCCGTGATCCACAGCGCCAGGACGGTCCCGAACATGGCCAACACGGCGCCGAAGATGATGGCCAACGGCTCGGTGAAAGAGCCGAACTCCAGAAGCAGGACGGTGAAGACCAAGAAGATGGCCATCAACAGGACGATGACCAGGTTCCGGAAGGATTCCTGTTGCTGCTGGTAGAGGCCTCCGTACTCTATGGCGCCCGGTGGGATGCTCGGGTCCCGGCTCAGCGCGGCCCGGATCTCAGCCATGGCGCTGCCCATGTCGCGGCCTTCCAGCCTAGCCGTGACGGCCACGTCCTGGCGCGAGTCTTCACGCCGGAGCTCGAGCTGGCCGGGCTCTTCGGCGATATCGACCGCCTGAGAGAGCTTGATGAGAGCTCCATCCGATGTCCGTAAAGGCAGTTCGCGCAATCTCGCCAATCGGTCGAGGTGCGACGGATCGACCTTAACCCTGATGTCAACCACCCGGTCGCCCTCCAGGACCGATGAAGCCGTCTGTCCCAGCATAGCTGTATTGGCGGCCCGGGCGATGTCGTTGGCCGTCAAGCCGAATCGCTGCGCGTCGAGCGACCGCACGCGGAGGCTGATGGTCGGCCCGGTATAAACCAACCCGTTAAACGTATCCACGACGCCCTTGATCTTTTTTATCCGGGCCTCAACCTCGGGAGCTTTTTTCTCGAGCCAGGCCTGATT
>JBAVVA010000253.1:0-2991 GCA_049697055.1 Candidatus Aminicenantales bacterium
GCCCTTTTCCATTGTTGTCTTTATATTACTATTGCGCCGGAGCCTGTGCAAATGAGCACCATATTGCCGATAGAACGGGCGGGAATTCCGGGACATGAACCAAATCTCTTGATTTGGTATCGTGTCCCGAGAATTCCCGTTACCAATAAAATATTAATATCTTATATAGAAATAGGGAGCGCGCCCGGAGGGATTTGAACCCCCGACCTTTGGATTCGAAGTCCACCGCTCTATCCACTGAGCTACGGGCGCTGGGGCGTGGCAAAACTATAAATCAGGGGCTTATTGAAAACAACATATATGCTGCAAAAAAAACACGATAAGGCCTTAAATGTGCTTAAGCTGGCGGTCCTTAAATGCGGAAGTTCAGCCCGACCATGAGCTTATTACCCATTGTGTAAGAATAGTGGACCGAGGGCACATAAGCATAGCTACCGACGGGCATATCTCGGGTTAAAAAGCCGGCCGCATACCTATAATCGAGACGAACGCTGAGGCACCGGGAAAACTTAAATTCCGAGCCAAAACCGACGACGTAGAGGAGCGAGCCCTTGGTCCAGGTCCCACCCCCATCGTAGTTCCCAAAGTCGAACTCATACCCACCGTTCATGTATTCGATGCTAATTCCCCGGCTTTCGGCGTCGATGGCCGCCTCCGATTGAAAAATGTGTCGTCCGTAGCCTACTCCGATCGCGGCATTAAAACCAAGGTCGAACGACTCGAAGGGGAATGTCCCAAATACGAGTGAGATTCCAAAGACCGAAATCTTTCTTCCGCTCTGGGTGAAAGACCGTTCAGCATTGCCTATCACGTAACCCCAATCGTTGCGTACTGGAACCCAAAGGATCTCCGCACCGTTGGGCGCCGTCGCCATAGCGAATTCTACCTCACCGCCCAACCACAGCCACTTGGCCCCCGATCTGTATCCGAGGGCAAGCCCAAGACCGACGCGGGAAGACAATGAGGTCGTTGTTCGCAATGACATATAGCCGGTGGGGTCCCCTCCCACCGGCGCACCCTCATCATAGGACGCGGGGAAGGTCAATCCCGAGAAGAAGGCAGTCTGAGCTGAAAGATAGAATCCGGTGCCTTCTTCCTGGGCGAGGAGCCGGGAAGAGCCCGAAAGGATGAAGAAGGCGATTCCCGCGACGACCTGGCCCACAATTCGTTTGCGTTTCATGCATCCTCCTCACATCCGCTATCCGCTGGACATGCATAAATATATCCGGGCTGCATGCAGAACAATACCTGCCGCGTATTCCAGAATTCGAAACATTCCCTCTTACCCTGCCAAAATCAAGCTATGTACCATATAAGTCCTGAAACAAGCGTTGTCAATAGAATCAAAACACTTTCTTCCGGAATATGCTTCCGCAGGATGTCAAGGTTGTAGCCGTAATAGTGAACGTTTTTCATGAACCCGCCCTCCGTGATTTGTCCCCGCGACATAATTTATCATATCCCGGAATCTTATTCGCCCCCATTGAACGTCCACTTAATTCTATTATTCCGATAGTGATTTTAAATTTTGTGCCCTCCTGGTGCCCCAAAGCCCGCAAAACGCCGCAAAAATCAACAAAATTTGAAGGGTCGGCCAGGATACGAAATCCATCTTAAACCATTGATATTAAAAGCAATAACGCTCGATTTCCCACGACCAAGAGCAAGATTCGAAGTCCACCACTCTATCCACTGAGCTACGGGCGCGCCGTCAAAGGAAAATATAAAACAGGACCGCCGCTAAAACAATCGCCAAGCCTATGATTTCAGCCTAGCGTTTCTTGGCGAAAAGAGTTCCCATGAAGCTGAGAATCAGGACGACTGCGAAAAACAGGCCGACGGCCAGAGCAAAGTTGGGCCAGGCTGTAAGGCTCTGACCAAGAGCTGGATAGATTCCCGGCAGAGTTTGGATACTGAATTTCAGGATGATAAACTGGAGGAGAACAGCCACGATGACATAGAACAGGCTGAAGACAACGGCCGAGGCGGCGCGGGCTCTTTTTCCAATAGCCTGGACCAGGATTCCGCCCACAAGCACGGCCAGGGCGATAAGGCCCATGGATACGATCGTGCGCCAATCCGACCAGTTCTGTTTAAGCCAGATTTGAGGAAGATGCGCGACCGGATAGCTAAAGGCTATGGATTTCAAGAGCGCTCCGAAGTTTTGGGCGGAAAAGCCAACCTGCTGAGTGGTGAGCAAGACGACGGCGGCATTCCCCACTATACCGAGGAGAAAGCTCACCAAGAGCCCGACGATCACTCCGGCCAGCAGGCTCCCCTTCTTCGCAGTGGCCAGCAGGGGCTGAGGACGCGCTGCTTCCAGCGGGGCGCGGTCCCGAGCCATGGTCTTGGCGATTTCATCGGCCGTCGCCGGCCGGGAGATCATGGTGCGGCCCACGTCGGCGGGGTCAATAAATTGGAATTCAAACTGATCGAATTTGACCTTGTCCTCGGACCGTAGATGCTTTCGCTCGACCTTAAGGCCGTTGAGGAAAGTCCCGTTGGTGGACTGCAGGTCCGAGATCTCGTAATGGTCCCCGACCTTCTGGATTTTGGCGTGACGGCCCGAGATCGTGCTCTGGGACATGCTGAGGTCGCAACTGCTCGTTCGGCCGATGATAAACTCCTCCTTGTCGATGACAAAGACCTGGCCCTTGTAAGGATCGGTCAAGCCGACCAGCCTGACCTGTAGTCCTTGTGCGGGTTTGTTGTTGTCCATAAGCTCACCTCTCCTTTCCAGACTCGGCCTCCCTGGCGCGAGCGATCATTGACCGCGGCCGCCAGTGCCTATGACAGCGACAATAATCCATAACTGTGTATGATTCAATAGCCGGGAAAAAATCAAAGCCGATAACTTGCGGCCGGCAAATATTGACCCGGGAGTCTTGCAGAATCGCAAAAACTTCCTCAGTAGCGCCACAGGTAGGAAACTTTGAAGAAGAACCCGCGCCGGGTCTCGAGGTACCGGTCGCTTTCCACATAGTCTTGGCC
>JBAVVA010000254.1:0-4855 GCA_049697055.1 Candidatus Aminicenantales bacterium
CGACGATATAGTTCCGGCATGAAAAGGCGGGGAGATTCAGCGCTGGGAAGGGGAATTCAACATGCCGTGGAAAAAGGAAATTCTTATCCTTTTATTTTGATGCCTCAAGGAGGGGTGGTTTTCCGGCCTTCCAAGAGAAGCACGCTGGGATGGTCGATGGTGAATCCACTCCTTTCATGAGGGGCACTCCGTGGGGGCATAACATAAGAAACAATAAAGAGTACGGCTTGGCCGTTATCTTGCTTGCGCTGGCTATCGTGGCTGTCCCAGGGCGCGGATCCCAATTCGAGCCAGGGGAAGCCTTTTTCTCCGCGCTAAACAACACAAAATTTCTCTGCCTTAATATGGAACAGAAATTCGTACTTGAAATGCACGAAATTCAGGGCGAGCCCATTGATATGGATTGCCTGCGACGGATATTTCAATATGCCGGTTTTCAGGTTGGAGAAAGCCCCTGCCCGGCCGGCAGCGTTGTTTTGAACGTTTATATTCAATGGGAAGCACTCGGCGGGACCTACGCCAAATCTACGATGCCTGGCCTTACGCCCGGTCAGGTACTTAAACTGTATGTAGGTGCCATTGTGGGAGGCACTTTTAATTTCGTTCTTGGGGATAAGGAGCTGTATGCTTCGGATTATCGATTCCATGATGAAATCCGAGTTCCCAGGGAAATCCAAATACCAGCCTCAGACCTTCTAATGTTTACCCAAGAGCATGGCCATTGGAGCTCGGCTCCTTTCTTGGAGGCGTTCAGAAAGACCGGGACCATTCGTTCTCTGGCAGACCTGGCTGGCCAGATATCCTTTGATAAGTACTGGACGGGGGCTCTTAAGGACGAGGACATTATCCTGAGGCTGGATGCGGCCATGATGTTGGCAAGCTTCAGGGACAGACGCGCCGTTGACCCCCTGATCTCCTTCCTCAAAGATCAAGACAAGGAGGTTCGTCGAGAGGCCGTAAAAACCCTCGGGGAACTCAAGGAAGGCCACGCCTTGGAACCTTTGGTCTCTTCATTGAAAGATACGGACAGAATCGTTCGAGAATATGCAGCCGAGGCCTTGGGAAAGTTGGGAGATAGCCGGGCCGTTATGCCGCTCGCAGCCGCCCTGAATGATCCGGATTATGGCGAGAGGTCCTATATTGCTAACGCACTAGCCAAACTGAAGGATCGGCGTGCCGTCGAGCCCCTAGCCAAATTGGCTGCGAGCATAAATTGGCAAGAGAAGACCGACGATGATTTCACGCTCATGTTTAATCGCTCAATGATCGATGCTTTGGTCAACTTCAAGATGGAAAAAGCTTATGAAACGATCATTCCCCTTCTCGATGACGATAAATATAAGACGTGGGTCATTAGCGCTCTGGGAAGGCTCGGCGACCGGCGGGCAGTCGGCAGCCTCCTCCCCCTGCTGGACCCGAAAGGTAGTTTTAGTATCTTTAGATTAGCAATGGAGGCGCTGCTCAAGATCCAAGACGGCAGGGTTATCGGACCGCTCATGGACATGCTTGAGAAGGGAAAAGATACTCTCGACTGGGCGGAAAAAAATGAAATATTTTGGGCTCTTGGCGAGTTCAAAGACTCCCGGGGCAACGCAACGCTGATCGAATATCTCAAGAAGTTCATTGAGAGTCAAAACGTTCCGCAGGTAGGGGGCATTTTGGCTCTGTGGAAAATCACGAGAGACAGGCAATATCGTGACATATTGATTTCCCTCCTGAAGCACGAGAAAAACGGCATAAGGGATGACGCCGTCCGAGCACTCGGAGAAACGGAGGAGCCGTCGGTATTGAATCACATCCTGGCCGTCCTGAAGGATCAGAATTCAACGGAGCGCGCAGCGGCCGCAGAGGCTCTGGGTCATTTCAAAACTGCGTCTTCGATCGAAGCGCTCATCAGCGTTCTACAAGATAGTGATCTTAATACCAATGCGAGTATTTCATTAGGGGACATTTCCGGACTGCGATTGTCGCGAAGCAGATTCTGGACTTACTGGTGGGAAAAAAATAAAAATAGCTATAAATAGAGGGCTAGAATGGGGGCGGCCCATTGCCGGATCCGCCTCAGGCCAAACCCACGAGGGGCAGGAGGAGCCGCAGGCCGACCCAGAGGATGAGTCCTCCTAAAATGTCGAAGATGGCGCCTGCCCGGATCATTTTGGTTATGGGGACCATGCCGGAGCCGTAGACGATGGCGTTCGGGGGGGTCGAAATGGGCAGCATGAAGCCCCAACTCGCCCCCAGGGTGGCTCCGATTGCGGGAGGCACCGGATTGATCCCGGCCGCCAGGCTGAGGGAGATCACCACGGGGACGACCATGCTCGCCGAAGCCGTGTTGGATGTCGCTTCGCTGACGAGGATTCCGATAAAAACCGCAACCAGGGTCAGCCCCCAGAGTGATGTTGCCCCGAGGGCGTTGACGATCCCCTTTCCCAATGCTTCGGCCAGCCCCGTTTGGAACATCATCTGGCCGAGCGATAGCCCCCCGCCGAAGAGGACCAAGGTCCCCCAGTCGATGCCCACGGCCTGCTTCCAGTTCAAGGTGAACTCGCGCTTTTTCCAGTCAACCGGCAGGAGGAAGAGAAGGATCCCCGCGACCAGGGCTGCGGCCGCCTCGGGCATCCGCGCGGCGAAGACCTGCGTCCAATGCCCCTCGGTTCCGAAGACGATCGTCAGGAACCCCGGCGTTGTCCAGAGGACGACGGCCGTCAGAAAGGCGGCCAGGGCGTTTTTCTGGCCTCGAGTCCATGGTCCGAGCTTCAACCGTTCGACGCGGATGTACTCCCGGCAGCCTTCGACCCGGACAAGCTCGGGCTTGTGGAGATGATACATGAGTTTGAAGAGGACGAAGTACATGACGGCCAGGATGGGCAGACAGAAAAGGAGCCATTTGAAGAAGGGGATCTTGATGCCCGCGAATTTTTCGATCATGGCCAGGCCGATGAGGTTGGGCGGAGTGCCGACCGGAGTCCCGATGCCCCCCGTCGATGATGCGTAGGAGGCCATGAGCATCATCCCCGTGGCAAAACGGAGCTTCGTCGGGTCGACGGCCTTCCCCGTTTGGCTGGCCATGAGGCCGGCCAAGCAGCGAATGATCCCCAGGCCGATGGGAAACATCATGGCCGTTGTCGCCGTGTTGCTGATCCACATCGAAATGTCGACGCAGATCAAGCCGTAGGCCCAGAGGATGCGGCTCGTCCTGTCTCCGATCCAGCGGATCGAGAGAATCCCGAAGGCGAACCTCTTATCGAGGCCGTGGACCATCATGGCCTCGGCGATGAGGAAGCTGCCCAGGAAGAGGAAGATGACCGGGTTGGAAAACGGGGCGAGGACGTCATTGGCCGGAGCCACTCCGCCGACGATGCAGAGGAGGGCGCCGCTCAAAGCCGTTACCGGAAGGGAAACGGGCTCGGTCACCCACCAGACGACGACCCAGACGAGGACCGCGGCGAGGAAATGGGCCGCGGGGGTCAGCCCGGGAGTGGGCGCCAGGAAAAGTGTGAGGCCGGCGGCCGGCCCCAGGAAAAGGCCGACCATGGCCCGGCAAAATCGCCCGGTCGCTAAAGGATATTAACGATAGCATCGCCTGGGCGTCCCGCTGCCGTTGATTGTCTCCCGCCGTTTCCATTACTTCTGGTCGAGCGTCAAAGCCGGTTGACGTTTCTCCCCTCCACTCCTGACGCCGAGCTTGGGCTCTTGGCGTCTTTTCAAGGAGATGCGTCCTTATCCGTGATGTTGGCCCGTTTCTGGGGACATTTCTCCTGCCATGGCGGGAGTGTATCGTCCCCGGCATCCGGAGCGGACAGTTCTTTATCGAGTGTTATTCCATTACTTCGAGCGTTTCCTGACCGAGTATGAGCGTCGCTTTGAGAAGGAGTACGGGTATTTCCGACCGATCGTCAAGGAGGTCGTTGAGCGCTACCTCGACTGCGGCAACCCAAAGTGCGGATTTGCCCGCATAAGATGTCCGGATTGTGGCGAGGAGCGGCTCCTCATGTTCTCCTGCCGCACCAGGGGATTCTGCCCGTCGTGCCATGCCAAACGGCTTGAGAAATGGGGCGAGTGGATGCGGGAGACGCTTCTTCTGGACGTGCCCCATCGCCAGGTCGTCTTCACCATCCCCAAGAGGCTGCGGGTCTTCTTCAAGTACAAGCGCCGGCTCCTGGGGGATCTCTGTCGGTGTGCCGTCAACACCCTGACGGTTTAATTCAAGGTCCTGACGGGTGAAGATCTTGTCCCGGGCGTCGTCGCGGCCATTCAGACTTTCGGAGACCGCATCAATTTTCACCCGCACCTCCATTTCCTGGTGACCGAGGGAGGCGTGGACGAGGCGGGCCTCTTCCATCTGATCCCGCGGATGGACGACGCGCGGCTGGCCGCACTCTTCACCCGCGAGGTCCTGGCGTTCCTCGTCGGGAAGGGGCTTCTCAGCCCCGGATGGGCCGTCCGGAAGGCGAGCCTTGCGGCTCTTCCTCTCCGGATTGTCGAGGATGAGCTTCGGCGCATTCCTTCCAAGGCCTGGGCGGCCATGATCCGGAAGGTCTATGAAGTCGACCCGATGCTCTGCCCCAAGTGCGGCGGCCTGATGAAGATCATCGCCTTCCTCACAGAGTATGCCGTGGTGGACCGAATTATCGATCATCTGAAGCTGACGTTTGTGGCGGCAAAGCAGGGGAGTAGCCCAGATATAGGGGTCGGACCGAGGCATATATAATAAAATAAACATATTATATCAGTAGTGTCCCATCATAAGTTGAATAAAAGCAATTGGTTACAGGATTCTTCTGCGGGTTTTTCATCAGCAATGCGGGTAAGTAGTTGATACAACGGGACTTTCTCGAACGCGGTCACGCTCAAA
>JBAVVA010000255.1:0-1857 GCA_049697055.1 Candidatus Aminicenantales bacterium
GGTCCAGATCATAGCCCCGGCCGGCCAGGCGCCGCCGGATATTCTCCGGATCATCCAGGATCGTCCTCAGGTCGAGCATGGGGTCCCTCTTCCTCGTCATTTTATATAAAAAAGCCGCGAAAATGAATCTCAATGTGGAAAAGAGCCTGGGGGAGGTCTCGGCGCCTGGCCGCGGTTTTTAACGCCGCGGAATCTCCGAGTTTCTCGGCGGTTGCGCAACTCGCTTCCTGCGGAAGCTCAAACATGCTCACCTGCCGACAATAATATGTCAGAAGCCTTCGAAACCCGTCGATTCCGGGCTAAACCGCGCATGGCGCCTCGTCCCTCCCCCAGACCCTTCAGCTCAACGGAGATAAATACGCGATTTGGTAAGGGGCCTCTGGCGTTTGACTCAACTCGGTCATTCCCTTATCATGAAAGCGAAAACGATGCCTTTTCGCGGGTACATCCAGGTTTACACCGGCAACGGAAAAGGCAAAACCACGGCGGCTCTGGGCCTGGCCCTGCGGGCCGCCGGACGCGGCCTGCGGACATATTTCGGCCAATTCCTCAAGGGCCAGGACTATGGCGAGCTCCGGGCTGTCCGGGCCCTCTCCCCTCTCCTGACTATCGAGCAGTTCGGCCGGCAGGGGTTCATTCATGTCGGGGAGAACCCCGACCAGGAGGACTTCCAGCGGGCGCGGGATGGCCTGGACAAATGCCGCGCGGCCATGCTCTCCGGCCGCTTCGACCTTGTCGTCTTGGACGAAGTCAACGTCGCCCTCCACTTCAAATTGCTTGACGAAAAAGACATCCTGAAATTCCTGGAGGAAAAGCCGGAGGCCGTCGAAGTCGTTCTGACCGGCCGCTACGCGCCTCAAAGCGTCCTGGACCGGGCCGACCTGGTGACGGAGATGTCCTGCCTCAAACACTACTATGACCGCGGGGTCCGGGCCCGGGACGGGATCGAGCGATAGGCATCGGAGTTCCACAGTGGACAGGCAGCGGTTCGAAGCGCTGGTGGAAGAGGCCGTACAAGGTCTGCCCCAGCGTTTCAAAAAGCATCTTGAGAATATCGCCATCATGGTCGAAGACCGGCCCAGGCGAGCGGCCTTGCGGAATATCCCCGCCCGCACCATTCTGGGGCTCTACCACGGCCTCCCCTACAAGAACCGGGGGGCAACCTACGGCAGCCCGGTTCCGGACGTCATCGTCATCTACCAGGAGCCCATCGAGCGTCTGTCCTCCAACGAGGAAGAGGTCCGGGATAGAGTGCGCAGCGTAGTGCTCCATGAAGTGGGCCACTACTTCGGCTTGACCGAACAGGAGCTGAGGGACATTGAAAGGGAGGAACACAAATGAATACGCGCTTCACCGGCGTGTACGCCGCTCTGACCACGCCCTTCAAGGACGACGAGGTCTGGCCGGCCAAGTTCAAGGATAATATCAGGGCCTTCGACCGATTCGGCCTGGCCGGCTACCTCGTCCTGGGCTCAACCGCCGAGAACGTCTACCTGTCCGATGCGGAATCGGAAGGACTGGCCGCCGCCGCGGTCGAGGCGGCCGCCCCGGGCAAGATGATCATCGTCGGCACGGCCCGCGAGTCCACCAAGCTGACGATCGAATTCACCAACCGTATGGCCAGCCTGGGAGCCCAGGCAGCCCTGGTCCGGACGCCCGGCTATTACAAAGCCCACTTGACGGCCGAGGCTCTCAAGGCCTTCTATCTTGACGTGGCCGAGGCTTCCCGGCTGCCCATTCTCATCTACAACTTTCCCCAGAACACCGGTATCGCCCTGGACAGCGGCCTGGTCGTGGAGCTGGCCAAACACCCCAACATTGCCGGCATCAAGGATTCCAGCGGCAACCTGTCCGCCG
>JBAVVA010000256.1:0-3609 GCA_049697055.1 Candidatus Aminicenantales bacterium
CAAACCTTCTTCTAGAAAAGGCGACTTGCGGATTAGGAACTGGACGATATCGGGTATGGTGCGCATGTTAAAAATTTAACATATTATTTAAAATATGTAAATTTTATATTCATTTTTTGACTCCGGCCCAAACTCCTTTTGATAATGACCGCAGTCAGGCTCAGATCTGGCCGGAAATTCTGGTAAGGAGGACAGAAGACGATGTCGATGAATCAGTTGGTCACGGAGGTTCAAGGAACTTGCCCCATTTGTTCCGCCGCCATCATGGCCGCGGAGGGCCTGGAGGAGACCGAAATCCTGACCTGTCCGGAATGTCAGTCCAAGCTGGTGGTTGACAGCCGGCAGGGTCAAAACCTCATCCTGGGCGAAGCCCCGCTTATCGAAGAGGACTGGGGAGAATAAAAAAACTGGCCGCCGGTTCATGGGCACCCTGGCTGTATTCCATTCCACCATCCGGGCCGAAGAAAAACTCATTCTCCAGGCAGCCCGCAGCCGGAACGTCCAGGTCAAGCTGGTCGATATCCGGGAAGAAATCTTTGACCCCCTCTCTTTCCGGGCCGATTTTGAGGTGGCCCTGACCCGTTCCGTCTCGACGGTCAAGGGAGATTATGCGGCTGCCTTTTTGGAAAAGCAGGGCCTGCGCGTGGTCAATTCTCTTCAAGTGGCCCGCAACTGCGAGGATAAATTTCAGACCTCCCTGCTCCTGGCGGCGGCCGGCATTCCCTGTCCGCGCTTTGCTCTTGTTTTTTCGCCCGCTCAAGCCCTTCTGGCCGTCGAGGCTATGGGCGGCTTCCCCGTAGTGCTCAAGCCTCCTCAGGGTTCCTGGGGCCGCCTGCTGGCCAAGGTCAACGACCCGGACGCCCTGGAAGCTCTCCTGGAGCACAAGGACGTCCTGGGCAGTCCGCCCCATAAAGCCTTCTACATCCAGGAATTCGTCAAAAAACCGGGCCGGGACATCCGGGCCTTTGTGGTGGCGGGTCAAGCCATCTGCGCCATCTACCGCGAATCGCCTCATTGGATCACCAACACGGCCCGGGGCGGGGCGGCCCGCCGCTGCCCCCTGACCGATGAAATCGCAGGGATCTGCCGCCGCGCATCGGAGGCGATCGGCGGAGGGCTTTTGGCGGTGGACCTCTTCGAGACCGGCCAAGGGCTCCAGGTCAACGAAGTCAACCACACCATGGAATTCAGAAACTCCGAGGAGCCGACCGGGGTGAGCATCTCCGGGGCTATCGTGGACTACTGCCTGAACCTGATGAAGGGCCAACAGGCATGAGCCAGGCCAAGCTTCGGGTGTCCATCATCGGGGGGTCAGGCTATGCCGGCGGAGAGCTTCTGCGCCTTCTCCTTCCTCATCCGGGGGTAAAGATCCAGCAGGTGTCGAGCGAGCAGTGGGCGGGTCAGCCGCTGGCCCTGGTCCATCCCAACCTTCGGGGATTGACGGCGCCCGGCTTCGTGCGGGCCGAAGAAATCGAGGACTGCGACCTGCTCTTCCTGGCCCTGCCCAACGGGGAGTCCATGAAGTCCATGGACCTCTGGACAACCAAGGCCGCGCGCCTCATCGACTTGGGCGCCGATTTCCGGCTGCAAAGCCCGGAGGCCTGGGCGGCCTGGTACGGAAGCCCGCACACCGCTCCCCAGTGGATCTCCCGTTTCGTGTACGGCCTGCCGGAGATCGACCCCGATCGAATCCGACAGGCCCGCTATGTGGCCGGGCCGGGTTGCGAGGCGATCGTCTCCATCCTCTGCCTTTATCCGCTGATCAAACAAGGTGTCATCAAGCGCCAGCCCATCATCATCGACGCCAAGATGGGCAGCTCCCAGGCCGGCCACCGGCCTTCGGAAGCCTCCCACCATCCGGAGCGGGCGGGCGTCGTCCGTTCCTATAAACCCACCGGCCACCGCCATGCGGCCGAGATCGAACAGACCCTTCAAGAACACGGCCCGGGCCTCACCGTGCACATTTCGGCCACGGCCGTGGAAATGGTGCGGGGCATCCTGGTGACCATCCAGGCCTTCTGCGAAAACGAGGCGGCGAGCGACCGGGACATTTGGCCGGTTTTCCGCTCGGCCTATGAAGGAAGGCCCTTTATCCGCCTGGTCAAGCAGCGGCAGGGGCTGTACCGCTATCCGGAGCCGAAGATTCTGCAGGGGACGAATTTCTGCGAAATAGGGTTTGAAAAGGAAGCCCGCTCCAGCCGCCTGGTCATCCTGGGCGCTCTCGACAACCTGGTTAAGGGAACGGCCGGCAACGCCGTCCAATGTATGAACCTGATGTGCGGCTTTCCTGAAACTTTGGGGCTGGAATTTCCCGGCCTCCATCCGGTGTGACCATGATGGCTGAACCCCCCGCTCTTCTCCATTTCAAGGGCATCATCGACTCCACGCTGCGGGAGGGCCTGCAATTCTCCAAGGCGGACTTCTCCCCGGCCCAGCAGAAACGGGTCCTGGATTATCTCGATAAAATCGGAGTGGATTATGTCGAGGTAGGCAACCCCGCCCATCCCCCGACCCGCCGGACAATCACCGCTCTCCTCCGGCACCGCCGCTCACCCCGGCTCAAGATCCTCAGCCACATCCGCAATCATCCCCAGGACACCGCCCGGGCCATCGACTGCGGGGTGGACGGCGTCAATATCCTGTGCACCGTCGATGCCGAGCGGCTGGCGGCCATGGGGCTCTCCCTGCCGGCCTACCGGGAACGGCTCACCCGGAACGTGGAAACGGCCAAGGGGCAAGGCCTCGAAGTGCGGGTCGGTGTCGAGGATTTCTTCGGCCAGGATCCGCGGGACGGGCTGGACCTGTATGCCGCGGCTGTCGCCTGCGGCGCAGACCGGCTGGCCGTAGCCGATACCTTGGGCAAAACCATGTCCTGGGAGGTGTTCCGCAAAATCCGTGCGCTGCGCCGGCGCTATGCCATCGATATCGAAGCGCATTTCCACAACGACCTCGGCCATGCCGTGAGCAACGCCATCGTCTCTCTCCTGGCCGGCGCCAACTGGATCAGCACTTCCCTGCTGGGACTGGGCGAGCGCACGGGCATCACCCCCCTCAGCTCGTTCCTGGCCAACCTCTATATTCTGGACGACCGGGCCGCCGGCCGCTACAACCTGCGCTGGCTCACTCGGGCTGAAAGCTACGTCGCCCGCGTTTGCGGCATCGACATGCCCCCCCACCTCATGACCAGCCGAGCCAATGGGTTCGCTCATAAGGCCGGCCTCCACCTCGACGCCCTGATCAAGTTCGGGCCGCACAAGTATGAATGCTTCGACCCCCGGACCGTGGGCAACAAACGCAGCCTGATCATTCGCACGGCCGTTTCCGGAAAAACCACTCCGGCCCAGTTGGAAGCTTTTGAAAAGCGCTTCGGCGGAGAACCCGGATGATCCTGGTCAAGGCGGGCGGGGGGGCTGGCCTGAACTGGGAGGGCATCGCCTTGGACCTGGCCGAGCTGCGGCCGACGGTGCCCCTCATCTTGGTCCACGGCGCCAACGCCCTGCGCAACGAGATCGCCGCCAGACTGGGCGTCCCCCTTCGCATGGTCGTCTCCCCGTCGGGCATTTCGAGCGTCTATACCGACCGGGAAGCCTTGGACGTCTTTCTCATGGC
>JBAVVA010000257.1:0-4392 GCA_049697055.1 Candidatus Aminicenantales bacterium
CCGGGCACATGGGCTGGGTCGATGCAGTGGTCTCCGCTCCAGGCCTTGGTGTTGTCCTCGATGACGATGTCGTTCACTTTGCCCGTGACCGAATCCCAGGAAGCCCGGTAGCCGACGTTGTAGCCGATGATGAGATCGGGCGAGTTTTCCTGATAGGGGCCGGAGGGGAGAGCCTCCCGGTCATAGACCCGGCTGATGGCTGTTTGTCCCCCGGCCTCATCCCGGAGTCCCTGCAGCCCTCGGATCAGCTCGTCTTTGAGCCGGCGCGCCTCTTCTCCGGCCGCCACCACGCCCTGGCTCTCCCGGCCCCTCAGGTTGAGGTACAGCCCGCCCAGCCCCAGGGCATAAGCCCTGGTCCGGGTCCAGTCCACGTCCTTGAACCATTCTTCGCTCCGGGGGCGGCCGTCTTTCAAGGCCAAGTAGCCGTTGCGGCACAGCCAGGAATTGAGGTTCACCCCCCGGCGGAAAGACTTGAAACCGTGGTCGGACATAACCACCAGCAGGTCCCGGGGTCCGAGCCTGGCCGAAACCCGTCCAATGAGGTCGTCCATTTTGCGGAAGAGCTCGCGGATGACTTCGGCGCTCAGGCTGTCCTGGCCGGGCCTCAAGGCCGGATGCCCTTTGTCCAGGTAGCGGTAGAACATATGCAGGATGCTGTCAGTGGTCTCGAAAACGCAGACAGTCAGGCCGCGCTTGAGCTTCTTCAGGGCATTGAACAGCATGGACTCCCACTCGGCATGGTTGGCGTAGGTGAGGGCGAGAAAGGCCTCCTCGCTCAGCGCCCCTTCGTTCAGGGCCCAGGTGTCGTTGGCCTCGCCCAGGGTGATGAAAGGACCGAGGAGCTTCGACAGATAGACGGAGTAGATGAAAGGGTGGGAGATGGGCAGGGCCGGTTTTTCCGGGTCGATATTGAGAGGAGTCATGTACATCTCAAAGTGGGGCTCGAGCCGGGAGATGTAGAACTTGCAGATGGCTTTGATTTTCATGCCCAGGCCGGGCTTGAAGGTGAGCCGCACCCAGGGAGAGAAGGTCCGGAGCTTGAGGGGGACCTTCCGGCCCGAAACCTCGACCACCGCCGACTGTTTATCCTTGGCCAAGCGAACCTTCAGGGGCAGCCGGATTTCCTCCGCTTTTTTAAGCAGCGAATTTTCAGGGCCGGAAATGGTGGTCGTGACGGTGTCCCCTTCAACCCTGACGGGGATGGCCAGCCCGCCCTCCCGCTTTTGAATTTTGTCCGGGTCCGAGGTGTAGAAGAAGAACGTGCCCTGGCTGCCCTTGAGGTCGGGCGCGCACATTCCGGAGAGCAGGTGGCCGGAGAACTTCTCCGGCGGGAAGGTGATGGGCACGCGGAGAACAGTGCTGAAGATTCCGCGCTGGCCCAGGATCTTCCAGAAGGGGATGCTCTTGCGTAGTCCCCTGATGACCGGCTTGGACAGCGGAATATTGTACTTGCCCAGCGATAGGACCCGGCTGGGCTTTCCGATGCGGGCCGAGCTGAGGTCGGGGAGATAGGTCTTCGGGTCGCGGCTCAGAAAATCAAAGATATTGTGCTTGGCCGGGTTCGAGCCGGTCATGAAAGAGGACCAGGCTACGGGCGAGATGGCCGGCGTCGTTGTCTGCAAACGGGCGTAGGAGCCCGTCTTCCGAAGCTTGGCCAGGTTGGGCATCAGGCCTTCGTCCATATACCGCTCGGCCAGGGAGGGCTCCAGTCCGTCCAGGCCGATAATGACCGCCCGTTCAATCCGGCTCCGCCGGTAGGGCCTTTTGCCCTTGAGCAGCCGGAACAGGAAACGGAAAGGCCAGGACAAGAAGGTGAAAATGGCCAGCAGAAAAGTCAGGAAGAGGATGAGAAACGAAGAAAGAAAGGCGAAGCCCGCGCCGGGCCCGATGTAAGCCGCTGCCGGAACGGCCAAGGCCAAGAGGAGTCCCAGGACGAGGAAAAGCGGATGGGGTCGGGACTTGGGCTTTCTCATGAGAACTTGCCCAGGATGATTTTGGCCAGGTCGGAGATTTTGAGGTCCTGGCCGTAATCCTCAGTGGATAGGAAGATCGCGTCATCCCAGGTGTGCATGCCTTTCAGGCCGGACAGTCCGAAGACCTCCTTCTTTTTAACTGATCCCTTGAGGTCGAACCCGTTCTCAGACAGCACGACCAGGTCCGGCCCTTGGCTTCGGAAGGGGCCATGATAGATCTCTGCGGAATCGAATGCGCGGCGGATGACCTTCTTGCCCTGATAGTCCAGCTCCGCCAGCGCGGCGCTGATTTCCGTTTTTAAAGCTTCCCGGTCCGATTCTTTGACGCTCCCGCGGGAGAATCTGTTTTCCAAATGGATATAGATCCGGCCGGGGTCCAGGGCAAAGGCCCGGCTGGAGGAAGAGATCGAAGCCAGGTCCTGGGGAGCCGCCGATTCGAACTGCAGATAGCCCTGCTGTTCCAGCCAGGCGTTGAGATAAACCTCCCGCTCGATCCCGGTGAAGCCATGGTCGGAAAGGAGGAAAAGGGAGGACGGCCCCGCTTTCAGGCTGTCCAGCCTTGCAGCCATCTCGCCGATGAGCCCGTCCACCTTCCGGTAATAGTCCAGGAATCGGCTGTGAAAAGGATGATGGCTATCACCCCCCGCATCCCAGTGAAAATGGTGGAGGCGGTCTGTGCCGGTGACGATGAATTCGAAATAATCCCAGTCTTCCTTCCAAAAATATTCAAGGGCTCGCCGTCCCCCCTGGAATGTCTTGTCCAGCTCGCCCCAGAAAAACTCGGCGTTGTCCCGGGCCCGGAGCGTATCGATATCGATTTGATAGCCCATCTTGTCCAGGGCGGCCTTGTGGGATAGGGGATAGACCGCCTTGGCCAGGTCGATGGCCACGAAACCCGAGACCAGTGAGCCGGGTATGGGCCGGGCCGGGTAGGTGGAGGGCTGGTTGATGACGATGCTCCGTCGGCCGAAACGGCCCAGGGTGTCCCAGAATGTCTCGGCCTTGACCTCCAGGAAGTTGGGGAAGCGCAGGTCGTAGGTTCCCGGCCTCAGGTCGGTGAAGCCGAAGATGCCGTGCGCGCCGGAATCGGCGCCGGTCATGAAATCCGTCCAGCTTACGGCCGAAATTTCGGGCAGGCTGGCCTTCATCCGGTGCAGGTGGCCGTTCCGGATGAGCCCGGCTGTGGCGGGCATTGTCCCATCCCCGGCCAGCCGGCTGAGCAGGCCGTGCGGCACGCCGTCCAGGCCGACGACGCACACCCGGGGCTTTGTTTTTTTATTTGCCATGGCCGTCAAAAACATTTCATTATAACAAGGCCGGCCGGCTCCGTCCAATGCTTCAACTTGACCGGCTTGGGTATTGGCCTCGCTCGCTGGCCGGATTTTTCACGCCCTTCCTTGCGCTCTTCTCGGGGGCTGCGCAACTCGCCCTCCTTCGGAAGGCTCAGACATGCTCGCCGGCCGGCAAGGAAAATGCCGGAAATCCTCGAAGAGCGCTTCGGAAGGGCTAAATCCGGCCTGATGCTCGCTCCGGCCAATACCCAAGCCTTTGCTGCTTTCTTAACAGTGGTCAATACACAAGCAGAGATGCTTTCATCTTGACGGCATAGGAGGCCGCGTTTATTGTATTACCTAAATGAATATCCTTAACGCCGTCCTGTTGAGTCTCCTGGCCGGGCTGGCTACTGGCCTGGGAGCAATCCCCATCATCATACGCGGCAAACTCAGCATGCGCGCCTATGACGGGCTTCTTGGCTTTGCCGCCGGAGTGATGACCGCCATCGCCACCCTGGGTTTAGTCGATCAATCTTTAACCAGAGGAAACACCAGCACGGCCCTGCTAGGGGTGGGCGTCGGCGCAGGCGCCCTATTCTTTCTCGATCGATTTTTGCCCCATGAGCATGTGCCCGTCGGCTGCACGGACATTCGAACTTACCAGCGAGGGCGTCTGCTGTTTACGGCCATGGCCCTCCACAACATACCGGAAGGATTGGCCGTGGGCACGAGTTATATAGCCCAGCCGCGTTTCGGCCTTCTTCTGGCCCTGGCCATCGCCTTGCACAATATTCCGGAAGGGATGGCCGTGGCCGGCCCATTCCGCGTCTGCGGGTTGTCTCGGTGGAAATGCATTCTGTGGGCTACGGCTTCCGGCATTTCAGAGCCCGCCGGAGCGCTGCTGGGCGCGAGCGCGGTTGCCTTTTTCAAGCCGATTCTGCCTTTCTGCTTGGCTCTTGCCGGAGGGGCCATGCTCTACGTTGTTTCCGACGAACTGATTCCGGAGAGCCACAGCCACGGCTTTGAGCATGAAGCCACCTGGGGGTTTATCGGCGGTTTTCTCCTTCTTCTGGCCGTTATGCAGCTCCTGAAGTGAACCCGATAGCATCTCCTTTTCTGTGATGAAACATTCAAGAAGAGGAGGG
>JBAVVA010000258.1:0-13485 GCA_049697055.1 Candidatus Aminicenantales bacterium
CCCTAGGGCTGTGGACAGAGCGGACAGTTTCGTAGCATGGCTGACCGTGACCGTCTCATATTTCAGGGAAGGATAGGGGGCCGGCAGGTTGAAGCCGTATTTGGCCGGGTTCTGGATGATGGACAAAGCGGCGATGAAGCGGGGCACAAACCGAGCCGTCTCGTAGGGGAGCATGGCGAACAGGTCCCAAAAGTTATCCAAATAATCGATTTGCTGGGCGTTGATGACCCGCTGGACTTTGTATTCGCCGCAGTTATAGGCGGCCAGGGCCGTTGTCCAGTCGCCGAAGGTGGAGTGAAGATCGGCCAGATAGCGGATGGCGGCCTGGGTGGATTTCAGCGGGTCCATGCGCTCGTCTACCCAGCGGTCCCGCTTGAGGTCGTAGAGCGAGCCGGTGGAGGAGATGAATTGCCATAAACCCAAAGCCCGGGCGCGGGACAGGGCCCTGATCTTGAACCCGCTCTCGATGATGGGCAGCCAGCCAAGGTCCTCCGGTAGGCCGGCTTTGCGCATCTCTTCAATGATCATGTCCCGGTACAGGCCGGAACGCAGATAAGCTTCCTCGAAATATTGCCGCTCCCGGTTCTTGAAGGATTCGATCTCGGCCAGGACATAGCGGTTTTCAGCCAGGGGAATGGTCTTGTTGTTCTCCCGGCCGGGCACCAGCCGGGCGGCGTGGATGGTCTGGATCCGCTTGGCGATGGTCAGGCGCAGGTCGTTCTTCTCGTCGGCCAGGGGAGTATCCGGCGGAGGATTGATCTTGAGCAGAAGCGCGTAGGCCTCGTCCAGGGCGGCCACGGCGCGGTCGAAGTCGCTCTTCTCCCAGGCCCCCTGGGCTTCCTGGCATAAGGCCAGGGCTTCTTCCAAGATGGCCGAGGCATCAGCTCCCTCCGGCGTTCCGTTCTTTTCCCCAGCGTTTTCCTCTTCACCCGCTATTTTTTCCTGGGTAGGGATTTTTACTTCTTGGGATTGCGTCTGGGTCGTTGGCGAGCCGGCGGCCGAGGAAGTTTCATTTTGAGGTTGTGCCTGGGATGGAATGGTCTGGGGCTTGACCTGGGGCTTTGGCGCCGGTGAGCAGCCCCACAGGACGAAGGCCAGGAGGAAGAGAGATGAAATCAATGTTTGTTTTTTCATGTTGCTCAAGGATTCTTTTTAGCATGGCCTGCGAGATGTGTCAACGAAAAAGGCCGTTATCGGACAAATTTCCGGTGCCAGGCCCAGGCGGTGCGGAGTATAGTTTCCAGTTCGGAATGATGGAGCTTCCAGCCGAGCACTGCCGCGGCTTTGTCCTTGGAGGCCCGCAGAACCGGGACATCCCCTTGACGACGGGGGCGGGACAAGAAAGTGACTTTCCGGCCCGTCACTTCCTCGGTTTTCTTGATGACCTCCCTCACCGAGTAGGCGCGGTTCGTGCCCAGGTTGATGGCATCGCTGCGGCCCTCGGAGGCCAGAAGCTCCAGGGCCAGGAGATGAGCCTGGGCCAGGTCGCTGACGTGGATGTAGTCTCGGACGGCCGTCCCGTCCGGCGTCTCGAAATCTGTGCCGTAAATCTCCAGCTTGTCCCTCCGGCCCAGGAGGAAATTCAGGATGTTGGGGATGAGGTGGGTTTCCGGCTCGTGCATCTCGCCCAGTTCCCCCTCCGGGTCGGCGCCGGCGGCGTTGAAGTAGCGCAGGGAGATGGAGCGCAGGCCGTATGCCCGGTCGAATTCCTGAAGGATCTTCTCCAGGAATAACTTTGTCTGGCCGTAGGGGTTGGCCGGCTCCAAGGGATGGTCTTCCGTGACGGGAATCCGGCGGGGCAGGCCGTAGACCGCTGCGCTCGAGGAGAAGATCAACTTCTTCACCCCGGCGGCCAGCATGGCCTCCAGCAGGTTCAAGCTGTTGACCAGGTTGTGTCGGTAGTATTTCTGAGGGTCGGCCCAGGATTCTCCGGCCTGGATGAGCGAGGCGAAATGCAGGACCGCTTCGAAACGATGCTGCCGGAAAGCCGCCCCCAGCGCTTGCCCGTCGGCCAAGTCGGCTTCGATGACCTCCGAGGCCTGGGCCAGTTCCCGCTTCCCCGTCGAAAAATTATCAAAGATGACCGGCTGGTGTCCGGCCCGCCGCAGGAGTTTGACCGTGTGGGAGCCGATGTAGCCGGCTCCGCCCGTAACCAGGACCTTCACGACCCGACCTCCCGGATGAGCTTTCGGGCCGCCCGAAGCCCGCCGGCCTTATCCTCGAAGGCATTGTCCATCTGCAACTTGTAGAGCCTTTTCAACAGCCGGCCCATGCCCGGCCCGGGCTCCACCCCCAGCGGGATCAAGTCGCGGCCCTGGAGCAGTGGCCGGATGGTCTCCTTGGAGATGCGCATCTCCTCAATTTTGCGGAGCAGCCAGCGGGCAATGCGGTCCAGTCCCTTGGTCAGGCGCGCGCGGCGGCCGGCCCGGTCTGCGGCATCGAGATAGATGAGAAGCTCGACCTCGCCGGCCGTGTCGTGGGCCAGGCGGTTGAAGGCCTTCTTGGTCACGCTCTCCCGATTTTGCCACAATTCCGAGGCGCGGTGATGATTGCGGATAAGGAGGAGGGCCATCTTCCGCAGGTCAAACCCGTTCCAGGAGTATATCTTGAGACGGTCGAAAGCCCGGCGGGCAATCTCTTCGCTCTGGACATCGTGCCCGATGTTGGTGAGCACCATGCGGCCGTGTTTGTGCTCCCAGGATGAGGTGGCGGGCTTGCCCACGTCATGGTACAGGGCGGCCAGGTCCAGGCAGAGAGCCTTTTCCTGGCTCAGCCCGGCTTGGCGGCCGAGCACAGCGGCCTGGTCGACGGTCAGGCGGGTGTGATGCCAAACGGTGTGGTTGCCGTAAGCGTCCTTTTCCGGATGAAAGACAGGGTCCTGGATGGCCAGGGTCAGGGCCTCAAGCTCTGGGAAAAGCTGTTTCAGAGCCCCCAGCCGGAACAGTTCTTTGAGACCCACTGAGGGCCGGTTGGAGTGGAGCAGGATCTTGAAAAGCTCCTCGGTCACGCGCTCAGCGCTCAGTCCCTTAAGGTCCAGGTCCTTGGCCAGGGCATAGATGGACGGATCCACCTTATAGTTGAGAACCGAGGCGAAGCGCGCTGCCCGCAGCACCCGCAGCGGGTCTTCGGGAAAGGCCTGCGGATTGGTCACCCTGATGACCTTGGCGGCAATGTCCCGGCGGCCGCGGAACGGGTCGATCAGGGCCCCGTCGGCCAGTCGCAGGGCGATGCTGTTGCAGCGGAAGTCGCGACGTTCGAGGTCTTTTTCGATGGGCAGGAAAGGGTCGGCCGCCACAGCAATGTCCTTGTGACTGCGGGAGCCCGAGCCCTTGGCCGCATCGCTGCGGGGCAGGGCCACATCATAAGTCTTCCCCTTCCGGGTGAACTTGATGATGCCGAAGCTCTTGCCCACCAGGTCCACCCGGCCGTGAGGGGTGAGCTTGCGGATGATGGACTCCAACGGATGGCGGGTGATGAGGATGTCCACGTCGTCCGAGGGAATGCGGCGGAGGAGGTCCCGGACATAACCGCCCACGGCATAGACGTCGCGGCCGAAAAGCTTGACGAACAGCTTTTTGTCGCGAAAATCCGCTTTTAGAGCAGCCACTTTTCACCTCAAAATCGTGGCTATTATAGCATAGGCCAAGATATTAAATTGGGAGATTGGGCTCGGCCCCCACGCCTACCAGGCGTTGCATTACTTATTAAGACACTTTTCTCAGGGATGACTTGCTCGTAATCAGTCTGGCCTGGTAGGAGATGTAATTCAAGAGGATGGCGACCCGTTCGCGGTCTTTCAGCTCTTTTTTAAAAATGCCCCGGACGCCCTTCAGCGGTCCGCAGGTGATTTCAATCTCATCGCCCGCCACGGGTATCTCGCCTGCATTCTGCAATTCTACAACCCCGTTCTTTTCACGGCTCCGGATTTCCGAGATGAATTCTTCAGGGACGGGAATGGGGGCCAGAGAGGTGCCCAGCACGGATTTGACCCCACGCGTGTATTTCACCAGTTTGTATTGGGCCGGATAATCAAAGAATATAAAGGCATATCCGGGAAATAGGAAACAAATTTTATTATTGTCCCGGAGTCGTTTTGGATTATAGATAGTGAAGCCCCCTTCGGCAAAGAGGCTTTCTACAAAGCCTTCCTTCCTGGGCTTGATGTTGATCACAAACCAATGTTTCAATCTTGCCCGCTCCCTCTCGAGCAGTCTATTGATATCTTATTATGACATGTTTTCTTGACTTTTGCTTCTTGGTGTGATAAACACATTGCAAAAAAGGAGTGAGTGGAGTTCTTTTTATTTAATCCTAACGGCGTCGCTAGCCCTGAACGAGCAAGGCATTGCATTCGCCTGCGCAAGATTATTTGAGGGGAGGGTTGGTGAAATACCCCAACTCCCTATATGGCGGTAGCCTATTTTTTTCGACGTTGTAGCAAATAATTTTCAATAAAAAAAATATGGGGGGGAGATGAAAAAGGTGTTTATTGTTGTCCTAGTTTTCTTGATTCTGTGTTACTCATGTAAAAAGGAGTCCTCGAGGAAGACAACATTAGCGCTGGGCGGACAATCTTCGGAGAATTTTAATACGCAAAAAATACCAGAATCGACAAGCGTTCAGTTTAAAGTCATGAAAACGGAAGTTGTCGGCCTCGCGCCCATCCAAAAATTTTACTGGATCTGCTTGAGGGAACAAGTGAAAACACTTTCTTTTATCCATAATGATAAAGTGTAATAGGCCGAGCGAATGGATTGAAAGTGGAGAAGATGAACAAACAGGAAGATGAAGTCGATTTGATGGATTACCTGGCCGTTGTCTGGAAGAGGAAATGGCTTATTATAATTTCTACGGTGGGATGCGCGATTTTAGCCGGCGTGGTGAGCTTTCTTTTGCCCCCTCAATGGGAAGTTGATACTTTGATTCTGCCGGCCAGATTTCAAGTCCAACCGGGACAAGGGCAATACGTTGAGGTGCTGGCCGTCGACCCCGTTCAGGTGGCGACTGAGATCATGCAGGAAGCCTATAATAGTCGAATTGCGGCCGAGCTTAACCTGGACTTAGCAAAATTTCCCAAATTAAAAGTTGAAAGTCTGAAAGACACAAAATTGACAAGAATTTCTATTGCGGACAGTGACGTTGGCAAGGCTAAGTCCATACTGTCAACGCTTTTTGTTTTCTTAAAAATTGATTTCGATAAAAAACTTGATATTGAAATCAAAAACATCGACAGCCAGACAGCCAGTGAGATTGAATTGACTAAAAATCAGATCAATTATAAAGAATTGATCATCAAAGATAACCTGAATAAGATAAAGCTATTAGACATAGAAATAAATAAAGCGGTACAGAAGGTTATTTCAACGGAAAAGTTGGTAAAAATATCGGAAGAAAGAGGAAAAAATATTGTGGAGGAAATGAAAACGGCTAAAGCACGAATAGATGAAATCGATGCTCAACAGAAAATATCTCTTACCGAGAAAAAGGAGGGGGCCGAAGCTTTAGGGCTTCTCCTTTATACGAGCGAAATTCAGCATAACCTAATATATTACGATGCGCTTGACGAAAAATTGAGCAATAATAAAATATCCCAGGAAAACCTGCGTTTATCTATTGAGGATAAAAAAGAAGATATTAATAAATTAAACACGATGAAGGATAACCTGAGAAACGAGATCGACAAAGTTAAGATTAAAATAGAAAATATCCTAAGTCAAATTAAAGTTTTATCGGATAAAAAAGCAAGATTCGATTACACTCAGCTTGTTAAAGAACCCACGCGTTCTTTATACCCCATTGCTCCCAGGAAAAAAAGAAATGTTCTGATTGCGGGGCTGCTGGGAGCAGTGGTTTTTACGATGCTGGCTTTCTTGCTTGAGTATGTGGAAAAGAGAAAAAATGATTAATAGCAGAGCCGGGGAAATATTTGAGTAGAATTGCGTTTAGGCTATATTATTTGAGGCGATATTAAAATAATTTCTAGCATTTTCAATATTGAATACGCGCCTGAGAGGGATGTTTTGTCTACTTAATATAGCGGCTAGGAAAGAATGGTTTTGAAATGATTAAGGCTGCGGCTGTCCTTGAAAAGTGCTATAAAAATAAGCGTGTTCTAGTGACCGGACATACAGGCTTTAAAGGGTCATGGCTGTCTCTTTGGTTGAAAGAGTTGGGGGCGGAGGTTATAGGCTATGGCCTGGACCCCTGCACTCCATTGGACAATTTTGTTCTTTCTCATCTCTCGGGCCTAATGGTCGATATCCGGGGGGATATACGCGATCAGGGCAACCTTCAAAAAGTCTTTAGGAAATATTCCCCGGAATTCGTCTTCCATTTAGCGGCCCAGCCTCTGGTCAGGGAAGGTTATCGAAATCCCAAAGAAACCGTTGAAGTCAACATCGGGGGCACGGTCAATGTTCTTGAAAATTGCAGATTCTCTGAATCAGTCAAGGTCATCATCAATGTGACGAGCGATAAATGCTATGAGAACAGAGAATGGATATGGGGATATCGGGAGAACGACCGGCTAGGAGGGTATGATCCCTATAGCTCGAGCAAAGCTTGCTCTGAAATCTTAACAGCGGCTTGGCGGAATTCCTTCTTTAATCCAAATAAGATACGGTCACACGGCAAATCGCTTTCCTCAGTTAGGGCGGGAAATGTCATCGGCGGAGGAGACTGGAGGAAGGACAGAATAATCCCGGATTGCATACATGCTTTGGAAAATAAAAAGCCCATCGAAATTCGAAATCCTCGTTCCACAAGGCCTTGGCAGTATGTTCTAGAGCCCCTGGGGGGATATCTGCTCCTGGGGGCTTTTATGGCAAATGCGCCTCAAAAGTACTGCGGTGCATGGAATTTCGGCCCAGAGACATCGTCCATTATTTCCGTTCAGAAACTGGTTGAACTGGTCATCCGTCACTGGGGGGCAGGAAAATGGCGGCCTATAAAAGAAAAAAGCAAGCCCCATGAAGCCGGGCTTTTGGCTTTAGATACCCGTAAGGCCCATTTCGAGCTAGGCTGGAAGTCTTGTCTTGAGATCGAGGAAGCCGTACTCAACACGGTCATATGGTATAAAACAGCTCATTCCAAGGGGAATATACGGGAGCTCTGTGACAATCAGATCCAAGAGTACATGAAAAAGATGCCAATCCAATGATAGAAGAAAAATGGATACGGCAGGAAATATTTGTTTTAGTCGAAAAGCTTTATAGGCAAAAGTATCAGGAAAAACCCTTCCTTCCAGGAAAAACGCCGGTCCGATATGCAGGCCGCGTCTTTGATGAAAAAGAGATGATAAACTTGGTTGATTCCTCGCTTGACTTTTGGCTGACTTCGGGAAGATATGCAGAACAGTTCGAGTCTAAACTCGCTCAATACTTCGATGTTTCAGATGTTATTCTGGTCAATTCCGGCTCATCGGCGAACCTCATCGCCCTGAGCGCGCTGACTTCTCATAAGCTCGGAGACCGGCGGCTTAAGCCAGGCGATGAGGTCATTACCGTTGCGGCGGGTTTTCCATCAACGGTCGCTCCAATAGTTCAAAATAATCTGGTCCCTGTTTTCGTTGATGTCAACCTAGGGACTTATGACCCCATTCCTGCCCAATTGAAAGAAGCTATAGGCCCAAAGACAAGGGCGATTTATTTGGCGCACACCCTGGGGAATCCGTTTGACGTCGATGCGGTTTTGGAGCTCGTAAAAAAGCATGATCTTTGGTTTATAGAAGACAACTGTGATTCCCTGGGCAGCAAATTCCGAGGCAGACTGACGGGGACATTTGGACATCTCTCTACTGTTTCCTTCTATCCTGCCCACCACATCACCACGGGTGAAGGGGGATGTGTTGTCACTAATGATGAGGAATTGGCCAGGATCGCCAGGTCATTCCGCGATTGGGGAAGAGATTGCTATTGCCATCCGGGAGAGAGCAACACTTGCGGGAAACGATTCTCCCAGCAATTCGGGACGCTCCCTCCGGGATACGATCATAAATATATATATTCCCATATTGGATATAATCTAAAAATAACCGATATGCAGGCTTCCATCGGGGCAGCCCAGTTGGATAAGCTTGAATGGTTCGTCCAGAGAAGAAAGGAGAATTTTGACCGCCTATACAGCGGCCTGATTCCCTATCGAGACAGGATGATTCTGCCTGAGGCAACAGCTTATAGTGATCCGTCCTGGTTCAGCTTTTTGCTTACGATCAAAGAGGATGCAGGGTTCTCTCGTAATGAATTGACATCTTTCCTGGAACAAAATGCCATAGAAACAAGGAATTTATTTTGCGGTAACTTAACCAGACAGCCGGCTTTTCTTCAGATAAAGAAGCGACAGGTTGGCGACTTAAGAAATACGGATCTGATTATGAACAACGCTTTCTTCATCGGCCTCTTTCCAGGAATCGATAAAACACAGGTCGATTATGTCTTAGAAGTGTTCAGAGCCTTCTTTCTGTCATATCCGTAAACTCCTCCAATTTGCAGTGAATAAATGGCCGTAGTACAAAAAGTACCCTGTTTGGTAGAGCAGATTATTAACCACGGCGAGCACGTCTATACTGTGACCCTGCGGTCAGAGCGTCCAGCTCCAAGATTTCGGCCGGGTCAATTCTTACACTTAGCCCTGGATACCTATGACCCTAGCGGATTCTGGCCTGAGTCGCGCGTGTTCTCAATCGCCAACTCGCCTTGGCCAAGGGATCAGTTACGTATTTCCTATTCGGTGCGCGGCCGATTTACGGCGCGAATGGAAAAAGAACTTGCCGAAGGCGGCCAGGTTTGGGTCAAGATGCCCTACGGCGAATTTGTGGTGAACAATACCGGAGATGTCGTCCTATTCGCCGGAGGTACAGGGATTACGGCTTTCACTGCTTTTTTGGAGGGATTATCGCCCGGCTCTCGACATGCCGTTTACCTGGCCTACGGCGCTCGAACCAGAAGTTTGTTAATTTATCGTGACCTTGTTCAGCAACGCGCCCAAACAGTACTTTCGCTGCATGTGTCCTATTTCGTCGAGCAAGAAAGCGGAGCTGGCCCGGCGAGGAAGGAATCTGGCGGACTTGATAATATAGGACGTTTGTCGGTAGCTACCCTGTGGCCTAAAATCGAGCGCCCTAAAAAAGCAACTTATTACATCTCCGGTCCGCCGGCCATGCTGCAAGTTATCTCGCAAGATCTGAGAAGCATGGGAATAGGCGCAGAAGCAATCAAAATTGACGCATGGGAATAGCTAGGCTGTAAGGCGAAAGAGATGTTGAAAGGTGAAGAATGACTGAACAGAACATTCCTGTCGTGATTTTATGCGGGGGCATAGGGACGCGACTGCGTGAGGAAACCGAGTTCAAGCCCAAGCCCATGGTTGAGATCGGCGGACAGCCCATTCTCTGGCATATCATGAAGCATTATTCCCATTACGGTTTCAATGAGTTTATCCTGGCGTTGGGATATAAAGGCGAACAAATCAAGCGCTACTTTCTTGAATTTCACACGCTCAGCCGGGATTTCACCGTGTCGCTAGAAGATGGGCAGGTAAAGGCACTCAAGCACAATAGCCTGGAACGCTGGCGCGTGCATCTAGTCGATACTGGCGCGGACACTTTGACTGGCGGGCGGCTGAAAAAATTGGAACATCTGATCGGCCAAAGAACTTTTATGTTGACCTACGGCGATGGCCTGGGCGATGTCGCCTTGGACAAGCTCTTGTCTTTTCATCGCTCACAAGGTGGCTTGGTCACTCTTACCGCCGTTCGACCGCCAGCTCGTTTTGGCGCGCTGGAATTCGAGGGCAATCGCATCCGTCATTTCAAGGAAAAGTCCATTTTGCACGAAGGCTGGATCAACGGCGGCTTTTTCGTTGTCGAACCTGAAGCACTCAATTACATCAAGGCGGACGTTATGTGGGAACATGCGCCCATGGAACGTCTTGCCGTTGATGGCCAATTATTCGCTTATCAACACGAGGGATTTTGGCAGTGTATGGATACTCTAAGAGATTTAAAATACTTAGAATCGCTATGGGAAAGCGGGAAGCCGCCATGGAAGACTTGGTGAAGCTGGCTACTTTGTAGGATCCATGGCTAACCTTCTGGCAAGTGATTTAGATCACATTCTCGCTCACACTGAAGGGCTTTGGGAGGAGCTGCGAGGACAGCGCATTTTCATTACGGGCGGAACTGGCTTCTTTGGCTGCTGGCTTCTGGAGAGTTTTGCTTGGGCGACTGACAAATTGGGATTGGACGCCTCGGCCCTCGTCTTGACTAGAAATCTAGAAGCTTTTAGGAGGAGGGCGCCACACCTGGCAAGTCATCCGGCCATTCACTTTCACAGCGGTGATGTTAGGAACTTTGATTTTCCAGGCAGCAAATTTTTGCATATCATCCATGCTGCCACAGAATCTAACGCTAAGCTGAATGAAGAAAATCCATTAGAAATGTTCAATGCGATTGTAGAAGGGACACGGCACACGCTCGAGTTCGCGCGGCAGTGTGGCGCAAAAAAATTCCTACTGACGAGTTCCGGTGCAGTGTATGGAAAACAGCCGCCGGATTTGACCCATATTCCAGAAGACTATCGAGGTGGGCCGGACGCGAATGATCCGCACTCGGCTTATGGCGAGGGCAAACGCGCCGCTGAAATATTGTGCACGCTGTATGCAAAACAATATGGGTTGGAAACCAAAATCGCGCGGTGTTTTGCGTTTGTGGGTCCTTATCTGCCTCTAGATATCCATTATGCCATAGGAAACTTTATCAGAGACGGTCTTAACGGCGGCCCGATCCGAGTTATTGGGGACGGAACGCCATATCGGTCTTATCTTTATGCCGCCGATCTGGCCATTTGGCTCTGGACGATTTTGTTTCGTGGCGATGCTGTACGCCCTTACAATGTGGGCTCACCAGAAGCCTTCACAATCTCGGAGATTGCTTTCAAAGTAGCACATGCCTTCTCTCCGGCTTTAGCTGTCGAGATTGCCAAAACGGCAAACCCCGGAAAAGCGAAAGAGTTCTATATTCCCTCAATTAATCGAAGTGAAAATGAACTTGACCTCCGTGTCTGGATTCCCATTCAAACTGCAATTCAAAAAACCATACAATGGTTCACGGTCTTTAAAGAGGTCTAAGCCATAAGCCATTCATTAAAATAAATATTTTGGAGGAGGTTATATGTCTAAAATTAGAATTGGTAATGTTCCCGTAGGCGATGGACATCCCTGCTTTGTCGTTGCGGAGATTGGAATTAACCATAACGGTGATCTTGAAATCGCAAAGAAGCTCATAGACCTTGCAAAAGTCGCAGGATGCAATGCCGTGAAATTCCAAAAACGTACTGTTGATGTCGTTTATTCGAAAGAAGAATTGGATAAGCCCAGGGAAAGCCCTTTCGGCGACACAAACAGGGATTTGAAGTATCGTTTGGAATTCAAATTAGAAGAGTATCAGCAAATTGAAAAATATTGTCGTGAAAAAAATATTATCTGGTTTGCATCATGTTGGGATGAACAATCCGTGGACTTTATATCGCAATTTGACGTTCCTTGCTATAAAATCGCTTCCGCATGTCTTACCGACCACAATTTATTGAGACATACGCGCGCAAAAGGACGTCCTATCATCCTTTCGACGGGTATGAGCACATTGGAACAAATAGATCATGCGGTTGAAGTTCTGGGCAAAGACGATTTGATTGTTTTGCAATCAACGAGCACTTATCCTTCAGACTATGACGAGCTAAATTTAGCTGTCATTCCCTTTTTACGAAAACGGTATCGCGTTCCGGTTGGCTATTCCGGACACGAAACAGGATTGCCATCCTCGGTAGCGGCTGTAGCACTTGGAGCATCCGTGATAGAACGCCACATCACTCTTGACCGCGCCATGTGGGGTTCGGATCATGCTGCTTCTTTGGGACCTAGCGGAATTATTAAGCTGGTTCAAGAAATACGCCTGGTAGAAACTTCCATGGGAGATGGAATCAAACGAGTTATTGATCGGGAACTGCCCATTATGAAAAAACTTCGGCGCAAAGGATAAGAATCATGGCGACTATCAAAGCCGTCGCTCTGGACGTGGACGGCGTGCAGACCGATGGGAGCTTCTCCTGGAGCGAGAGCGGCGAGGAAACGCAGAGCTTTCACTTCGCCGACGTCATGGGCATCTCCCTGGCCAGAAAGGCGGGCTTCATTTTCTGCCTGATCTCGGGCGAGGAATCGCCGCTCGTGGATCGCCTCGCCGCGAAACTCAAGATAGACGATGTCTATAAAGGCTGGAAGGACAAGGGAGAAGCCCTTAAAGCCTTCGCCAAGACGCACGGCTTCGATCTCGAGGAAGTCTGCTACATGGGCGACGACGTCAACGACCTGCCCGCGATCGAGCTCGCCGGCTTGTCCGCCGCACCGGCGAACGCCCAAGATGTCGTCCGGCTGAAGGTCAAGCTTATCACGCAGGACAGCGGCGGCCGGGGCGCTGTCCGCGAATTACTCGACGGCCTCATAGCCAAGAAAGCCAAAGCTGAGACCCGATGAAACTCTCTGATTATGTTTTCCGCTTCGTCGCCGGCCTCGGCGTCAAGCACGTCTTTATGCTCCCCGGCGGCGGCGCGATGCACCTCGTGGACTCCCTCGGCCGCAACCCCGACCTCGAGTTTGTCTGCAACCTCCACGAGCAGGCCTGTGCCATCGCCGCCGAGGCCTACGCCGGTATTACGAATAATTTCGGGGTCGCGCTTGTGACCTCCGGACCGGGCGGAACGAACGCCATCACCGGTGTCGCGGCGGCCTGGCTGGATTCGCTGCCCTGCTTGTTTATCTCCGGCCAGGTCAAACGCGCCGACCTCATGACCGGGTTGGGCGTCCGGCAGCTCGGCGTCCAGGAACTCGACATTGTCTCCATCGTCAAATCGATCACGAAGTACGCGGTCATGATTACCGACCCCGCCACAATCAGGTATCACCTGGAGAAAGCCGCCTATCTTGCCACCTCCGGGCGCCGTGGTCCCGTCTGGCTCGATATCCCCCTCGACGTTCAGGCCGCGATAATCGACCCGGACAGTCTCAAACGGTATAAGCCGGAGAAGTCCGAGGCCCTTACGAGCGGTAGAGACCTCCGCGCTAAGGTGTCCGCGGCCATCGATTTCCTAAACAAATCCTCCCGGCCCGTCATCCTAGCCGGGAACGGAATTCGTCTGGCGGGGGCGCAATCGGACTTCTTGCGCCTTGCCGAAGCCCTGGGCGTTCCCGTGTTGACGACCTGGCTCGGTCTCGATCTCATCCCAGATTCTCACGAACTTCTACTCGGGAGGCCCGGCGGTATGGCGCCTCGGGGCGCGAATTTCGCCCTCCAGAACGCGGATTGGCTCCTCACGATCGGCGCTGGCCTCGACATGGCTATGATCGGCTATGCCTATGATAAGCTCGCCCGGGCGGCGAAAAAGATCATCGTCGATATCGACCCAGCCGAGATCGAAAAAGTCAAAACTCCCGTCG
>JBAVVA010000259.1:0-8577 GCA_049697055.1 Candidatus Aminicenantales bacterium
CCCAATACCCTGAATGCCTTGTTAAACAGCAATAATTATGCCACGTTGCGAGATGTAGTAATATTGTTCTGCTAGTGGAAATTTGGAACACTTTACTCAATAGGATCGTAATAATTCTTTACAAGCGCTTACATTATTTACATCCGCTAAAATAAAAGCGCCCCGGAATCTTAACAACTCGAAGCGATCCTTTCAGGCTTAAAACCAAAAATCAAGAAAATCAGGGGAAAAGGGAGCGCGCCAGAGAGGACTCGAACCTCCGACCTTCTGATTCGTAGTCAGGCGCTCTATCCAACTGAGCTACGGGCGCGCCGCATAAGGCCAAAAAGCGTCCTCAATATAGCCCAGCGGCTCTAAATTTTCAATCATGAGGCGACCCGATCAAACCAGAACGGGAAAGACTTCGGGCAGAAGAATATGCTTATTTTAGGGAATCAGAACGGCCGCGCCGTTTATACGGCTCTGCTTGAGCCTCAGGAGCGCCCGGTTGGCCTCCTCCAGGCGGAAAATTTCGGTCGTGGCCCGGATGGGGATTTCGGCGGCCGCGGCCAGGAACTCCTCCCCGTCGCGCCGGGTGGCGTTGGCCACGCTACGCAGAATACGCTCCTGGTAGAGGTGCTTGACGTAATCCATCTCGGGGATGGCCGTCATGGTGATTCCGGCCAAAGCCAGGGTGCCTCCCCGCTCCAACATGCTCAGGGCGTCAAGGACAAGTTCGCCGGCCGGAGCGAAGATGATGGCCGCCTGGAGCTTGGCCGGCGGTTTGTCCTGGGCCGTTCCGGTCCAGGCCGCGCCCAGGCTCTCGGCCAGCCGGCGGTGCTCGGCACTCCGAGAAAATACAAAGACCTCGCTGCCCCGCTGCCGGGCCAGTTGAATGGCCACATGAGCCGAGGCGCCGAAACCGTAGAGGCCCAGCCTCTGCCCCGGCCGGACCTCGCTCAACCTCAGCGCCCGGTAGCCTATAATGCCGGCGCACAGCAGGGGCGCGGCTTCGACATCGGCAAAGACCGGAGGGACGGTATAGACGAATTTCTCCGGGGCGACCAGATAGGCGGCGTATCCGCCGGGCACATGGTAGCCGGTGAAGCGGCCGTTCGGGCACAGGTTCTCGTCGCCCCTCCGGCAGAATTCGCATACTCCGCAAGCGAAATAGAGCCAGGCCACGCCCACTCTGTCCCCCTCCTTGAAACGGACCGCGCCTTTCCCCCCTTTTTCAACGATTCCCACAACCTGGTGCCCGGGGATGACGGGCAGCCCGGCCTCCGGTAGGTCTCCCTCGACCGTATGGAGGTCCGTGTGACACACGGCGCAGGCTAGAACCTTGATCCTGACTTCACCCTCGGCCGGCTCGGGAAGCGGAACATCCAGGAATTCCAGGGGGGAGGTTTCTACGGCCGCGAAACGGCGCAAAACCATGGCCTTCACTGTCCTGGCTCTCCTCGCCGTCCCTTGCCCTTTCGGTAATACCCGGAAGTCTGAATAGAAAATTTTCGGTCGGCCTTGGCCTTCAGCCTCTTCAGCCTCTTGGAGAAATCCAGCTGCATCCTCGAGTCGACTTGCCGTGACAGTATCAAACCCTCCTCGGCGATGCGGATGGCCTCTTCGACTTTTTTCTCCCGGTGTTCATAATAGATGGCCAGCTCGCGATAGGAGGAGAGCTGGTTCTGGGAGGACATCTCCTTCCAGATGGCGACGGCCTCCTCCCACTTGCCTTCCTTCTTGAAGTGATGGGACAGCTTTTTCTTGGCCCGCAGGGCCACTTCCTCGGTCAGGCGTCCCGCCAGGGCGCGCTGGAAGAGCCTGGCCGACTGCTCGGACCGGCCGGCCAGGGCGTACAGGTTGCCCAGGCCGTAAAGATCCATGGCGTCGGCCATTTCGCTGAGGAATTCATCGCCCCGGCCCTCGGCGGAGAGAGTGGCGCCGGTGATGACCAGGCCGAGCAGGGAAAGGATATCCTCCTGATTGTGATAGAGGATGGGTTCGATCAGCGAAAAATCGCGTGAGCGGATATATTCGAAATAGCGGAGAGGAATCTCGGCCGAGGGGATGTCCTCGGAGCGGTCCGCGTGGACCACCTCCCGGGCCAGGTGGAACAGCCGGCAGCTCTCGTGCTTGTGCTTCCACAGGCTGCGCGCGGCGAATAGGAAATCGAGGTGGGGCAGGCTCCCCAAGCGGAACGGAAGACGGGTGAGGACGAAGCGCGTCTCCAAAATCGGCAGGTCGAAGGCCCGGCCGTTGTAGCTGACGACCGAGCGGAAATCCATTTCCCGGAAGAACCGGTCGAGCTCCTTCATCATCAGCCCTTCCTCGGCCAAGTCATGGAGAAAATACTGGACCACGCGGAACAGCCCGTCGTGATAAAATCCCAGGCCCACCAGGAAAGGCACCGTGCCCGTCCCCCCGGACAGGCCGGTCGTCTCCAAGTCGATGATCAGGGCCGAAGCCAGGTCGAGCTGCTCGAACTCCGGGCTCCGGCCCAAGAAGCTCAGCACATCCCCTTTTACCTCTAAGCCCCGGCCGAGGACCGTCCGGCCGTAGCGGACCTCCAGGCCGTAGGAATTCTCGAAGACTTGAAAGGGCTCGGCCGGAGGCGGAAGAGCCTCCAAGGCCGGCCGGCGCGGCTGCGGCCCGACCTTCTTTTCGGTCAGCTTGATCAGCCGCTGGAGCTTTTCCTTAGTCGTCAAGCCTTCGTGATCACGGTCGATTTTTTCCCAGGTCTCGTTGATCTTGGTTGAACGAGCCTGGCTCCGGCTGCGGACCTGCCGCTGCTTTTTAAGCAGCTCCAGTTTGTCCTTGATGTCCATCACTCTCCCAGGAACTGGAGGTGAAGGGTCCGGGAGCGAGGCCGGTTGTCGAAATCGATGAAGACGACCTGCTGCCAGGTGCCCAAGCTCAACCTGCCCTCGTCAAAAGGGACGGTCAAGGAAGGGCCGACTAAAGCCGCCCGGACGTGGGAGAACCCGTTGCCGTCGCCCCATTTTCGGTCGTGCTGGTAAGGCACATCGCTGGGAACGACCTTCTCCAGGACGGCGGAGAAATCCTCGATGACGCCCGGCTCGAACTCGATCGTGGTCAGGCCGCCGGTCGAACCCGGAACAAAGATGGTGACGATGCCGGACTTGAGGCGGTTGGCCAGAAGCCGCTGGGAGACCATCCCAGTCAGGTCCTTGACGTCATTGTATCCTTCAGTGGTGAAGTGGATGTAATCGCTGATGACCTTCATAATGCCCTCGCCGCCCTTATCATATGCAAATTACGGCCCATTTTCCAGGGCCCGCTTTTCATCAGCGCGCATCCTCACTGAACCACCAGGAAGCATCTCCGATTGGGTGAAACGGCCAGGCTTTCTAACAAGCAGGTATTATTGACATTCTTGACACGAAGTGTTACTTGATGAGCATGCGTTTCATGGACGCGCAGCAGATCCCCTGCAAGATCTTTGTGGAGGCTGGCAGCGGGATCTTCGACCAGCTCGACGTGGAATACAGGGTGGACCCCCAGCAGAACCTGTCGAGGAAAATGGCCCTGGAAATCGAGCAGAATCCGATGCGGACCATCTTTTTTTACTATAGCGGCGGTATCATGCCCGTCCAGGGCTCCTTCATCTGCCTTCCCTTCGACGCCAGCCGGCCCTTCAACCAGGCTTACCTTTACGAAAGCAAAATGTACCCCAAGACCATGTCCCTAGAGATCCTCCAGGACAGCCCGGCCGGCCCAGGCCTGCACATCGTGGGGAAATACCGGGACGCCGTGGCCAAGACGCGCCTCCAGCAGATCATCGACAAGAATTCCGCGCTCCCTGTGTTTTTCATCCAGAAGGTCGTCATTCCTCTCCGGTCGGGCACCTTTGAGTGGACGCCCGAGCTGAAGGACAACATCCTCATTCTCCGGCTGTGGAACAATAAGGTTCTTCGCTTCGCTGAGGTGGCCGAGGCCTGAACCGGCTAAAACAAATATTTTCGAAACAACCGGGCCGCCTCGGCATAGGCCTGAAGCGTCCGGCGGATTTGAGTCTGCGTGTGGGCCGTCGAAACCGCCCCCCCGCCATGAACCACATGAACGCCTTCCACCAGCAAGGCCAGCTTCAACACATCTTCCCTCAGAGGCAGGTCTACGTAGGCCGGGTCAGCCAGGATCTCGGGGCTGAGCGCCGGCCAGGCCCGGCGGGGAAAATGGACCATGAACAGGGAGCTGCCGGGAAGGCTGTCATTGGCGTAGCCGGTGCAGGCGGCCTCCACCCCTTCCTTCCGGAAAGCGGCCTCGATCCCCCGGCGCAGGCTTTCCCCGGATGCGGCCAAGCGCGGATAGACTCGCGCGGCGTTGGCGATGAGAGTGCGCAGCATGGCCACGCCGGAGTGGGTGTATTCCGCGTGCGAGGAGAACGTGCCGCCCTCGAACAGCACCCGCAGCCGGCCATTGTTCTTTGTTTCGCAGTGCTCCAGGATATGCCGGCGCCCGGCCACGGCGGCGATGGTGTGGCCGCCGCCGATCAGCTTGCCGAAGGTGGATAGGTCCGGGCGGACTCTATAGAGCACCTGAACACCGCTGGGGCAGAAGCGGAAACCGGAGATGATCTCATCAAAAATAAGGACGATGCCGTAACGCTCGGTCAGCCGGCGGGCCAGCTCCAGATACTCCCGGGAAGCCGGCAAAAAACCGCCCACCCCCAGGAACGGCTCGAGGATGAAACAGGCGATGGACTTCCCCTTCCGCTCGAGCAGTTTCTCCAGAGCCTGGCTGTCATTGAACGGTGTGACCAGGGTCCGGCGGAGGACCTCCGGCGGGACGCCGGCCGATTCAACCCCGCGGAAACCCAAGCGGGGATCGTGCTTGATGCCTTTGAGCAAATAGGGCGAGGCGCCGTGCCAGCCGCTGCCGATCTTGAGCACAAGGTCCCGGCTGGTATGGGCCAGGGCCAACATCACGGCGTACATGGTGGCCAAGGTGCCGGAGGTGGTGAAGCGGACCCGGAGGTCCCCGTCGCCGAGCCGGCGGATTATGAGTTCGGCCAGCTCGATTTGAGACTCGGATTCAAAACCGGTGTGCAGGGAGCCTTCCGCTTCGGCTTTCTTCAAGGCGGACCTGACCGCGGCCGGATTATGGCCGAGGATATTGGCGTAGTGGCCCTGCCAATAATCGAGGTAGGAATTGCCGTCCACATCGGTGACCCAGGCCCCCTGGGCGCTTCGGATCTGGAAAGGATAAGGATGATAAAGGCGCAGGCTGTGGCTGCCGCCCCGGACCATGACCTTTTCGGCGCGGCGATGAACGGCCAGGCTCCGGCGGGTCTTCTTCCGGTAGCGGGACTCAAGCAGCGCTACCAGACGGCTGATATCTCTGTGACTCATGATGATCTTTCGCTCATAAATTTAGACACTTTAGCAGTCGTTGCGGTCCTTGTCAAACTTGGTCTACAATGAGGCGACTCAATAGATGATAAGGATTTGATATCATGGAAATTCTCAATAGCGAAGTGCGCCTAGCCACCAAAAAGAAGTTCGATGAAGAAATGGGGGGGATGGTCACCCTCCTCCATTTCACCCAGGAACCCGGCCGGCTGGTTTTGCCCGACAGCCTTAAAGGCCAGGAATGCCTGTTCTGCCGGGAGACGAAACAACTCCTGGAGGAAGTCAGCAGCTTGTCGGAAAAAATCGAGCTTCAGGTCTTTGACTTCTCGGCAGACAAGGATAAAGCGGCTGAGTTCGGAATCGACAAGATCCCGGCCCTGGTGATCATGGGGGAAAGGGACCACGGCATCCGCTTTTACGGAATTCCTTCGGGTTATGAATACACCAGCCTTGTGGAGGCCATCGTGGACGTTTCGCGGGGTCAGACTTCCCTGTCGGACAAGACCAAG
This sequence comes from Candidatus Aminicenantales bacterium, assembly GCA_049697055.1. Lineage (GTDB taxonomy): Bacteria > Acidobacteriota > Aminicenantia > Aminicenantales > JAFGAV01 > JAFGAV01. The sequence continues at coordinate 5,858 of JBAVVA010000259.1, forward strand.
GAAACCCTCCGCGCGCTCGACAAGGATATTCACTTACAGGTGTTCGTGACGCCAACCTGCCCCTATTGCTCGATCAGCGTGCGCCTGGCCCACCAGTTCGCCCTGGAGTCTGTCCATATTAAAGCTGACATGCTGGAGGCTACCGAATTCCCGCACCTTTCCGACCGCTTCAGCGTCATGGGCGTGCCCAAAACGGTCATTAACGGCCAGGCCTTTATCGAGGGCGCCCTGCCCGAGGATCGCTTCCTGGCCGAAATTCTGAAAGCCGTCCAGGCACCGGACAAAACTTAGAGCTAGCCACTCCAGCCATGCTTTTTTAAGCATTTTTTGGGGCAAAAAATAAATTTTAAGGTAGAAAAAACGCCTTGGATTTTGTCTATTTATATTAGATAGAATTATTTATCTAGGTCCGACCCCAATGATTTTAATCTTATTGATATCCATTTCACCCAGCCCCATATCATGGGCAAAGAGGATGAAGGGAATCTCCTTGGCCTTCCTCCCGATGAGCCCGGCGCCGTAGGCGTCCATGGCCACAGGGTCGACCCCGACCAGGACTTGCCCGACGTCGAGGAGTTTGCCCGGGCCTTTGGGCCCGTTGGTGGTCAGAACTTTAAGAGCGTCGGCCACGATGAGAGTCGGCTTGATGAGAGTGGCGATATCGGCGATCCCCTGATGGAGCCCCAGGGGGGTGGCATGGACGGCGCTCATGTTCAAGTTGGCGCCGATGAAGTTCTTCATGCTGGCCGTATAGCCCGTGGCATAATGGACTTTGATGACTGGAAGATTGATCAGGACGTTGCAGTCGAGCACACTCTTAAGGATTTTGGCTTTCTGCAGGGACTTGGCCCCGGGCAGGGCTACATCCCGGTAGGCCTCGGCCACATGCCCGGAAAAAACTTTGGCGCCCGCTTTCTCCGCGGCAGCCTTGATGCCGCTCAAACTGAAACAGAGGTTGAAATCGTCGCAGGTGTGATCCCAGACCTCCACCCGGCCCGCCCCTGCCTCCCGGCAGAGCCTGGCCACGGTGTACACGATCTCGGGGTTCGTATTGCAGGCCTGCTGTGGGGTTCTGGCCCAGGCCACGTTCGGCTTGATGACGACGTAATCTCCCTTTTTGACGAACTTCTCGATTCCGCCCAGGGCCGCCAGGCCGGCCTGGACAAGGGCCGCAGGCTCGCCCTTCTCGGCCACGACAAGGTCCGGACTCTCCCCCGGAAGATCCTGCTCCAGCCCGGCTCCCCGCGCCGGTCCCCATGACCCGGCCGAGGACTTAAGCAACGGCGCCGCGCCGAGGACCGCTCCGCCGATGGCTATGCTCTTCAGAAAATCCCTTCTTCTGATTTTATTCATGTTTTCCTTTCAGGGCTTCAACTTTAAAAGGAGCTGGCTGACCCCGGCTCCCGTGCCGAACCATACGGAGGACCCATCGATGGCCACGGCATTGACCAGGGAGTCAAGCAAGCCATCGGCCGAGGTCAGGCCCAGCCATTGTCCGCTGGGAATGTGCAAGCAGCTCACTCCGCCGTCGCGAGCGACCCACAGGAAGGTGCCGTCGGTGGCCATGGCCTTGATCCATTTTCCCTCCAGGCCGTCGTTGCTGTCGACCGCAATCCAACGGGCTTCCTTTTCGGAATAAAAGGCCAAAGATCCGTACGTTCCGCCGGCCCACATGTACGCTCCGTCAAAGGCCAGGGCTTGGATCGTATCTTCGGGCAGGCCGTCTTTCGTCTGGAATGACTTCCAGGTCCCCTTCTTCTTGTCCAGGATGACGATCCCCAGGCTTGTGCCCAGCCAGACGTCTTGGCCGCGGCTGAGAACGGCATTGACATACTTTCCGGGGATTTGCTTGGAGGATCCGAAGAACTTCCACGTGCCGGTTTTTTTCATATAGCGGCCCAACCCCTTCTGCGTGCCGACCCAGACGGAATCGCGATCGATGGCCAGGGAGGTAATATCGTTGCAGGCCAGGCCCTGGGCCAGGCCGTAGGTGGTCCACTTCGGAGCAGGGCTCCCGCCGAAACGGCTCACGCCGAAGAAATCTCCATATCCGTAAAATGTCGTTCCAAACCAGACCCCGTCATCGGGATCAACGGCAATGGCCGTGACATGATTGTCTTCCAGGATGTTTTCCCAGGTCAGGCTGGAGTGGGTTTTCTTGGCCAGGGCCTCCCCCCCCTTGGTCGTATAGGCGCTCCACTGTCCGCTCGCCTTCTGGAAGCAGGACGCTCCTCCGGCAAAGGTGCCGCACCAGACGTTATCGCCCTCGACCGCGAGGGAAAGCACCACGTTGCTGGATAAACCGTTCTCCGTCGTATAGTGCTTCCATTGGCCCCTCAGCCAGCCTTTGTTTAAAAACGCCTGATCCGCCTGACCTTGGCCGGCCCAAGCCGGAAGCCCGGCCAGAAAAAAACAGAAGAGTGTATAAAAATAAAATACCAATACTTTTTTCATCCTCAATGCCACGAGAAACTCCATTTAATACTCACCCAAAACGGTATTGTCAAGACGACGGGGCTCACTGGTCGCATCTCCAAGCATTTGAATCGTGGGGAGGGGTGGCACGGCGGAGGGGCTCCGGCCTTTCCGGAGGCGCCATCGAGCCCCCTAATTTCTAGGGGGCTGGGGGGTTAATAAATAGAAAAAAAGCAAAGAGGCGGCTCCGGCCATAGACTCCGCCCACACGCAGCCTGGCATAGCCGGAGACACCTATGATTTCT
>JBAVVA010000260.1:0-2776 GCA_049697055.1 Candidatus Aminicenantales bacterium
CGAGTTGTCTGTTGAAAAAAGAAAAGAGGACGAAAAAGGCGGCCAATGACTGTCCGCGCTGCGGCAGGGCTATATCTCAAAAGCAGGCCAAATTCTGTCCTGGTTGCGGCCAGAAGCTCCAAGCGGCTCAAGGCTGAAGACAGTCCCCCTCTCCGAATTGCCCTTTCTTTCAGTGTCTTGATTTCAAAAAAAGCGGAAACCGCTATCAGGACTTCCCCCATTTTTATCTTCTCTCTGTATCTATTTTCCCTCCTCTCTTGGCATATTCAAATATTCCTCCGGAATGCTGAAAATCCAGGGACACGTTACCAAATGCATATTTTCTGGCCGGCCAGCATTCATGTCAGGGCCAAAAAAAAAGGGGGACATGTGCTTAATCTCTTGATGAAGTGACGTGTCCCCCTTTTTTCAAAAAGTGTTACTTCACGCCTCAAAAAATGGAGGAACTCCTGGGGAAATCCCTGTTCCTTGAGTGGGTCAAGACCCTGTGATATAAAAAAACTCAGGGCCGAACGATAATGAGGGAGGCAAAGCTATGGCCATAATCGAGAAGCTGGGGGTGTTTTACTTGGGGCGTGTCTATGATCCGGCCAAGCAAAAAACTTCCGTCCAACCGTTGATGTATGACGCTAAAGATCTGGTCACCCATGCCGTCTGTGTGGGCATGACCGGCAGCGGCAAGACCGGCCTGTGTATTTCGCTGCTGGAGGAAGCGGCCATTGACCGCCTCCCGGCCATCATCATCGACCCCAAGGGCGACCTGGGGAACCTGCTGCTGACCTTTCCCTCTCTCCAAGCGGAAGATTTCCGGCCCTGGGTGGACGAGGACGAGGCGGCCAGGCTAGGGCTGTCGGCCGAGTCCTTCGCCTCTCAGCAGGCGGAGCTGTGGAAGAAGGGGATAGCCGACTGGGGCATGGACGCTTCGCGCATCAAACTTTTCAGGGATTCGGCCGACCTGGCCATCTACACGCCGGGCAGCAGCGCCGGACTGCCCGTCTCCGTCCTTCGTTCCTTTGCCGCTCCTTCGGCCAAGCTCCTCCAGGACGAAGATTTTCTGCGCGACCGGGTGGCCACCACCGTCTCGGGCCTGCTGGGCCTTCTGGGCCTGGGGGCCGACCCGCTCCAAAGCAAAGAGCACATCCTGATCTCTAACATCCTGGACCAGGCTTGGCGGGCGGGCGAAGACCTGGACCTGACCTCTCTCATCCAGCGCATCCAAGCCCCCCCTTTCCCCAAGGTGGGCGTTTTCGACTTGGATTCATTCTTTCCGGCCGCAGAGCGGAACAAGCTGGCCGTGCGCCTGAACGGGCTTCTGGCCGCTCCGGGCTTCCAGGCCTGGCTGGAGGGGGACCCCCTGGACGTGGGCGGACTCCTTTACACCCGCTCGGGTAAACCCCGGCTGAGCATTTTCTCAATCGCCCATCTCTCGGATTCGGAGCGGATGTTTTTCGTGACGCTTCTGCTCAACGAGGTCCTGGGCTGGGTGCGTTCTCAGCCGGGAACATCCAGCCTCCGCGCCCTGCTCTACATGGATGAAATTTTCGGCTTCTTCCCTCCGGTGAGCGAGCCTCCCTCCAAGAGGCCGCTCCTGACGCTTCTCAAACAGGCCCGGGCTTTAGGCCTGGGAGTCGTGCTGTCCAGCCAGAACCCGGTTGACCTGGACTATAAAGGCCTGGCCAACGCAGGCACCTGGTTCATCGGCCGCCTGCAGACGGAGAACGACAAAAACCGGCTGCTGGACGGCTTGGCCGGCCTGAGCCAAGGAGGAGTGGACCTCAAGAAAGTTTCGGGGCTGATCTCCGGGCTGAACAAGCGAGTTTTTCTTCTGCATAATGTCCATGAGGAAGGCTTGACCGTTTTCCAGTCACGCTGGGCTCTTTCTTATCTGCGAGGCCCCTTGACTCGAGCCCAGGTCAAACTATTGATGGACCCCCGTCGGAAAGAGGCTGAAAAGGGAAGAAAAGAAGCCGCTCCCCAGCCCGCCGCCGAGCCCCGGGCCGCAGCTCGCCAGGCTTCGGCCGCCACGTCGGCCAAGCCCATCCCCCCTCCCGGCGTCGAGCAGCTTTTTCTTCCATCCCGCCGCCGGCCTTCCGCACCCGGCCGCCTTCTTTATCATCCAGCCCTGGCCGCCTGGGCCGAGGTGTCCCTGGTGGATAATAAGCTCGGTTTGGCCAAGACCGAACCGGTCGGACACAGCCTTGAATTGAAGGAAAATCTCTTGGGCCTGCTGTGGGACCAGGCTGTCCGGCTGGAGGTCAAGCCCGAGGAGGCCTTGCCAGCGCCCGCCGAAGAGGGTAGTTATTATTCTGTGCCCGCCAAATTTGCTTCCCGTCTTAAGGGCGCCGACAAAGATTATGAAGATTTCTTGGCCCGGACCTTCCACTGGACCGTATGGCGCAGCGCTCTTCTGAAGATGAATTCCGAGCCCGGAGAAGCCGAGCGCGATTTTCGCATCCGCCTGGGTCAGAAAGCGCGCGAGCTCCGGGACGAAGAGCTGGCCAAGCTGCGCGAGAAGTACGCGGCCAAGATCTCCGGCCTAGAGCGGCAGGTGATGACCGCTCAGCACCACCGGGAACAGGAACAGGAACAGTACAAAGAGCAAATGGCCCATACGGCCATCTCCCTGGGCGCCACCGTCCTGGGCGCTATCTTCGGACGGGGAGGGAGGACGAGCAGCATCGGCCGGGCCACTACGGCCGCCCGGAGCGCCAGCCGGACTTATTATGAGAAGCAGGATATTCAAAGGGCCCAAGAGCAGGAGCGCCTGGCTCAAGAG
>JBAVVA010000261.1:0-2016 GCA_049697055.1 Candidatus Aminicenantales bacterium
CTCAAGCTTCCCTATTTCACCTGGTTCGGCAAAGACCGGGGGCTCAAGCCGGAGAAAGCGCCGCTCAACATGTACCTGGGCATGGGCCTGACCGCCGCCGTCTGCGTCCTGCACGGCCTCCGGCCGGGGCTCCTCTACCGCTGGCTGCCCTATCCCGTGGACTACCGGCCTTATGCCTGGCCGCACCTCAGCGAGACCATGCAACTTCTCATCCTGACCCTGGCCGCTTTCTGGCTCTGCCGCCGGCTTCTCCAGCCGCACGCCGGCCTTGTCCTGGATGTGGACTGGTTCTTCCGCAGGCCGGCCGGCTTTTTCCGAAAGGTTTTTGTGGAGAGCCCCGGCCGCCTGTTCGACTGGACGACCCGGCTCGCTTCTGTCGCGGTCAGGCGGGGCGCCGAGTTCAGGGACAACCCCTATCGTCCGGCCGGCCGGGATCCCGGGAGCAGGGCGAAATATTCTCAGGACCGCTATCGCCCCCAAACCAGAACGCTGGTCACGATCCTGCTGGCTGTGTTCGTTTTGTTTGTAATCTTCGGCCTAATCGTCGCGCGCTAGTCTGGCTAGCCTTGCCCGGCTTCCAATTCAACGTTGACTTTCTTTTTAAATTAGTTGATCATATTTATAAGGGAATATGGGAATTTCATTAAAGTATCAACATCCATCCATCGAGAACCGATAAGTCTAGATCTTGTCTTGCTGCCGGATAAGAAGGCCTGAATAGAAACCCTGCGCGGCGGGTAGGCCTCTGGCAAAGAGGGGTTGGTCATGAAAAGCGCGATTCATGGCTTGGGGAGGGGGGGGATTTGACCATGGAAAGCGGCCCTAGAAGAGAAAGGCGCCCATCGGTTTTTCTCATCCTGATTTTAACAGCTCTGGCTGCGGGCATCATCATAGCCGGGTATTCTTATTACAGGAATTACGCCAAGAATTACCAAATCGCAGTTGAGCATCAGTTATCGGCCATTGCGGACCTGAAGGTGGGCGAGCTCGCTCAGTGGAGAAAAGAGCGTTTGGGGGATGCCGCCGTCTTCTACGGAAATGCCGCCTTTTCCGCTCTGGTCCGGCGCTATTTCGAAAAGCCCAACGACAGGGAAGCGTCAGGACAGCTTCATTCGTGGCTGCGGCAAGGCCAGGAGCCACTAGGGTATGACCGGGTCTTCCTGCTCGATGCTCAAGGTGTCGCGCGGATGGCTATCCCCGACACGCCCGAGCCGGTCGCGGCCCACCTATTAAAAGATGTTCCAGAAATTATTCGGTCGGGTCGGGTGAGTATCTTGGATTTCCACCGGGATGCTCCGGATCAGCCTGTCCACCTAGCGATCCTGGTTCCCATTCTCGGCGGAGTAGCGGACCGCCGAGGTCTGGGAATCCTCGTCCTGAGGATCGATCCCCGGACCTATCTCTATCCCCTTATCAGCCGCTGGCCGACGCCCAGCCGGACGGCCGAGACCCTGCTCGTCCGCCGGGAAGGAAATGATGCTCTGTATTTGAATGAACTCAAGTTTGAAAAAAACACCGCCCTCAATCTTCGTATTCCGCTTGACAAAAAAGAAGTGCCCGCGGTGAAAGCGGTTCTGGGACAGGAAGGGATCGTAGAAGGCATAGACTACCGGGGAGTGCCGGTGCTGGCCGACCTTCGCGCCATCCCAGATTCTCCCTGGTTTCTGGTAGCCCGCCTGGATAGGGCCGAAATCCATGCGTCGCTGAGAGAAAGACTCTGGGTGACAATCATTTTCGTGGGAGCCCTGCTCCTCGGCGCGAGCACGGCTGTCGGCTTCATCTGGAGGCGGCAACGCCTCCGGCTTTACCAGGAGAGATATAATGGGGCGGAATCAGTGCGGGCCTTATCCTCTCGCCAGGAGGACATCCTGGCCGCCGTCCCGGACATCATCATGGAAGTGGACAACAACAAAGTGTACATCTGGTCCAATCCGGCGGGTTTGGAGTTCTTCGGCGAGGATGTGATCGGCCGAGAAGCCGCTTTCTACTTTGAAGGCGAACAAGAGACCTATGACC
>JBAVVA010000262.1:0-2636 GCA_049697055.1 Candidatus Aminicenantales bacterium
ACATAGGATTCACCTTTCCCCTTCCGGCACTGCACCCGGTTTTTCCTGCGGAGTGTTCTGGAAAAGCCAGGTGGAAAGATAGCGTTCGCCTGTATCCGGCAATATGACGACAATCAGCTTTCCTTCACTGTCTTTTCGGCGAGCCACCTCCACAGCCGCCCAGACCGCCGCTCCCGAGGATATTCCCGCCAGGATTCCTTCTTCTTTGGCCAGTCTCCTGGCCGTGATCCCTGCATTTTCCGCGCTGACCTGGATAACCTCATCGACCAGGTCCAATCGCAACACTTCGGGGATGAACCCCGCGCCGATCCCCTGGATCTTATGGGGTCCCGGCTTGCCGCCGGCGAGAACCGGAGAGTCCTCCGGTTCTACGGCCACGACCCGGAAATCCGGCTTTCTCTTTTTGAGAACGTCGGCGACGCCGGTGATCGTCCCGCCCGTGCCCACTCCCGCCACAAAGATATCGATTTTCCCTTCCGTGTCTCTCCAGATCTCTTCGGCCGTAGTGAGGCGATGGATTTCCGGGTTGGCGGGATTTCTGAATTGCTGGAGAATAATGCGCCGCGGATTTTCGGCGACGAGATGCTCGGCCTTTTTAACCGCCCCGGCCATCCCCTCCGCTCCCGGAGTCAAGACAAGCTCAGCCCCCAAAAAAGAAAGGAGCTGCCTCCGCTCCAGGGACATCGTATCGGGCATGGTCAGGATAAGCCTGTATCCTCTGACGGCGCACACGAAAGCCAGGGCGAGGCCCGTATTGCCGCTGGTGGGCTCCACGATCTCCCTGTCCTTGCGGAGAAGGCCTTTTTCCTCGGCCTGGGCGATCATGGACAGGCCGATCCTGTCTTTGACGCTGCCCAGGGGGTTGAAAAACTCGAGTTTGGCCGCGACCTGCGCGCCGGTTCCCGAAGCCAGCCGGTTTAGATGGACCAGGGGCGTATTCCCGATCAGCTCCGTGATATCCCGGGCGATGCCCCTATGGGAAGCAGCGGCCTTGAGCAACTGTGTTGGTCTATCGTCTTTTCTGACAAATATATTTTTTAGGCTCATTATTTTCTCCTCAGCAATTTTTTTCTCGACTGCCCTTGGATCGGATAGGCCAGGCCTTTGTGCGGTTTCAGATACCGCTAAGGCGGTCTTTTGGGGCTGTCCTTGAAAATAGGGCAGCTACAAAGATGCTGGGTTGATTGATAGCCCGAGCACAGGGTCGTTAAGCGCTGGGGTCAGCGGGCTCGGAGGGGGAAGTGTGTGTATCCCGGCACAGATTATTTCCGAGCTAACCCTGTGCTCGGGCTACACATCATGCAACAAGCTCTTATCGGCGAATATTCGATAATCGTCAAGTCCATAATGGCTGAAGTATATTCACCTTGCCTGTCGGAGTCAATCACTAAACTAACGCCTTCAGGCCTGAGGATCTGTATCGAGAACCTCCTCATCTTCCAGCCGCCAGGCCGGGTCCACGATGCAGAGAAATAGCAAATCGGATCGGCCTATGTTCTTGATGCGCTGGCGCGAATGGGGAGGGATGTAGACGGCCTGACCGGGGCCGACTTTGCGCGTCTCCTCATCGATGTGCATCTCCCCGCGGCCTTCCAGGATGTAGTACACCTCCGAAGTCTTCAACCGGTGCAGGCGGGTGATCTTGCCGGGAAGAACCTTGGCCCAGGCCAGGCTGTAGCGCAGAGCCAGGTCCTCCTTCAGGGGGTTGAGCAGCTCCCTGAGGACGGCCCTGTCGCCGGAGATGAATTCCGCGCAATCCTTGAGATCTTTGACCCGCATATCGCTTCCTCCTTGAGAAATCATAGCACACTTGTCCGTTGCCTGATTCTTTACAAACAAGGCGCCGCCGGAAAGGATGGGGGGAGAGCCTAGCGCAAGGACACGCCGGCCTACGTTTCCATCTCCCAGCTCGAGGCACAGCCTTTCTAAGCCCGGGCTTGGAATTCAAAAGACGGTCCGGCAGGCGCTCAGCGGACCTTGCCGCGGGCCAGGGAGGCGAATACTCCCGCTCCGCACAGGCAGCCGAAGAGGAGGAAGGCCGTCCGCAGCCCTCCAAGGAAAGCGGCATGGTGCTCGGGCGTGATCCTCACCCGGCCGACGGAAAGGGCGATGACCAGGAGGGCCAGTCCCATGCTGAGCATCTGGCCGGTGAGGCGCATGGTGGCCAGGGTGGCCGCGGCGATGCCCAGCTGGCGCTTGTCCACCGAGCTCATCACGGCGTTGGTGTTGGGCGAGGAGAACAGGCCAAAGCCCAGGCCGAGCAGGGCCAGGCAGCCGATGACGACGGCCAGGGTCGTGCCGGCCTGGAGGAGGACGAGTAAAATCAGGCCGGCCGCCGATATGGCCATGCCCACCGAAGCCGGCAGCCGCGGCTCGATCTTATCGGAGAGCCATCCGGTCAGGGGCGAGACGACGGCCATGAGCACGGGCTGGGCCACCAGGACCAGCCCGGCCTGCCGTGGGCTCAGCCCCTTGATGTACTGCAGGTAAAGGCTGAGCAGGAAAGCAGCCGCGGTCGTGGCGGAGTAGTTGATCAGGGCCGCTAAGTTGGAGAAAGCGAAAGTCACGTTCCGTCGAAATAAATCCAGGTTCAGGACAGGGCATGGGATTCCCGACTCGACCCAGACCAGAAGCCC
>JBAVVA010000263.1:0-1729 GCA_049697055.1 Candidatus Aminicenantales bacterium
GTGTCCCCATTTTAAGGAGGAGAGGATGAGACTCGCGGTGAACATCGACCATTTCGCCACTCTGCGCGAAGCGCGGCGGGCCAGGGAGCCGGAGCCGGTGCTGGTGGCCTTGCTGGCCGAACAAGCCGGCGCCCAGGGCATCGTCTGCCACCTGCGCGGCGACCGCCGTCACATCAAAGAGCGCGACCTTCATCTCCTCCGGCAGACGATCAAGACCAAGCTGAACCTGGAAATGGCGGCTACGGCGGAGATGCTGAGAGTGGCCCTGGAGGTCAAACCGGATACCGTCTCCTTGGTCCCCGAGCAGCCGGATGAGCTAACCACAGAGGGCGGCCTGAACGTCCTCAACCGCCGCAGGGCCCTGTCCCCTTTCATCCAAAAGCTTCAAAAGGCCGGGATCCAGGTCAGCATCTTCATCGACGCGGACAAGCCCCAGATCCTGGCCGCCGCGCAGATCGGCCTGCCGCTCATCGAGATCAACACCGGCCCCTTTGCCGAGATAAAGCCGGGGCGGCCCAGCCTCAAGGTTTTAGAGGATATCCGCCAAGCTGCTGAGTTCGGGCTTGAATCCGGACTGGAGGAAGTCCATGCCGGACATGGCTTGGATTATGCGAACGTCGGGCCTATCGTGGACATCCCCTCCCTATCGGAACTGAGCATCGGTTTTTCCATTGTGGCCCGGGCGGCCGTGGTCGGGATCAGCCAAGCCGTGGCCGAAATGGTCCAGCTGTTGGAGAAAAAAGCTTAGGCCGCTCATGGTTGTCCGGATCAATATCGAAAGGCTGCGCCGGGATATCGAGGAATTGGGGCGCATCGGCTGCGATGCGGGCGGCGCCGTTTCCCGGCCCTCCTTCAGCCGGGCCGATCTGGAAGCCCGCGCTTGGCTCAAAAAACGCCTGGAGGAAGCCGGCCTGGCCGTGCGCCAGGACGGAGCCGGCAATATCTTCGGCCGCCTGGAGGGCCGGGGGAAGCCGGTCATGACCGGCTCCCACATCGACACGGTCATCCGCGGGGGGATGTTCGACGGCGCCGCGGGAGTCCTGGCCGGGCTGGAAAGCTTGAGGCAAATCCGAGAAAAGGCCCTCCCCCACACCCGTCCCCTGGAGGTCGCCGCTTTCTCCGATGAGGAAGGCAGCCTGACCGGAGATTTCCTGGGAAGCCGCGCCTTCACCGGCCGGCTGAACACCGAATTGATCGAACGGGGCTTGACCCAGATCGGCCCTCCCCTTTCCGAGATCCTCCAGGGGACTGAATTCACCGTCCAGAGCATACTGGAGGCCAACCGGATCAAACCCGAGGTTGAGGCTTTTCTTGAGCTCCATATTGAACAAGGTCCCCTGCTCGATGAGGAAGGCATCCCCGTGGGCCTGGTGGACCGCATATCCGGCAAGCGCTATCGGCTCTGCTCCTTCGTCGGCCAGGCCAGCCATGCCGGCACAACTCCCCTCGAGTTGCGGAGGGACGCTTTCCTGGGGCTGGCTGATTTCGCCCTTAAGAGCACCCAGCATGTGGCCACCCGGCACTACGGCAGCATGGTGACGGTGGGCAAGGTCACCGTCCATCCCGGATCGTTCAGCATCGTCCCCGCTCAAGCGGATTTCACTCTCGAGTTCCGCAGCGCCTCGCCGGAGACGCTGGAGGCCTTGGACGGCGAACTCCTGGCCATGGCCGAAGATATCGCCCGGACGCGCGGGTTGTCTTTCGTGTCCAGGGTCATGGACGCCACCGA
>JBAVVA010000264.1:0-4677 GCA_049697055.1 Candidatus Aminicenantales bacterium
CCTGCCCTTTGCCGCCGCCCCTTCCGGGTCCAGCACCTTTGTCGTCTCGCCGTCCTATTTCAACAACTACACCCTCAAGCTCGGGTTCCAGCAGCCGCTCTTCACCGGGTTCCGGCTCCAGGCCGGCGAGAGCATGGCCAGGCTCAACGCCGGCGCTTCGGAACAGGACTTGTCCCGGGACAGGAACGAGACCGTTTTTGCCATTCAGAATGCGTACTGGTCTTTGGTCAAGGCCCGGGAATCCCGGAAAGTCGTCGATGAGAACGTCGAACAGGTCAAGGCCCATCTGGCCGACGTCCGCAGCTTCTTCGACCAGGGCCTTCTGACCCGGAACGATGTCCTGAAGGTCGAAGTCCAACTTTCGAGCGTCCGCCTGGCTCAACTCGACGCCAAAAACGCCGAGGAGATGGCGGCCGTCTGGCTGAACAACCTCATCGGCGCCCCCCTCGACCAGGATATCGAGCCTGCCGCCTCGAACGAAATTCTGGCGGCCTCCGCCCTGGCCGTGCCCGAAGAATGGTCAAGCCTGGAAAAGCTCCTGGCCAAGGCTCAGCAAAGCCGGCCCGAATTGCGGGCCATGAGCCTGCGGGTCCAGGCGGGCGAGGAGGGGGTCAAGGCCGCCCAAGCCGGCTGGTACCCCCAGGTCCTGCTGACGGGCAATTATTACAGCCTGAGGCCCAACCCGCGGATTCTCCCGGCCCAGGACAGATTCATGAACACCTGGGATCTCGGCCTCACCGTGTCCTTCGATATCTGGAACTGGAACACCTCCGGCCTTCAGACGAGTCAGGCCAAAGCCCAACTGGCCCAGGCCGCCGACGCCTTCGGCCAGATGAAGGACGCCGTGGCCGTGGAGGTTCGGCAGAGCTGGCTGGCCTTTCAGGAGTCGAAGGAAAAAATCAGCCTGGCCAAGCTGGGCGTTGAGCAGGCTGCCGAAAACCTCAGGGTCACGCGCGACCGGTTCAAGGAAGGCGTGGCCATCAACACCGAGGTGCTCGAGGCCGAGACGGCCCTGCTCCAGGCCGGCCTGAGTAACACCCAAGCGCTGGTGGATAGCGAGCTGGCCCGGGCCAGGCTGACCAAGGCCGTGGGCCTATGAACGGTCCGGATTATTCCATCGAAGTCAAGGAGCTGACCAAGGCTTTCGGCAAGTTCTTGGCCGTGGACAAGGTGAGCTTCCGGATCCGGCGGGGAGCCATTTTCGGCTTCCTGGGCGCCAACGGCGCCGGCAAGTCCACCACCATACGCATGCTTTGCGGCCTGCTGAGCCCGACCTCCGGCACGGCCACGGTCGGCGGCTTTGATGTCAAAGGCGAGCCGGAAAAAGTCAAGAAGCACATCGGCTATATGTCGCAGAAGTTCTCTCTCTACGAGGACCTTACCGTCGAGGAGAACATCGCCTTCTTCGGCGGCATCTACGGGCTCTCCCGAAAACGCCTGGCCGGCCGGATGTCCTGGGTTCTGGATATGGCCGGCCTCAGCGGCCGCCAGAGGAGCCTGACCCGCGAACTGGCCCAGGGCTGGAAGCAGCGGCTGGCCCTCGGCTGTGCCGTCCTCCACGAGCCCGGAATTGTTTTCCTCGACGAGCCGACCGGCGGCGTGGACCCTGTCTCGCGCCGCAATTTCTGGGAGCTCATCAACCAACTCTCGGAGAAGGGCGTCACCGTCTTCGTCACGACCCACTACCTGGACGAGGCCGAATATTGCCATGACATCCGCTTCATCCACGCCGGACGGATAGTGGCCGCCGGCAGCCCCCAGGAGCTTAAGACAAATACCATCCGCCACCCCATCCTGGAGGTCGAGTGCGACAGGGCTGTGGAAGCCCTGGCCGCCCTGCAGAAGGAAGCCTGGGTGCTGGAAACCTCAATCTTCGGCGCCTACCTCCATGTCAGCGTCGATTCCGAAGCTGAGGGGAAGAAGCTCATCCGCCCCTTCCTGGCCGGCCGGGGCATCGCCGTCAGGCGCATCGACCGGATCAGGCCCTCCCTGGAGGATGTCTTCATCCAGCGGATCGAGGAGGAATCGCGGACCCAGGGCCGGCCGGCCGCGGCGCCGGAGAAAAAGGCCCCCGCCCCTCGACCGGCCGGAAAAGAAGGCAACCTCCCGTGCTGAGAAGCATTTGGGCTGTCATCAAGAAGGAGCTGAGGCAGCTCCGGCGCGATTTCCGGTCTTTGGCCTTCCTGGGGGGCATCCCGGCTTTTATGCTCTTCATGTTCGGCTATGCCTTGAACTTCGACGTCAAGCACATTCCCCTGGCGGTCTGCGATAAAGACCTGAGCCCGGCCAGCCGTGAGCTCATCGGCAACTTCAGCCATACCGAAACCTTTGACCTGAAATACCGGCTTTCCCAAAGCCATGACCTCGACCGCCTGATCAACGAGGAAAAGGTCCGGGCGGCCCTGGTCATCCCGGCCGGCTTGGCCGCCGACCGGCGGGCCGGCCGGCCGGCCCGGGTCCAGATCATCCTCGACGGGGCGGACGCCACGACCGCCTCCACGGCCGCGGGCACCATCAACGGCATCGTCCAGAACTACTCCAGCCGGGCGACGGCCGAAGTCCTGGCCCGAAGCGGGCGGGGCGCCCCAAGCCCGCCCCTCCAAACCGAGACGCGCGTCTGGTACAACCCCGAGCTCAGGAGCTCCGCCTTCCTCGTGCCGGGGCTTATGGCTTTCATCCTCATGGTCATCGTGGTGATATCGACGGCTTTTTCGGTGGTCCGGGAGAAGGAGCGGGGAACGATGGAGCAATTGCTCGTCTCCCCCATCCGGCCCGTCGAGCTCATCATCGGCAAGACCGTGCCCTACATCATCATCTCCCTCATTTCCTCGCATCTGGTCCTGCTGCTGGGGTATCTGCTTTTCGGAGTCACCATCAAGGGCAATTATTTTTTGCTGCTGCTGGCCATGACCCTCTTCCTCATCGGGGGGCTGGGCCAGGGCCTATTCATTTCGACCATCACCGGGACCCAGCAAGTGGCTTTCCAGTTGGCCGTCCTGTCCACCTACCTGCCCACCTTCATCCTGTCCGGATTCATTTTCCCCATCAAGAACATGCCCCTTGTCATCCAGGCCATAACCTATGCTGTCCCGGCCCGGTATTTCCTGGCCGCCCTGCGGGGCGTCATCCTCAAGGGGGCCGGGCTGGCCGCCATCTGGGAACAGCTCCTGGGCTTGACCGGTTTTGTGCTGGTCACTCTCACCCTCAGCACGCTGAGGATGAACCGGGCCGGGTTCAAGGAGCGGACGCGGAAGGGCCGGAAGGCCTGGGGGGCGAGCCGATGAGGAAGATCCTCCACATCATCCGCAAGGAGTTCATCCAGGTGGGCCGGGACCCCAAGCTCTTCCCCATCCTTATCCTGGCGCCCATTCTGCAGCTCCTTCTCCTGGGCTACGCCGTGAACCTGGACATCAAGGACATCCCCAGCGTCGTCTGTGACCTGGACGGGACGCCGGCCAGCCGGGACTTCATCTCCCGATTCATCCACTCCGGATACTTCAGCCTTGAGGAGCAGGTGGCTTCCGCGAAGGACATCGGGCGTTTCCTGGACAACGGCCGGGCTTCCATCGCTTTCGTCGTGCCGCGCGGTTTCGGGAACCATCTGGCGGCGGGACGGACGGCCAGCGTCCAGGTTCTGCTGGACGGGACGGAAAGCCAGTCGGCCACGGTCGGGGCGGGCTACGTTTCCCTGATCACCTCCCGCTACGCGCAGGAGAGGGTTGGCCGAATCCTGGACGGGCTTAAGGCGGCCGGGGTGAAACCCGTCCAGATTGCGCCCGAGATCCGGGTCTGGTACAACCCCGAGCTCAAGAGCCGGAACTTCATGGTCCCCGGCGTGCTGGGGCTCATCCTGCTGGTCATGACCATGATGCTGACCTCCATGGCCGTCGTTCGGGAGAAAGAGATGGGGACCATGGAACAGCTCAGCGTGACGCCCATCCGGCCTCTGGAGCTCATCGCCGGAAAGCTCCTCCCCTTCCTGATCATCGGGATCGGGGACGTTCTGCTGGTCACCGGTGTATCGGTCTGGCTGTTTAGGGTTCCCATCCGGGGGAGCGTCTGGCTCCTGTTCGGGTTGAGCCTTATCTTCATGATGTCCACCCTGGGGCTGGGGCTCTTCACCTCCACCATCTCCCACAACCAACAACAGGCCATGCTGATGACCGTCTTGTTCATGATGCCCATGATCTTTTTTTCGGGATTTGTTTTTCCCATCGAGAACATGCCCAAGCCCATCCAGTGGGTCACTTATCTCATGCCCCTGCGGTACTACTGCGTCATCATTCGGGGCATCTATCTCAAGGGCGTAGGCCTGTCCGCGCTGTGGGGCCAGGCCCTGGCCCTGCTGGTCTTCGGCCTCACCATTCTGGCCTTGAGCGTGCTGCGCTTCAGTAAGAAAATCGGCTAGTCACCGGTCCCGCTCAGCACCCTCAATTTTTTCAATCCCAAATACCGCAGGGAATTACGGATTATCGGGCGATTTCTTTTTCTTCCTCTATCCTAAAAATAACCTTGGCCAGCGGGTCGGGACATTGAAACTCTTTGTTTTTAGGAGGTACCCACTTTCCAATGGGCCAATAAAGCCGGCCTGATGCCGGCCCGATTGGACGAGATCGAGATCAGGGGAGAAACTCCCGAACGGGTCGGCTGCGCCTTCCTCCGGCCCCAGGTCTATGC
>JBAVVA010000265.1:0-5501 GCA_049697055.1 Candidatus Aminicenantales bacterium
TGCGTGGCTGCTTACAAGGCGGGCCAGATAGATAAGTCCCGCGAGGTCGCCCAAAAATTGGAAGAACTGATGGGGACAACGGATCTGAACAGTATCGGCTTGAAGGCAGAGGTTGCTTCCGACGTCATCAAGCTGGTGAAATTTTTCAAGGAGAATCTCCAGCCCCGGGGTTCTTCCCTGGGCGGCCAGACCAGGGTGCTTCCTTCCAGTCAGGCCGCCAAGGAGGGGAGCGGTTCCCGGGAAGACAAAATCGTCTTGGACCGCGAGAAATCCCTGAACAATGCGCTCAAGGCCGATCCCCGGAATGCCTCTCTTTATCTCGACCTGTATGATTTCTATATCATCCAGAAGAAATCCAGGGAAGCCAGGGGCCTGCTGAAGAAGCTCGTGGACAAGGCGCCCCAGGAGCCCCGGGGACATTATTTCCTGGGCAAGGCCTTTTATGCCGAAAGAAAGTACAATGATGCGGAGAAATATTTCGAAAATGTCCTTCGCTTGACCGCGAAAAAACCCGTGGAAGGCGCCATCCCCCCGACCAGCCGGGGATACCTTATCCTTTGCCTGAATTTTTTGAACCGCAAGAAGGATGTGGCCAAACAGTGCGGTGAGTTTGAGCGGGCCGTTCCCAACGGCGATACTGAAGCTTTGGACATGTCCGAAAAGGACAAGACCCTGCTCAAAGATATTCTTGTCCAATATAAAACAAAGCCGGCCGAAAAGAAGACGGAGCCTTCAGCCGGAGCGCAAGCCGCGACGGCCAAGACTTCTCAAGCGCAACCCGCTGTCCAGGCCGGCGGGGCCACTTCCACGGACGGCCGGTCGGCCAAGCCGGCCAAAGAGGTTGCCCTGGCCTACGGTGTTTATGACCAGTATCTCCAGGCGAAAGATCCGGCGGCAGCCCGCCGGACGCTCCAGTCGCTCCTGCAGAAATATCCCCAAGAAGTGCGCGCTCGGTTTTTGCTGGCCAGGATGGACTACCAAGACAAGAAATACAAGGAAGCCGGCCAAGGCTTTCTGGCCGTGCTGGAGGCTTCCGCGTCCGGCGAGAACAGCGAGGGCTACAAAGCTGAGGCGGCCGCCTATATGATTCTGTGCACCGAGACATTGCAGGGCCGGGAAGCCGCTCTTTCCTTGGCCCAGACCCACCGGGACCTCCTGGGCGGCTCCGTCTTGGACAATTTGTCTTTGGACGGTTCGGACAAACAGAAAGTCCGCGATCTGCTGGAGAGCCGGACGGATGCGGCGGCCGGGGTCAGGATCTTGAGCGGAATCCGGGTCAATAAATCAGAGGACAGCCTGAGGATCGAGATCCTCTGTTCCCCGCCCACCACCTACCGGACCTTCGTCCTGCAAAACGAGCGGAAGATCATTCTTGACCTGTTCAATGTCTCGGAGGTTCGTTCGGACAGGATCATCCCGGTGAACAGCCTGGGTTTGCAGAGCATCCGCAGCGGGATGTTCGAGGACAAGACGGCTCGCATCGTCTTGGACGCGAGGGGTGAAATCCCGCCCTATGATATTCAGCCGACGGCCGGCGGGCTGGTCATCGTCATCAGCCGTCTGCCGGGGGTTTGACCCGCTCGGGCCTTGACCTGCCTCCTGGAAACCATCATAATTGCAGCACAAGGAGGAAAATGGGATGAAAACCTGTTTCAAAATCTTGGTGGGAATATTTTTAGCGATGGGTCTGACCCTGACGGGGGCCCGGCAGCCGAGCGTGGCGGCCTCAGGGGCCTTGCCCGATCTTACCGTCAGCTCGATTAAATTCGAAGTGGTCGATAAGCAGGCCGACGTTAAGGGCAATGTCTATTATATTTTCAATGTCTACGTCACCATCCACAATCAGGGGAAGGGGGCGGCCGGGGCGTTTCAAGTTCTGCTCACCCGCAACATCGGCGAGGGCGGGTCTTTTCAGATCGCCTGCCCCACCTGCTGGCCGACGGTGCCCGGCCTGGCCCCCGGCGAATATAAGACCTTGGATCCCTGGCAGTTCAATAACGCCGGCAACATGAATTCCATATTCTCGGCCAAGGCTGATTTTCCGGACAACGTGAGGGAGACTGACGAAACCAACAACACGGCCACCGAGACGTTTAGATTCTGAAATAAACCCGCGGTTAAGAACAAGAAGATGGGGCCCGAACGGTCGCGCCCCAGAAGGTGACTTCCGCTTCTAGAGCGTTTCCAGCTTCAGCAGCTCCTCCCAGCCGCGGTCCACATCCTTTTGAATGGCCTCGATCATCCAGGCGTTCTGTTCCTGAAACAGGTGCCGGAAGCGGCCCTGGGACTTCAGCCACTCCAACACCGGTTTCTTCTCCTTGGGCTTGTAGTTGATCTTGTACTTTCCGTTCTCCACTTCGTATAACGGCCAGGCGCAGGTATCGGCCGCCAGCTGAGACAGCTTGATGCCCTGCGATTCTTCATACTTCCATTCCGTGGGGCACAAGCAGAGAACATTGAGGAAAGCCGGCCCTTCTACCTGGAAGGCCTTCTGGGCTTTGTTGAAGAGGTCCTGCCAACGGTGCGGGGCGGCCTGGGCCACATAGGGGATGTTGTGGGCCACCAGGGTCTTGGTCAGGTCCTTACGCGGCTGGAGCTTGCCCGGGCTCTGAGTGCCGGAAGGGGCGGTCGTGGCCGAGGCGCCCAGGGGAGTGGCCGAGGAGCGCTGGCCTCCGGTGTTGGCGTAGACGTTGTTGTCGTAGCAGACATAGACGAAGTTGTGGCCGCGCTCGACGGCGCCGGACAGGGCCTGCAGGCCGATATCGTAAGTGCCGCCGTCTCCTCCTATGGCCAGGAATTTGATCTTCTTGTCCTGGGGGATACGGCCTTTGTTCTTGAGCGATTTGTACATGGCCTCTACCCCGGCGATGGTTGAGGCTGCGTTCTCGAAGGCGCTGTGAATCCAGTTGCAGTTCCAGGCAGTGCGGGGGTAGATGGTCGTGCAGACCTCCAGACAGCCGGTGGCGTTGGCCACTACGAGCGGGTCATCGGTGGCCCGCAGGATCACCTTGAACAGGAGGGGAATGCCGCAGCCCAAGCACATGCCGTGACCGGCCACCAGCCGGTCCTCTTTCTGAACCAGGTCTCTCAATCGAACGGCCATGGGTCTCTCCTTAGTCCTCTCTCAGGTTGAGGTAGCCGCAGTGTTCGGTGATTTTGCCCGTTTCGGCGATCCTGACCAGAGCGCGGGCCGCCTCCTTGAAATGCTCCACCCTGATGTCGCGTCCGCCCAGGCCATAGACATAGTTCACTATCCGGGGACGCTGGTCGTAGTCGTACAGGGCCGAGCGGATCTCGGTGAAGAGGGGCGCACCGAAGGCGCCCGGGCTGGAGGAGCGGTCAAGCACGGCCACCGCTTTCACCTTCTTGAGGGATTCAGCCAGGACGACCCGGGGGAAGGGTCGGAAGACGCGGGGCTTGACCAGCCCGATGGGCAAGCCCTCGGCCCGCAGCTCGTCCACGGCGTCCTTGCCCGTCCCGGCCGCCGAGCTCATGACCACGATAGCGATCTCGGCGTCCTTCATCCGGTATTCCTCGATAAACCCGTAGTGACGGCCGAATTCCCGGCCGAAGTCCTTGGCCACCTGTTCAATGACCGCCGGGGCCCGCTCGATACCTTCGATCTGACTGCGCTTGTGCTCAAAGTAGTAGTCGGTGAAGTCCAGCGGCCCGACGGTGAAGCGGCGGCTGGTGTCGAGGAGAGGAAAAAGGGGCTTGTATTCGCCGACGAAGGCCTTCACCCGTTCATCGTCCTCGACCTGGATGACTTCCACGGCGTGGCTGATGATGAACCCGTCCAGGCCCACCAGCACGGGGGTCATGACTTGGGGATGCTCGGCGATGCGGAAGGCCTGCAGGAAGTTGTCATAGGCCTCCTGGCAGTTCTCGCTGTAGAGGTGGATCCAGCCCGCATCGCGGGCGCCCATGGTGTCGCTGTGGTCGCCGTGAATGTTGATGGGCGCGCTCAAGGCCCGGTTGGCGATGGCGGCCACGATAGGCAGGCGGAGGCCGGCGGCGATGTAGAGCATCTCCCACATCAGGGCCAGGCCCTGGGAGCAGGTGGCAGTCATGACCCGCCCTCCGGCGGAGGCGGCGCCGATGCACATGCTCATGGCGCTGTGCTCGCTCTCCGGGCAGACGAACTCGCCCGTGATCTGGCCGTCGGCCTTGAACTGGGCTATGGTCTCCACGATGGCCGTGGAAGGCGTGATGGGATAAGCGGCCACCACGTCGGGGTCAACCTGACGGACGGCTTCGGCGATGGTCTGATTGCCGTTCAGGGGTTTCATGGTGCTCATCGGCCCCTCCTTTCCTTCAGGGTGATCTCTTCCTGGACCATGACGATGGCTTTTTCCTTGGTCGGGCATTCCTCGGAGCACAGGCCGCAGCCCGTGCAGTAGTCGGTGTTGATGCCGATGACCTTGTCCGCTTCGAGCAGAATGGCGAAGTGAGGGCAGTACAGCCAGCAGAAGTAGCATTGGATGCAGTTCTTAGCGATGAATTCGGGTTTGCGTCCCGAGCGCCAGGTACCGGTCAGGTTCTCCCGGGAATTGCCGGGACGGATATTGACGCAGCCCAGGGGCAGTTCTTTCCAATTTTCTTTTTTCATCCTTCCTTGACCTCCTTGAAGGCCCGGTCGATTGTCTTCAAATTCTTCTCCACTACCTCGGCCCGCAGTTTCTTGCTCAACGATTTCTTGATGTTTTCCCGGAACTTGGTAAGGTCCATCAGTCCGGTGATCTTGACCAGAGCGGCCACCAGGGGCACGTTGGGAATGGGCCGGCCTAGTTCGGCCTGGGCGATGGCGTAGGCGTCCAGGGCGTAGACCTTCCGGGAACCCAGGTCCAGAGTGCGGCGGACAGCGGCCACATCGAAGGACGTGTTGAGAAGGAACAGCGCGTCGTCCTTGGCTCCTTCCGTCACGTTGATCAGGCCCAACAGGGTCGGGTCGGTGACGACCACGATGTCGGGCTCGTAAACCTGGCTGTGGGTGCGGATGGGCTTGCGGCTGATGCGATTGAAAGCCAGAATGGGCGCCCCGCGCTTCTCCGCGCCGAACTCGGGGAAGGCTTGGTTGTAAAGGCCTTTTTCCGCGGACAGGACATCGGCCAGGACGACAGCCGCCGTGACCACGCCCTGGCCCGCCCGGCCGTGCCAGCGGATTTCTATATTTTCTTTCATCAGACCTCCTATGAATCCGCAGTATGAAGGCGGAAAAGAAAAGCTATTTTATGCTTTATCGGAGCACGATTCAATGGCCGCCGGCAGAAATAAAGGAGTTTCATGATAAGTGGCTGTCCCTTGTTTCTTTCTTTTTTCTCATAATTTGACCTAAGGTCGGGCGAGAAGGCTGAGGCGACATGAGCGGTTCAGCCACAGAATCTCTTTGGAGGGGGAACCCGCTTTGCGTTTCCCCCTTCCAACGTTCGCTTCGCTCACTGCCTCCCTTTCTCGGGCACGGCTTAAGCCGTGCCCTGCGACCAAGAGGACGTCTCCCCTTG
>JBAVVA010000266.1:0-9175 GCA_049697055.1 Candidatus Aminicenantales bacterium
GTGCCGATGATGGCCACCTCACCCTCCTCGACGCGGAGGCTGGTGATGATGCCGTCGATGGGGGCGACGAAGGTGGTCTTGCTCAAGTTGTCCATGGAGCTGCGCAGAGAGGCTTGGGATTGCTCGATTTGGTGGAGGATGGAGCTGTGCTGGGCCTGGGAGATCTCATATTGGACTTCGGCCGCTTCCAGCTGCTCCCGGGAGATGAGCTGGCTGTTGAACAGCTCTTTCTGGCGTTCCAGGATGGCCTTGTCTTGCTTCAGCTTGGCTGCGGATTGTTCCAGCTCGGTCCTGTAGAAGCTGATCAGGGCCCGGTCCCGGTCGGCGTTGGCCTCGTACTGGGTCGAGTCCAGTTTGAGCAGGAAGTCGCCTTTCTTAACCAGGTCGCCTTCCTTGACCCCGATCTTGACGATGCGGCCGGGGACGTGGGCGCTGATTTCGATGTTCTTTTTGGGCTTGACCTCTCCCGAAGCGGAGATGATGGAGGTCAGGTCCTGCCGGCCGAGCTTCTCCACGTTGACCTTGACGGAAGATTCGCTTTTGGAGCGGAGGTTGAGCAGGATGATGAGGCCCAGGACGACGGCGATGCCGGCGATGATCAGGGCTTTCTTATGGCGCTTGATAAAACTTTCTTGATTTGCCATGGCTGTGACCTTTCGAGCGCTGTATCATATCTTATTACGGCCTAAAAGGCAAAAAGTTCTAGATACAAATGAGCTCATTTGTTATTCATAAAGAGTACTTGTCTTTAGATGCTTGGAAAGACGGTTTGTCTGGCAAAAAATCTCATCTAAGAATGGTTAGATCATTACTAGAAAATGCAACGAATAATAAATTCAACAAGTTGGCGTGGGCCGCCCCCTATTATTTGCCCTGTGCGGGGAGAGTTGGTAAGATAGCCCCATGTCCGAGCGGCAGGCCTATCTGGAGGCAGCCATGGAGGCTGCCCGGACAGCGGGCCGAATGCTCCGGGAGAAGGTCGACACAACGCCCGAGGTGTCCTACAAGGGCGAGGTGGACCTGGTCACCGAGAGCGACAACCTTTCCCAAAAAATGATTGTTTCGCACCTCGGCGACCGTTTTCCAGGTCATGGTTTTCTGGCCGAGGAAGGCCTGGCCCGGGAGAGCGGCTCTCCTTACCGTTGGGTCATCGATCCTCTCGACGGCACGACCAACTTTGCCCATCATTTCCCAATCTTCTGCGTGTCCATCGGCCTGGAGTTTGAAGGACGGTCCGAAGTGGGCGTGGTCTATGACCCCATGAGGGAGGAGATGTTCTGGGGCCTCCGCGGGGAAGGCGCCTTTCTGAACGGCGGCCGGGTCCAGGTGTCGGCCGTAGCGGACCTGGGAGGCAGCCTGCTGGCTACCGGATTTCCCTATGACATCCGCCAGACAGGGGACAACATCGTCCATTTTAATAATTTCGTTGTCCGGGCTCAGGCTGTCCGGCGCTGCGGCTCAGCCGCTCTCGACCTGTGCTATGTGGCCTGCGGCCGATTCGACGGGTTCTGGGAATTGAAGCTTCATCCTTGGGATGTCTGCGCCGGGGCCTTGATCATCAGAGAAGCCGGCGGCCGGGCCACCGATTTTGAGGGAAAAGAATTTCCCAGCACCGCCCGCCGCATTCTGGCTTCCAACAGCCTAATTCACGGCCAGATGGCGGAGGTGTTGAAGATCGGCAGAAATTCCACCGGCCGGCCTGGGGAAGCCGGCGCCGATGGCCCGACGGCATAGAGGTGACCGATGGCCAAGGACAAGACACAAACCGCGGGCTGGGCTCTTCTTCGCCTGATCCTGGCATTGGTTTTTATCCTTCCCTGGTTCTTTTCCTGCCCGCCGCCTCAGCCCTCAGCCGCTCCGGCCCCCCCACCGCCGCCCCCTCCTGAGGAGAAGCCATTACCGCCCAGCGAGCCTCCGGCCAAAACAGAGGAAACCGTCCCGGCCAAGGAAGAGAAGGTCGAGGAGCTGAGCCCCGAAGTTCCCGCAGATTATGAATCCATGCGCTCCCTGGTCGTTTCCGGCAATGAGCCCTGGATCGACCTGGGGTTCGACGTAGAGGAGGGGAAGAGATTTTTTTTCCTGGCCACCGGCTTCCTGTCCCTGCAGAAAGGGAATCCTACGGCCGTCTGCGGCCCGGACGGTTATAAGCTGAGGACCGTTCAGCAGCCGATGCCCGGCCAGAACATCGGCGCCCTTATCGGCAAGGTCGTCCAACTCTTGTCGGTGGAGACAGACCCGGAGACGAAAAAAGAAATCCGCCACGAGCGGGTGGAGTATTTCCTTGTCGGCAGCCGCGCCGAGGTGACCTCCCCCCTCACCGGCCGCATGTTCTTGGGCGTCAACGAGCTGGTGGTGGGGGATAATGAAGGCGCCTTCCAGGTGACCTTGTACGTGCTGAAATAAGGCCGGCCGTTCTCGTCCTAAGAGCCGGGCTCAAGGGGAGCGGCCGTGTGGGCCGCCGTTTCTTTTTGGGCCAGGAACCTGTCCATGAACTTCGTGTCGTAGGCGCCCGTCTGGAATTCCTCATGGGACAGGATACTGAGCAGGAGGGGGAGGTTGGTCTTGATGCCGACGATAGTGGTCATCTCCAGGGCGGTGATCATCTTCTTGATGGCGATCTGCCGGGTGGGGGCCAGGGCGATGATCTTGGCCACCAGCGAGTCGTAGTTGGGCGGGATCTCCCAGCCGCAATAGGCCGCCGAATCCACGCGGAGGCCCTCTCCGCCGGGAAACACCAGGAAGTCGATCTTCCCCGGCGAGGGCACGAACGTTTCGGGGTCTTCGGCGTTGATCCGGCATTCGATGGCGTGGCCGCGCATCTCCACGTCCTCGGGGATGGTGAGCTTCTGGCCGGCGGCGATGCGGAGCTGCGCTTTTATCAGGTCGATGTTGTAAACGGCCTCGGTGATGGGATGCTCGACCTGGACCCGGGTATTGGCCTCCATGAAGTAGAAATCTTTCTTCTCGTCCACCAGAAACTCGAAGGTTCCCAGGCTTTGATAGCCCAGGTAGCGGACTGCCTCCTCGGCGGCGGCCCTCATCCTGCGGCGCAGCCGGGGGTCGACCATGGTGGAGGGCGTCTCCTCGATGAGCTTCTGGTACTTGCGCTGGATCGAGCACTCGCGCTCGCCGAAAGAGCGCACGTTGCCGTAGCCGTCGGCGATGACCTGGATCTCGATGTGGCGGGACTTGGCCAGGTATTTCTCCAGGTAAAGGGACGGGTCGGTGAAGGCGGCCCGGGCCTCGTTCTGGGCGATGGGGAATTGCTCCTCAAGCTGGGCGGGGTTGTGGGCGATGCGCATGCCCTTGCCGCCGCCGCCCGAGGCGGCTTTGAGGATGACCGGGTAGCCGATCTGCTGGGCGGCCTTTTTGGCCTCGGCGAAGTCCTGGAGGATCTTGTCCCCGCCGGGGATGACCGGCACGCGGGCCTTCTTCATCTCCAGCCGGGCGCGGTTCTTGTCCCCCAGCAGGCGGATAGCCGCCGCCGGCGGGCCGATGAAGGTGATGTTCGAGGTTTGGCAGATTTCGGCGAAGCGGGCATTCTCGGCCAGGAAACCGTAGCCGGGGTGGATGGCGTCGGCCTTGGTGATCTCCGCGGCGCTCAGCAGGTTGGGGACGTTGAGATAGCTGTCGGCGGCCTTGGCCGGGCCGATGCACACCTTTTCGTGGGCCAGCAGGGTGTGGAGCGCGGTGCGGTCGGCCTCGGAATAGACGGCCACCGTCTTGAAGCCCAGCTCGCGGGCGGCCCGGATGATGCGCAGGGCGATCTCCCCGCGGTTGGCGATCAGGATCTTGGAGAACATCAGGTCAGCCGGTAGTCAGGATGGAAAAAAGCCGCTGGCCGAACTCGACCGGCTTGGCGTTCTCGACAAAGACCTCCTGGACGACCCCGTCCACGTCGCTCTCGATCTCATTCATCAGCTTCATGGCCTCGATGATGCAGAGAGTCTGCTTCTTCTGAACGGGTTCGCCCGGCTCGACGAAAGGCGGTGAGGCGGGGTTGGGGGCGCGGTAGAAGGTTCCGACCATGGGCGAGGTGATGTAGTGGAGGCCGGCCTGCTGTTCCGCGGCCGCTTCTTCGGCCGAAGCGGCCAGGGGGTTGGCCGAGGGCTGGGGCTGGCCGGCTGTCGGGCGAACGTCCGGCATAACCGCCGCCGTCTGTGCCGTGTTTTTGCACATCTTGATCTTGAAGCCTTCCACCTCGAGCTCAAAATGGGCAAGTTTTTTCTCTTCCATGAGAGCGATGAGCTTCAAAATCTCATCATAATTAATTGTTATCTTTTCCATAATTGATTCCTGCCGGAAAGTATTAATACCTTAAAGGCGACAAGGCAAATTGTCAAGGAAAAATGCTCGGCTCCGTCCCCAATAAGGGACATCGGGCTTAGGCCGGCATTTAGGCTGCATCTCCCACCATGTGATTTATGGGGAGGGGTGGCACGGCGGAGGGGCTCCCCACCTCCTTGGAGGGGGAAGCGCTTCGCCTTCCCCCTTCCAACGGTCGCTCCGCTCCCTGCCTCCCCTTCTCGGACTTCGTCCTGCGACCAAGGGGGCATACCCCCTTGGAACCCCGCGTCCGGCTTCGCCGGACGAACGCGCGCAGCCTTGCATAGCCGGAGACACCTATGATTTCTTTTTATTCTATTTATCCCCCTCTAGCCCCCCTTGGTGAAACAAGAGGGGGCAAAGGTTGGTGTCTCCGGAAAGGTCGGCCGTGACAGGACCCCTCCTCTTTTTGAATGCGAGATCAAGCATTGGGAGATGCTGGGCGGTCTTTACAGGGCAGGATTATTCCTGTATTTTGTATCTCATTCTCCTGAGGATCGACCATGGCCAATATGACAATCAAAAGAGTCGGCATCTTGACGGGCGGCGGGGACTGCCCGGGGCTGAACGCGGTCATCCGGGCTGTGTCCAAGTGCCTCATCAGCCAATGCGGGCTGGAGGTCATGGGCATCGAGGACGGGTTCGAGGGGTTGGTGGAGAACCGCATCCGGCCCCTGACCTACGACGACGTGTCCGGCATCCTTCAGAGGGGAGGAACCATCCTGGGCACTTCCAACAAGGCCGATCCCTTCAATTATCCGCTCCGGGAATCCGGAAAACTCGTTTGTCACGACCTCTCCGGCCAAGCCTTGGCCAATGCCTCGCAAGCCGGGCTCGACGCCGTTGTCTGTTTGGGCGGGAACGGGTCGATGACCATCGCCCGTGACCTCCAGGCCAAGGGCCTGCAGGTCGTAGGCGTGCCCAAGACCATCGACAACGACCTGTTCGGCACGGACGTCACTTTCGGTTACGATACGGCCGTGAGCGTCGCGGCCGAGGCCATCGACCGCATCCACACCACGGCCCAGTCCCATCACCGGGTCATGATCGTCGAAGTTATGGGCCGCTTCGCGGGCTGGCTGGCCCTGGGCGCGGGCATCGCCGGCGGCGCGGACGTCATCCTCATCCCCGAGATCGATTACGACCTGGAGGCGGTCTGCCAGAAGTTCGCCGACCGGAGAAGGATCGGCCGCCGCTTCAGCATCGTCTGCGTGGCCGAGGGCAGCAAGCCCATCGGCGGCCAGGTCGTGGTCAGGCAAGTCGTGGAGGGCAGCCCGGAAAGGATCCGGCTGGGCGGGATCGCCACCAAGCTGGGCGAAGACATCGAGAAGCGGTGCGGCCTGGAGACACGGGCCACCATCCTGGGGCATCTCCAGCGGGGCGGCACGCCCACGCCCTTCGACCGCATCCTGGCCACTCGGTTTGGAGTAGCCGCCGCGGAGATGGTCGCCCGGGGCGAGTTTGGCCGGATGGCCGCGCTCCGGGGCGAGGATATCGTCTCCGTTCCCCTGGACGAGGTGGCCGGCCGGACGAAGCAGGTGCCGCTTGATTCCCAGCTCCTCAGGGCCGCCCGGGCTGTGGGAACCAACGTGGGCCTGAGGGAATAGGCAAGGCATCAAGAGCCCCATTGATTTATCATGTTCGACCAGCTATCGGAAAGACTTCAGAAAGTCCTTAAATACCTCCGCGGCGAGGCCAAGGTCACGGAGAAGAACATGGCCGAGGCCCTGCGCATGCTCCGCCTGGCCTTGCTGGAGGCCGACGTCAACTACAAGGTCGTCAAGGACTTCGAGGAGCGGATCAAGGTCAAGGCCCTGGACCAGAAGGTCCTGGACAGCCTGACCCCGGCCCAGCAGGTCATCAAGATCGTTCGCGACGAGTTGACTGCCGTGCTGGGCGTCGAGGCCAAGCCCCTCCACTTCGCACCCCACCCGCCCACCATCTTTATGCTGGCCGGGCTGCAGGGCAGCGGCAAGACGACCACCTGCGGCAAGCTGGCCCGCTATGTCCAGGGCCTTCACCGCGCGCCCCTTCTCGTCTCCTTCGACCTGAAGCGGCTGGCCGCCCAGGACCAGCTCAAGCACATCGCCGGCCAGCTCGAGGTGCCTTTCTATGAGATAACGCCGGCCCACCTGGCCGAGCCCAAGAAGGCCCTGGGGGAGCTCGTCCAGTACGCCCGCAACCGCAGCTATGACCCGCTCATCGTGGACACGGCCGGCCGGCTCCATGTGGACGAGGAGCTGATGAACGAGCTGCGGATGGTCCGCGACATCCTCAACCCCACCGAGGTCATCTATGTGGGTGACGCCCTGACCGGCCAGGATGCGGTGAAGAGCGCCACGGCCTTCGGCGACCAAATCGGCCTGACTTCAATCATCTTGACCAAGCTGGACGGCGACGCCCGCGGCGGAGCGGCCCTGTCCATCGTCTCGGTCACCGGCCGGCCGATCAAGTTTGCCGGAATCGGCGAGGCGCTGGACAAGCTTGAAGTTTTTCATCCCGACCGGATGGCTTCCCGCATCCTGGGCTTGGGCGACCTGCTGACCCTGATCGAAAAGGCCGAGCAGGAAGGCGACGTCAAGGAGGCCGAGGAGCTGGCCCGCAAGCTGCGCCAGGAGGAATTTACCCTGGAGGACTTCCGCAAACAGCTCCGCCAGCTCAAGAAGATGGGGTCGCTCTCCGGCCTGCTCGGCCACTTACCGGGGGCCGGCCCCTTCAAACAGCTGGCCAAGGCCCAGGTCGACGACCGGAAAGTCCAGCATTTCGAAGCCATCATCAATTCCATGACCCCTCAGGAGCGGGCCAACGAGAGGATTATCGACGGCAGCCGCCGCAAGCGCATCGCCCGGGGCAGCGGCCGGCCGGTCCAGGAGGTCAATCAGCTCCTCAAGCAGTTCACCGAGCTCAAGAGGATGATGAAGAAGCCGGGCTTTAAGAAGATGGTGTCCAGCCTGCCCTCCTAAGCTATAGAGCCGTTGACTTACTGAATGAATTCGGATATGATGCAAGCTCAACAACTTCAACCAGAGAGATGATTGACCATGTTATCAATGCGATTGATGCGATTTGGAGCGAAGAGCAAGCCGTCCTACCGGATTGTGGTGATGGATTCCCGGTTGCCCCGGGAGGGCAAAGCTAAAGATTTCCTCGGTTTTTATAACCCTCTCACCGAGCCTGCTGAGATCAAGATTGACCTCGACAAGGCCAAAATGTGGTTGACTCGAGGTGCGCGCGCCTCACGCACTGTTCTATCCCTCATGCAGAAAGTTTCCAAGCGCGAGAAACTTTCCAAGTAAGGCCGACACGAAGACAAGGAGGTCGCCGTGAAAGAACTCGTGGAATTGATCGCCAAAGCGCTCGTGGACAGCCCGGACAAAGTGCAAGTGTCCCTGCTCGAAGGGGAGCAGACCACCATCATGGAGTTGAAGGTCGCCCCTGAAGACCTGGGCAAGGTTATCGGCAAACAGGGCCGAACGGCTCGGGCCATCCGGATTATACTCGGCGCGGCCGGGATGAAACTCAAGAGGAGATTCAACCTGGAGATCATTGAAAAAAATTGAGTTTCAGGCTGTCGGCCGGATCCAAAGGACCGAGGGGCAAAAGGGGGAGCTCAAGGTCAGGCTTTATCCCGGAGTGAACCTGGGAACCGTTCGATCCGTCCAGGTGGAGCGGAGGGGGGAAGTCAAGGAATTTGCGGTCGAATCCTTCCGGCCCGGGCGGAACGGCCGCATCCTCAAAATCCAAGGAATCGACAGTCAGGTTCAGGCGGAAGCCCTGGCCGGCCAGGAGCTGTATGTCCCCCCCGACAGTCTCCGGCCGCCGGAAGAAGGCTCCTACTACCCCGGCCAGCTCATCGGCTGCCGGGTCCTGACCCGGGACGGCGCGGAGTTGGGCCAGGTGACGGCCGTTATCCCCGTCGGAGAATCCGGCCTGCTGGTGGTGGGCCTGGGGGAGGGGGAAATCTATATCCCCCTGGCCGGGGATATATGTATTGAGATCGACCCGGAAGCCGGGCTGATTCGGGTGGACCCTCCCCAGGGTCTTTTGGACTTGAATGAGATTTGATATAATCACCATCTTTCCCGAGATGTTTGCCAGCGTGTTCTCGGGAGGGATCATCAAAAAAGCTCGGGAGAAAGGGCTGCTCCAGGTGGAAGTGTATAACCTTCGGGATTTCACCGTGGACAAACATCGCCAGGTGGACGACCGCCCCTTCGGCGGCAGCGAGGGGATGGTCTTCAAGCCGGAGCCCATCTTCGCCGCCGTGAAGAAAATCCGCCGGACGCCCCGCGCCCCGACTTACCTTCTCTCGCCCCAGGGCCGGAAGTTCGACGACCGGCTGGCCCGGGATATGGCCCGCCGCCGCCAGGTCATCCTGATCTGCGGCCGCTATGAGGGCGTGGACGAGCGGGTCGGCCGGCTTCTGGCGACCGACGAGGTGTCCATCGGCGACTATGTCCTGACCGGCGGCGAGCCGGCGGCCATGGTCATCGTGGATGCCGTGGCGCGCTTTGTGCCGGGCGTGGTGGGCAAGAAGGGTTCGGTCGAGCAGGATTCCTTCAGCCGCGGCCTTCTCGACTTTCCCCATTATACGCGGCCCCGCGATTTCCGGGGGATGAAGGTCCCCCAGGTGCTCTTCTCCGGAGACCACCGCAAGATCGCCGCCTGGAGGCGGAAGAAGGCCCTGGAGAAGACCTGGCTCAATCGGCCCGACCTGCTGGCGGCCGCGGAGCTGGGGCCGGAGGATAAAACCGCGCTGGACGAGATCCGCCAAGAAGAGAAAGAAAGGAAGAAATCATGAGCACCCTAGCCGACTATGAAGACAAACATCTCAAGAAGGACGTCGAGG
>JBAVVA010000267.1:0-3167 GCA_049697055.1 Candidatus Aminicenantales bacterium
CCCCCTTGTTTGGCCAAGGGGGCCGGGGGGATAAATATGGCTATAGCTATTCGTTGGCGTCTCCGGCATTATGGCGCGCAGCGAATACCACGGAGACACTTTTAAGAATTTTTCCTTATACATTAATCCCCCCTTCCCCCCTTGGGGAAACAAGGGGGGCAATGGTTGGTGTCTCCGGAAAGGTCGGCCGTGACAGGACCCCTCCTCTTATTGAAAGTCTGATCAAGGAAAAGGAGATGCTGGCCGAAGTTGACAGCCTTCAACAACGGGAGTAATTTCTAAAAGATGCCGATTTCCAAAGTGGTCCTGGTCAAAGCCAAAGGGATATTGGCTTCGGACGGATCCGTGGACTCGGCCAGAGCCCGCCGGGCCATGGAGGCAGGACTCCGGGAGCTGACCGGGGCCGGCCGCGCCGTTGAGGCGGCCGGCCGGCTTTTCTCCAGGTCGGACAGGGCCGGGATCAAGATCAACGCCATCGCCGGCCGGAGCCTGACCACCAAGCCCGAAACCTCCCTGGCCCTGGCCGGACTCCTGACCGATGCCGGACTCCCCGCTTCGAACATCATCATCTGGGACCGGACCAACCGTGAGCTCAAAGAGGCCGGCTACAAACTGAACTTGGCCCTGGGGGGGCCAAAGGTCATGGGAACGGATACCAACGGGTTCGGTTATGAATCTGAGATAAGCTCCCACCGAACGATCGGCAGCCTGTTCTCGACACTGCTCACCAGAAACATTACGGCCTCCATCAGCCTGGCTTTGCTCAAGGACCACGGCATGGCCGGCGTCACGGCCGGCATGAAGAACTATTACGGCGCCGTCCATAACCCCAACAAGTACCACGATTCCGGATGCAATCCCTATATCGCCGATCTGCTTGATACTCCCGAGGTCAAGTCCAAACACAAGCTGACGATCCTAGACTGCCTGCTGGTCCAGTATCATCGCGGCCCTTCCCATCATGCCCGCTGGGCGGAGCGGCTGGAGACGATACTTTTCAGCCTGGACCCGGTGGCCGCCGACAGCGCCGGCTGGACCATCATCGAACGCCTGCGGGCCGGGGCCGGTCTGCCCTCCCTCAAGGAGGACGGCCGGGAGCCCATTTATCTTGACACGGCCGAGCGCCTGGGTCTGGGCAACGCCCGGCCGGAGAACATTCGGACGGTGGACCTCGAGGTCTGACCCGGGGAGGCTCAGGAAAAGAACGTGGAATCTGTCTAACATGAAGATGAATAGGAGGCGATTTTTTCAGACAGCGGCCGGCGCAGGGCTGGCCTTGGGAACGAATGCCGCCCCCCTGCTGACCCACCTCTATGCCTTCGCTGAACAAGCCAGCCTATCCAGGGTCGAAGCCCGCCACTACCGCAAGCACCCGGACCAAGAGGTCGAATGTCAGCTCTGTCCGCGCAACTGCAAGCTGGGTGACAAGGAGCGGGGGTACTGCGGAGTCCGGGAGAACAACGGGGGCACCTACTACACGCTCATTTACGGCAAGGTCTGCTCGCTCAACGCCGACCCGATCGAGAAAAAACCCTTCTTCCATTTTCTGCCGGGCACTTCGGCCTTGTCCCTGGCCACCGCCGGCTGTAACGTGAACTGCAAATTCTGCCAGAACTGGGAAATCTCCCAGGTCCGGCCGGAACAGGTCCGCAACATCGACCTGCCGCCCGCCGAGGCGGCCAACCTGGCCCGCCGCACCAATTGCCCCTCCCTCGCCTACACCTACAGCGAACCGGTGGTCTTCTTTGAATACATGATGGACACGGCCGAAGCGGGCCGCCGGCAGGGGCTGCGCAACGTTGTCGTCACCGGGGGCCACATCAACCCCGAACCCTTGGCCGAACTGGTCAAGGCCGTAGACGCCATCAAGGTGGACCTCAAGGCTTTCACCCAGGAATTCTACACGGACCAGGTCCGCGGCTCGCTCCAACCGGTGCTGGAAGCCATCAAGACCATCGCCCACAGCAAGGCCTGGCTGGAGATCGTTTATCTGGTCATCCCCACCTTAAACGACAACCTCGGCGACATCCGGAGAATGTGCCGCTGGATCATCAAGGAAATTGGGCCGGACGTGCCGCTCCACTTCTCGCGCTTTCATCCGATGTACCTCCTCAAAAACCTGCCCCCCACGCCCATCGCCACCCTGGAGAAAGTCCACGCTGCGGCCCAGGAAGAAGGGCTTCATTATGTCTATATCGGCAATGTGCCGGGCCACCAGGCCGAAAATACTTTTTGCCCGAACTGCCGGAACATGGTCGTCCGGCGGGTGGGCTACGAGATACAGCGCCTTGAATTGAGGTCCGGCCAATGCCGGTTCTGCCGCCATCCCATCCCGGGAATCTGGGCTTGAAACGATCGCTGCCTCCCTTCCTGTTGGGGTTCCTGTCCATCTCCTTCCAGGTCATCCTGCTGCGCGAATTTTCCGTCCACTTCCACGGCAACGAAATGACTTTTGGATGCCTGCTGGCGGCCTGGCTGCTGTGGGGCGGGCTGGGCAGCCTGCTGGCCCATCGTTTCAGAATCCGGCCGGGGCGATTCACCGCGCTCCTCTGTCTGGTCCTAGTCCTGTTCCCCGTCTGCCTGGCCGGGCTGCGGCTCGCGCGGCTTCCGCTCGGCCTCCTGCCCACGGAGATCACGGGCCTGACCTTGATGCTGGGCTTTGCCCTGGCCCTCACCCTGTTCCCCAGCCTCCTCTGCGGGATAATGTTCGTGGCCGCCGCCGAGCTGCGCGGCGAAGATGCGAGCGGCGTTTACCGCCTAGAGGCGCTGGGGGCCACGGCCGGAGGCCTGGTGGTCCATTTTCTCCTCATCCCCCATCTCTCCAATTGGCAAGCTGCCGCCCTCATCGGCCTGGCGGCGCTGGCCCTGGGGTTGGTTGGTCGGGCCGGGAAAATTTCTCCCGTTCTTCCGGCCGCCGCGGGCCTGGCCCTGGTCCTTCTGGCCTTTTTTGATGGTCCGGCCAACAGGCTCTACTGGAACCCGCTGGAGCTTGTCCGGACCAAGGATACGCCCTACGGCAAGCTGCAGGCGGTGCGGACGGACGGTGAAATATCCCTTTATATTAACGGCGTGATGGCCTATTCCACGGCCGACCCGTCTTCAGCCGAAGAAGCGGTCCATTTCGCCCTCCTCCAGCGGCCCCAGGCCCGCCGAGCCCTGCTCATCGG
>JBAVVA010000268.1:0-2784 GCA_049697055.1 Candidatus Aminicenantales bacterium
CGTGCACTTGTTTCCATCGACCTTGATCCTCATAGACTCTCCATGGCGTCAGCCGGCAGGCCGGCGGATCAAGCTATGAACCGTCCGAGCGTCCAGACCACAAGAGTCAGAGCGGCTGCGCCGGCCATGGCTGTCCGGGGACGCCTTAGGACAAAGGCCCCGCCGCTCTCCCCTACCCGGAGCCCCAGGGGGACCAGAAGGCAGGCGGCCAGGGCGGTGAAGCTGCCGCTGATTAAAATGTGTCGGCTGAATTTCACCAGCCCGTCCCCAACCCAATACTTGTAGCGGGCGACGAAAGTCATCAGAACCGCAAACAGGACATTGCCGCTGTAGGCGGTCAGCGCGCCGCTGAGAGAAGCCCGCGCCCAGCCGGCTTTCCGGCCCTGCTTCAGGAGCAGAGAAGCGAAAACATCAAAGACCAGGCCGACAAAAAAGATGCCCAGGAGATGGCAGAAAAAGGGCGCGGCATTGGCCAGCTTGTAGAGCGCGGCTAGGGCTCCCACCGCGCTCGAAGTGCCGGGCCTGTTCAGAACGCCGCGAGATACGGCCAGGACGAAAAGGGCCCAAGCGGTGAGGAAGACCGAGGCCTGAGGGACCCCGTTTCGATGAAGAACCTCTCCGCCGGCCACTTCCATGGCGCCCCACAGGGAGCCGAACAGCAGCAACCACAGCCAGTTCCTAGTGCTTTTGACCCACATGACCACTCCTTGTTACAGTCAGGACAATTCGCCGGGGATCTTGGCCGACATCCTTGAGTGACGTCACCAAACCGAGCACGACCTGCTCGAAAACCTTCTGGACAAAAGGGTTCATCGGAACCGCAACGCCGTCCACTTCCGCCGTCACAAAGGCGGCCGGGCCGCTGTCATGCTTCTCGATGAAATCTGCCATGGCGCTCACCTCCTCCGGAGCGAAGACCCGTCGGCTCCAGGGCTGTTTTTTTTCGGCGACGACGGCCGCCACTTCCTCCAGGCCCGCCTCCCGCTCCAGCGGCTCTCCCGCGGCCAGGACCAGAAACTTGGGATAGCCTCGGGAATTCTTCCCCCCCTCGATGAGAATGATATCGGCGTCATAGAACTTCTCCTGGGCCAGGACGGCCAGGCTCTCCTGGGGGCCGGTCCGATGAAGGAAAGCGGTCTGGCCGGGACCGGCCAAGCCCACCCCGGACGCTCCTTTGTCCAGGAAGCGATGGGAATCCTTGCCCTCCCGGTCCAGGTCGAACCCGTGCGGGCAGTGCTTGAGGACGGCCACCCGTCGGCCGCGCTTGTGAAACTCGACGATCAGACGCTCGATGAGCTGGGTCTTGCCGCTCCCCGAGCTGCCGATGACGCCGAATATTTTCACGGCCGCGGCTCCTGCATTGACGAACATAGGGAGGGGTGGCGCGGCGGAGGGGCTCCCCACCCGCGCGCAGCTTTGCATAGCCGGAGACACCTATAAATTCTCATTATCATATTTATTCCCCTCTAGCCCCCCTTGGTGAAACAAGAGGGGCAAAGGTTGGTGTCTCCGGAAAGGTCGGCCGTGACAGGACCCCTCCTCTTCTTGAATGGATAATCAAGGAGATGGAGACGCGGCTCATTATCATCGGGCTCTACAGCCTACTTCTCACCCAGGAATGGATACCGATAGTCCGTGGGCGGATTCAAGTTCTCCTTGACCGCCCGGGCGCTCACCCAGCGCAGCAGGTTGAGATAGGAGCCGGCCTTGTCGTTCGTGCCCGAGGCCCGGGCTCCGCCGAAGGGCTGCTGGCCGACCACCGCGCCCGTAGGCTTGTCGTTGATGTAGAAATTGCCGGCCGCGTAGCGGAGGGTCTTGTAGGCCTGGATGACGGCTGCCCGGTCGTTGGCCATAATGCAGCCCGTCAGAGCGTAGGACGAGGTCGTATCGCACAACTCCAGCGTTTTGGCGAAATCCTTATCGGCATAGACATAGACGGTCAGCACCGGCCCGAAGATCTCCTCTTCCATGAGCTTGAAGCGGGGGTTGGAGGTTTGGATGACGGTCGGCTCGACGAAAAAGCCCTTCTTGTCGTCCGAGCGGCCGCCGATGACAATTTCGGCCTCGTTCGACTTCTTGGCAAATTCGATGTAGGCCGCGATCGAGTCGAAGGCCGCCTTGTCGATGACCGCGCCCATGAAGTTGGAGAAGTCGGTCACGTCGCCCATCTTGATGGTGGCGATTTCGTCCCTCAGCCGCTGCTTAAGGGCCGGCCACAAGCTCTGTGGAATATAGGCCCGGCTGGCGGCCGAGCACTTCTGGCCCTGGTATTCGAAAGCGCCCCGGATGAGGGCCACGGCCACGGCCTCCAGGTCGGCCGAGGCATGGACAAAGACGAAGTCCTTGCCGCCCGTCTCGCCCACGATGCGGGGATAACTCTTATAGTTTTTGATGTTGCCGCCGATGAGCTTCCACATGTCGTGGAAGACGGCCGTGCTGCCGGTGAAGTGCACGCCGGCCAGGTCCGCCTTGGCCAGCACCGGGTCGCCTACGAAGCGGCCCGGGCCGGGGATGAAGTTGATGACGCCCCCCGGCAGCCCCGCCTCGGCCCACAGCTTGGTCAGGAAATAAGCCGAGTAGACGGCCGAGGAGGCGGGTTTCCACAGGACGACGTCGCCCATCATGGCCGGCGAGGCGGGCAGGTTGCCGGCGATGGCCGTGAAGTTGAAGGGAGTCACGGCAAAGATGAACCCTTCCAGGGGCCGATACTCCAGGTAATCCCAGATTCCAGCCGAGGAGTTGGGCTGCTGCTCATAAATCTGGGTCATGAAGTAGGGGTTGAAG
>JBAVVA010000269.1:0-19401 GCA_049697055.1 Candidatus Aminicenantales bacterium
ATTCCACCTTCACCCCCACCACGCCTTCCAGGACGAAATAGAGGGACCAGGCATGCAGCCCCATGTTCACCAGTCCCAGTGACGTATCGGCGATCATGATGGGAATCTTTTCTCGCCACAGGAAGCGGACGCTTGCCTGCAGCAGGTGACTCTCGCGGTGCACCGCCTCGCACCAGTCGTGCCGTTTGGTCAGCCTCCCCACCAGCAACCCGAATCGGGTGTGCTCCAGGCGCAGGGCAAACCGGCCGAAGGTGCTCGGCCAGACGAGGAGGGACAGCAGGAACAGCGACAGGAAAACTGTGATGCCCAGGGCCAGGTAGGCCAGGGGCCGCGAGACTTTCAAAGATGACGTGACGATGAACATCTGGGGGAGGAAAATGAGAAGGAGCATCATGGAGATCAAGAGCTGTTCAACGAAGCGGGTCAGGATGACGTTGGTGGCCGTGTCCTTTTTCACATTTATGGCGCATAGGTGGTAGATCTGGAAGGGCTGCCCGCCCGCCGACATGGGGGTGATGTTAGTGAAGAAGGGCCCCACCGCGCTGTTGTAGAAGGCCTGGGCAAAATGGATGCGGATTTTAAACTGGGCCAGCACCAGGGTGAGGCGAGCGGTATCGATGAAGTGGGCGGCCACGAACATGAGCAGGGGGATGAGGAGGTAGATGAGCTTGACCTTGGCCAGGGTCCGCAGGACGACCTGGCGGTCGAGGAACAGAGAGATGAAAACACCGACGGCCAGCCCCAGGATGAGGGCGGTCCCCACGATGCGAACGATCCGCCGGGAGTTGGCGCGGTCTTTGACGTTGTAGCCGATCTTCATGCGCGCGCCTGTCCGCTGGCCGCGCTCCCCCCCTCCAAGTATTCGATGATGCTCTCGGCCATCGTCTCTGCCCCATTCCTGTCGCTCACGCTGGACAGCCGCTCGAAGACCGCCGCGTATTTCTCCGGATGATGGGCGAGTTCGGAGATGAGGGTCACAAACTCGGCAGGCTTGGGGCAATACCAGCCGTACCCGCCTTCCACGAGAATGCGCATGTTGGAGTATTCGTTGGGGACCCCGACATGCATGATGATGAGGGGGCGCCCGCTCTTCACCGCCAGCATGGCATAGTTGGTGCCGCACTTGCCGGCCAACACGTCCGCGGTGGCCAGGAGCTCGCCGACCAAATCTTGATACCCAAAGGCGCGTATCGCCCCCCCGGAGTAGCGCGCCCTTAATTTGGACAGAAGGGCGGTGTTGCGTCCGGTGAGCACGACCAGCGTGGCGTCCCTAACTTCTTTGGCAAAGCGATTCAGGAACTCGAGGGAGAGTCCGATTCCCTCACCGCCCAGGCTGAGAACCACGGTGAAGCGGTCCGCCGGGAGGCCGAGGCGCCGGCGGGCCTCCTCTTTAGTCAGGTTTCCGGGTTCAAATTGCGGATGGATCAGGAAGGGGATTTGGAGCAACTTCTCCCGGGGAACTCCCGCCTCCGCCAGAGACTCGTAGGCCTCAGCGGAAAGGGCGAAGTACAAATCGGCGCCGCAGTTATGCAGGCTGTTGGCATCCGCCAGCTCCCCGTACATGTACAGCAGCGGAAGGTCGAGCTTCATTTTTCGCCGGGCCTGGTCGAACAGGTGAGTGCCGGCCCAGTGCAAAGATATAACTAAGTCCGGCTGATGGTCCTCCAGGAAGCGGACCGCCCGGGACAAGGCCGTGGAAGTGATTTTCTGGTTGAAGTAGGCGACCGGACCGGGCAGAGTCCTTTCCAGGTCAAACAATAAGCGGGAAAGCCAGAGCGGCATTCCCAGTACCCCTTTCCAGGTATCCTGGTAGACGAAGCGGAAGAACTTGGCCTGCAGCACCTGGGCGACGTCGACCAGGAGGATGTCCCAGTCCGGACGCTTTTGGTGCAGGTAGTGCTCGACGGTCTGGCCTGTGATCAGATTGCCCAGGCCCGCCGAAATGTACAGAATGAGAACGCGCTTGGTGCGGGCCAAGAGAGATGCCCTCGGGCCTGCCGGGCGGACGTCTTTTTGACCTATCTGTTCAGTTTCCTGTTTTGGCTTCAATTCTATGCCCTTAATAGTTTGGAAATATAACAGCCTTCCCTCGCAGGTGTCAAGAAACCAAAAATTGCGTCTTAATAGTCATAAGCATCATAATCAGGCCCGGCCGGACTTGATTCAGGAGTTTGAAGTCGGCTAAAATAGCCATGCCCAAGAGGAGTGAGGAAGTCTGCCCGAACCACCAAAACCATTGACTGACATATAAATACGAGAGATGAGAGGATGAAAATATTCGTGACCGGCGGAGCCGGTTTTATCGGGAGTCACCTCGTCGATCGGCTTTTGCAGGATGATCATGAACTCATCGTTTTTGACAATCTGTCGACAGGCCAGGAGCGTTTTTTGGAAGGCGCCTCTCAGCATAAGCATTTTAGAATGATTCGCGGAGATCTTTTAGACACGGCCCGGCTGAAGCAAGCCATCAGCGGCTGTGAATTTGTTTTTCATTTCGCGGCCAATGCTGATGTCCGGTTTGGCCTGGAACACCCCTCTAAGGACTTGGAGCAAAATACAATCGCCACTTTCAATGTCCTGGAAGCCATGAGGGCCAACGGTATCCGGAAGATTGCCTTTGCTTCAACGGGTTCTATCTATGGCGAACCTGAAAAATTTCCGACTCCCGAAACGGACTCTTTCCCCATCCAAACATCTTTATATGGGGCCTCCAAACTGGCGGGCGAGGGCTTGATCGAAGCCTATGGCGAAGGGTTTGATTTTCAATCATATATTTTTCGATTTGTCTCCATTCTGGGGGAACGCTACACGCATGGGCATATCTTTGATTTCGTCAAGAGCCTGCGGTCCAATCCCTTGAAGCTGAGAGTCTTGGGCGATGGGCATCAAAAAAAATCTTATCTCTATGTCAAAGATTGTATTGAGGCCATGCTCCTGGCCGTTGACAAGGCCAAGGACAAAGTGAATATTTTTAATCTGGGTACGGACGAGTATTGCGAAGTGAATCATTCCATTGATATTATTACAAGATATCTCGGCCTTCAGCCGGAATTGGAATATACGGGGGGGGTTCGGGGCTGGGTGGGCGACAGCCCTTTTATTTTTTTGGATTGCCAAAAAATAAGAAAAATCGGATGGCGTCCCAGACTGAGCATTCCAGAAGGTATTATAAAAACCTTGGATTATTTAAAATCAAATCCCTGGGTTCTCAACATTAGGAATTAAATGATCATCGCCCGAAGTCCTCTGCGGATCACCCTGGGGGGTGGCGGAACGGACCTGCCTTCCTATTACCGGCGGTACGGCGGGTTTGTCATTTCGGCGGCTATTGATAAATATGTCTACGTCACGGTCAATAAGCCCTTTACCCGCGGCATATTTCTCAAATATTCCAAGCTTGAACATGTGGACACCATCGACTCCATCCAGCATCCCATTATCCGGGAAGCCCTGCGGATCGTCGATCATGATAATGAGCTCCATTATGAGATCACTTCCCTGGCCGATATCCCGGCCGGCACGGGGCTGGGCTCCTCGGGGAGCTTTACCACCGCCTTGCTGAAGGCCCTCTATGCCTACAGGATGAGGTCAATTTTGCCGGAGGAATTGGCGCGCCTGGCTTGCGAAATCGAGATCGACCGGCTGGGAGAACCCATAGGCAAGCAGGACCAGTATATCGCCGCTTACGGCGGGATCACCTGTTTTTCTTTTCAGCCCGATGATAGCGTGGAAGTCTTCCCCCTGAAAATCAGCCAAGAAACGTTTATTGATCTGGAGGATAATCTCCTCTTATTTTTTACGGGGTACACACGCCGGGCTGGAAGCGTCTTGAAAGACCAGGATGTCCGGACACAGCAAAATGACGATAAAATGCTTCAAAATATGCATTACGTGAAAGAGCTGGCCTCCCGAACCCGAGCCGTTCTGGAAGCGGGCAAAACAGCTGAATTCGGCGAGATCATGCATGAGCATTGGTTGTTCAAACGCCAGAGATCAGCAGGGATGAGCAATCCCCAAATTGACGAATGGTATGAGCTCGGTTTGAGTCACGGTGCCCTCGGCGGCAAATTGGCCGGAGCGGGAGGAGGAGGCTTTCTGGTGTTTTATGCCGAAAACAAAAAGGCCCTTCGACAAGCTATGGCTCAGGCGGGGCTTGATGAAGTCCGATTTCGCCTCGATTTCGAGGGATCCAAAATCATTCTGGTATGAGCCTTCCCGTTGCGATTTTGGCCGGGGGTTTGGCCACACGACTCCGTCCCCTGACCGATAAAATTCCCAAGTCACTGATCCCGGTCGCGGGCCGCCCTTTTGTGGCGCATCAGATAGAGCTGCTCCGGCAAAACGGGCTCGAGGAGTTGGTTTTTTGCCTCGGCCATTTGGGCCCTTTGATTGAAAAATATCTTGGCGATGGGACTCAATTTCATGTTAAGATTCGTTATTCCTATGACGGCCCCGATCTGTTAGGCACGGGGGGCGCTTTGCGAAAGGCGCTGCCCCTCTTGGGCCCGAGATTCTTTGTGCTCTACGGCGATTCCTATTTGGATATCAATTATGGGCAAGCTGAAAGAGCGTTTGAAAAAAGCCGGAAGTTGGGGTTGATGTCCGTCATGCGCAATGCCGGGAAATGGGACAGGAGCAATGTCGTCATGAAGGAGGGCCGGATCCTCAAATATGACAAGCGGGAAAGATCCCCTGAAATGCATTACATCGACTATGGGTTGGGGGCCTTCCAGGCCGAGGCCATCCGCGGTTATCCTCAGCCGGGGAAGCTTGATTTAGAGTCGATCTACCAAGATCTCCTAAAAAGAAATGAGCTGGCCGCCTTTGAAATTCAAGAGCGTTTTTTTGAAATCGGCTCGGAGGCCGGCCGCTGCCAGCTTGAAGAATATTTAAAAACAAAAGGCCAGCCGGCAGGTCGTTAGCATGGAACATATTCGTCGGCACCTGGAAGAGGCGGGTCAGATTTTGGAACGGATCGACAAAAAGCAGATCAAGAGGATCATCCAGGAATTGGCCAAGCTCAAGAAGCGCGGGGGACGGCTTTTTTTCCTGGGCTTGGGCGGCAGCGCGGCCAATTGTTCCCATGCCGTGAATGATTTCCGCAAAATTGCGGGGATTGAAGCTTATGCTCCGACGGACAATGTCTCCGAATTGACCGCGCGCATCAATGATGAGGGCTGGCCGGATATATTCAGGGAATGGCTGAAAGTGAGCCGGTTGTCTTCTCGCGACATGGTTTTTGTTTTTTCCGTGGGGGGGGGAGTTGTTGAAAAGAA
Source organism: Candidatus Aminicenantales bacterium (assembly GCA_049697055.1). Taxonomy (GTDB): domain Bacteria; phylum Acidobacteriota; class Aminicenantia; order Aminicenantales; family JAFGAV01; genus JAFGAV01. Next base: position 5,277 of record JBAVVA010000269.1, read on the forward strand.
CATCAGCCCCAACCTTGTCTCGGCCCTGAAATATGCCAAGCAGGTCAAGGCCGGCATTCTCGGCATTGTGGGCCGGGACGGCGGTTTTACCGCCCAGGTCGCCCAGGCCTGCGCCCTCGTCCCCGTAGTCAACCCGGCCCGGGTCACTCCCCATACGGAAGCTTTCCAAGCTGTCCTGTGGCACCTGATCATTTCCCATCCAGATTTGAAAAGTGCTCCCACCAAATGGGAATCTGTCAAATAAATCGAATAAATATGAATCCACGAGGCGGCCGATGAAAAGAATCGAAACTTTAAAAGTGAAATTATTCGCCGACGGCGCTGATAAAGCGGGCATGCTGGAGATGGCCAAGAAGCCGTTCATCAAGGGCTTCACCACGAACCCGACCTTGATGAAGAAGGCCGGGGTCACCGACTATGAGGCCTTTGCCAAAGAGATTTTGGCTCAGATTCCGGACCGGCCCATTTCTCTTGAAGTTATTGCCGATGATTTTGAAGAGATGGAGAAGCAGGCCAGGAAAATTTCCGGCTGGGCCAAGAACATCTACGTCAAAATTCCGGTGATGAACACGCGCCGGATGCCGTCTTTGGAGTTGGCCCGGCGCCTCTCCCAGAGCGGGGTGAAAATCAATGTCACGGCGCTTCTAACCTTAAGCCAAGTCCGCCAGGTCGTGGTCCAGGTGGCCGGGGGAGCCCCCTGTCAATTGTCTGTTTTTGCCGGGAGGATCGCCGATACGGGCGTCGACCCCGTTCCGCTGATGGCCGCCGCGGTGGAGGCCCTGAAGGCCGCTCCCAACGCCGAACTCATCTGGGCCAGCCCGCGTGAATTGCTGAACGTGTTCCAAGCCGAGGCCGTTGGCTGCCATATCATCACCGCCACCTATGATATCTTGAACAAACTGTCTCTGGTCGGCAAAGACCTGGAAGAATACTCTTGGGAAACGGTCCGCATGTTTTATAATGACGCCCGGGCTGCAGGTTTCAAGATGGAATGATGAAAATCGGCCTGTTGACGGGAGGGGGGGATGTTCCCGGGCTTAACGCGGCGATTGCTTCGGCCCAGGCGGAGGCCGGCCCTGCCCATATTTCTCTCGTCGGCTTCATCAAAGGGTGGGAGGGGGTTCTGAAAAATGAATCCGTCGACCTGACCTCCTGCCGCATCGACTCCTCGATTGGAGGAACAATCCTCAAATCCTCCCGAGTGAATATCAATAAAATCAAAAACGGCCCCGAAATCATCCTCGGCCGTTTGAAAGAGAATCAGCTGGAGGGGCTCATCGTCATCGGCGGGGAAGACACTCTGTCCAATGCTTTTTTCCTGCCGGAATTTCCCCAGGTGCTCATCGCTAAAACCATCGATAATGATGTCGGCCGAATCGATTCAAAGGGGAGCCCGGCCGAAGGGGTCCGCATTCTCAATCACTTCACCATCGGCTTCCCCACGGCGGCCGAAAAAATCAGCTCGTTCGTGAGTTTGAGAAACGGACTGAGGACGACGGCTTATTCTCACGAGCGCATCATCTTCGTCGAATCCATGGGCATGCATACGGGCTGGCTGGCCCTGGCGGCGGCCATGGGGGAGCCCGATTTTATATTAATACCCGAATTTCCAATCGATTATGAGCACTTCTTGGCTATTCTCATCAAGAGATATCAAGAACAGAAACATGTGATCGCCGTTATTTCTGAAGGCGCCCGCTGGAGCGGGGGCGGCTATGTCCATGCGGAGAAGGATGAAATTGAAGAATTCGAGCACCCCCGTTTCGGGGGAGCGGCCGAAGCCCTGAAGACGAGGTTGAAGCAAGACCTGGCCAAATACATCCCCACCAGAAACCTGAACTCTATCAATCCTTCTTATCTTTACCGGTCGGGCGCGCCCAATGCCCTGGACAGGCAGTGCGCCTCCGGCCTGGGAGCCAGGGCGGTCCGGGACCTAGTTGAGGGATTGCCGCGCCCGGTTTTTTTGTCCGTCCAAAAAAGGGAAGGCGATTATGAGATCGACAGTGTTCCCTTGAATCACTTCGCCTCCATGGCCGACCTGCACCGTTTTGTGGATGACAGGTTTTATAATTCTAGAGAATTTCGAATTTCTGAATTGGGCCGGAATTATATTTCTTCAATCGTGCCGGAGATTCCGCCGGAGGAGGCCTACCTCAAATTTCTCCGGCCTAAGATCTAAATTATAGATATGAACCACCCCTACCACTCCTGAGAATCGGGGGGGGATTCAGAGGCGAAGAATACCCGGGATGCTTCCGAATGCCTTAAGTGATCTTATCCCCCCTACCCCCCTTCCAAGAAGGGGGGCTTTGCCAGCATCCCGGGAAAGGTGTGGTAGGCGATAGAGGATTTGAACCTCTGACTTCTACCCTGTGTATGTTCACCACGATTTTCGATAAAGCCTCCTTATCTTATTGTCGGCGTTTATATTTATCTTCCAAAGACTATTCCCGGCCAAGGAGGAGTAAATTCTCGCCCAAGTACAAAGAACTGTGCACCGAGTGCTATGACGAGATCAAAGGGCAGGAACTCGAAGATCAGGTCAAAGAAAAACCCGGTTTCTTGCTCACTCTCTTATAAACGCGCCATTTAATCATCGCGACCTTCACGGCGTCGTTCACGACAAGGCAGGCGACCAGCGCATAGGCGAAAATCGCGAGCGTCTGCCACCAGGGCAAGGGCATAAGGTCCGGCAGGCCCACGGACGTCAGGACGGTGCCCGTGAGCGCATCCGCCATCAGGGCCGCCACGAGGGTCTTGCTGGGCATCGTCGCCCAGAACCGGCGGCGCTCCCGCGCGGACACGATGGAGAACACGGCAAAGTAGAGCAGCGTCAGGAAACTGAAGGTATAGAGGGCCTTATCGCTCGCCCCCAAACCGAATCGCGACCAGCCGATCCACAAGAGGAGGAGCGCTTCCGCGACCATCGCGACGCCCAGCACCACGGAGACCGAGATGAATCCCCCGATGTTCCACGTCTCCGGTTTCCTGGACGGTTGAACATGGTCGGTGGCTAGGGAGATCTTGGCAAAGTCCGTCATGAAGACCAGCAGAAGCATTGCAAAGGCGGAGACGACGAACTTGCCGGTCACCACGAAGGCGATGGCCACGAAGGCCGCCTTCAAGATCGTCCGGCTGATCTTGTTGATGATCCAGGTCAGAATGCGCTGGTAGATCGTGCGCCCCTGCTCGACCAGGGCCACGATGTTCGTCAGCCCGGGTTCGGTCAGGACGACGCTCGCGGCGCCCTTGGCCACGTCGGTCGCGGTGCTGACGGCGATGCCCACTTCGGCCTGGCGCAGGGCGGGCGCATCGTTGACACCGTCGCCCGTCATGCCCGTTACATGCCCAGCGGCCTGCAAGTGCTTCACCAGGATGTATTTGTCCTCGGGATACACTTCGGCGAAACCATCGGCGCCAGCCAACAAGTCAACCGCTTCGTTGCCGGCCTGAGCGCTCGCGGCCCTGAGGTCCGCCACGCGTCGGATGTCGGTCAACCCGACTCCCCGGGCGATATCACTCGCGACCGCCAGCGCATCTCCGGTGAGCATCTTCACCGCTACGCCGAGCTTGCGAAGTGCGGCGATGAGAGGCTTGGCGTCCGGTCGAGGCGGATCAAACAACGTCACCAATCCGACCAGGGCAGAAGAGCCCGTCTCGGGACCGCGCGCCACGGCCAGCGTCCGATAGCCCTTCAGGGCCGAGTCACTGACCCGCGCCTCCAAGGCCTCGATTGCCGGTGGCTGGAGTCCGCAGGCCTCGGCGATGGTTCGCACGGCGCCTTTCATCACGCGTAGGCGCTGTCCGTTCTGTTCGACCACGGCTTCCGTCCGCCGGTTCTTCGCGTCGAACGGCGTGAAGGAGACCGACGTAACCGTGCGTGCGCCGTCGAAGATGTGCCGCTCCCTCGCCGCGGCCAAAAACGCCAAGTCGATCGGGTCCTGGTTGGCTTCTTGAGACGCGAGGGCGCCGGCGAATAGCACGTCGCTTTCCGTTGCCTGCCCCAGCGGGATCACGCCGGTGACGGCCAGTTGGTTCATCGTGATCGTGCCCGTCTTATCCACGCAGAGCACGTCCATCGTGGCGGCATCCTCCGAGGCGCTCAGGCGCGTGACCAGCACGCCGCGTTTCGCCAGCTCCTTTGACCCGACGGCCATGCTGACCGTGAACATGACGGGCAGGGCGACCGGCACCGCGCTCATCAACAGGACAAGCATGAGCGGAACCATCTCGAGGAGCGGCGCGCCGCGGACGAGCGACATCACGACCACCGCCCCCAGCAGCGCGCCGACGATGACGAAGAGCCGGCGGACTACCTTGGCTACGACCGCTTCGATATGGAGCCTTGGGCGCGCCTTCTGCACAAGTTCCGTGGTGCGGCCAAAGTAGGTTTGCGCCCCCGTCAGCATGACCACGCCGTTGCCTTCCCCCAGACGGACGACGGACCCCGACGAGAGCACGTCGCCGGGGGCCTTTTCGGCATCCTTCGACTCGCCCGTGAGGGCCGACTGATCGACGCTCACCGATTCGGTCAAGAGTTTCACGTCCGCCGGGACGATGTCGCCGGGGCGCACGCGGACGATATCGCCGGGGACCAGTTCCCGGGCGGGAACGACCTGCCAGCTCGCATCGCGCCGCACGCGCGCACTGACCTGCAACTGCCGCCGCAGCGTCTCGACGACGCCGGCGGCCCGGCGCTCCTGCATGAAGCTCAACACCGTATTGACGACCAGCAGCCCGCCCACCACGGCGAGATCCGCGTACTTCCCGAGCACAGCCGACAGGACCATGATGAGCTCGAGCATCCACGCCGATAGGCCCCAAAATTTCCCGAGGAATTTGAGGACCGGGTGCCCCTTCTGCTCGGCCACTTCGTTGTAGCCATGCTTCTTCCGGCGGGTGTCTACCTCAATGCGCGTGAGACCTGTGTCGGGGTTCACCTGGAGCGCCGTGAGCGTTTCATGAACCGACGCGGATGCGATGCCGGGCACGTTCCCGGCTGCCGGCTCCGAGCGGGGGATATCCACTCCCGAATTCGTTGTGATCGCTTGCACAGTGACTATCCTGCGTCTCTATTTAACCCGAACGTGTTTTCGCTGCCAAGGAATTTTTGATCACAGGCCGCCCGGGTGGCTGTCGCCTCTCTTGCCTCCTCGTCCAATGGTCCCCCTGTATTTATCTTTTTGTAATGTTATCCTGAACAGCAGCTCCCCGGCGCTCCGCATGAATGAGGTGAGCCGCAACACCCTCCAGATCTGGAATCGTCGGAGTCCTGCGAGGGCCTGACGGACGTATTGTGGGCAGAAACGAGCTTGATCAACTCTTCGCTTCCGCACTGTTTACAGTTGAGCTGTTTCTGCTTGCCCAAGATGAGAAATTCACTGACTTCACCGCACTTTGCACAACGATACTCATAGATCGGCATATGTTCTCCTCCACGTTTTTGTCGGGATGTTAGTGTGAGCAGCCCCCCTGGCCTTCCTGATGTCCCCCGCATGCGTTCCGCGCCGAGAGTTCGGGCAGTTTGCCCTCTTTCAGCAGGCCCAGGTTCTGTTTCACTGTCTCAGCCACAGAGCGGTAAACCTTGACCCCTTCCGTATTGAGCTTCGTGATGGCTCCAGCCCCTATACCCCCGACTACCAAGGCATCGATGCTGAGTCCGCCTAAGGCCTGGATCGGATTGCAGGCCCCGTGGACGTGGTTCAGATCGCGATTGTTGACCGTCACCGCCTTGTCAATCTCGGTATCCACAACGATAAATGCAGGAGCAGAGCCGAAATGACCATAAACCACACTTTCAACGCCGTCATCTTTTTGAACTGCGAAACATACTTTCATCTGTGACCTCCTTGTTCTGTGTTTGTCTCTATGCGCAAGGCTTTACCATAGACGATCGCTTCAGCGACCTTGCTGCGGGCCGTGTTCAATATCCTTCCGAAGGTTGCACGCGACACCTTCATCCCGGCCGCGGCTTCTTCGTGGTAACGCCCTTCGTAGTCGGCGAGCCTTATCGCCTCGAGTTCATCGAGGCTCAGGGATACCTCTTCGAGTTGGAACATAGGAATCCCCCTCGGCTTAAAATAAAAAGTATTGGGGGTGCAATTAATACACCTGCACTTTTTTGGCCTGGCCACAGTGACATTATAAGCATATGCTCATAATAATGTCAACCAGAAATTTCTTTTTTTCCTCATAAAGGAAATAGAGGCTATTTTTCGAGAAGCAAGGGTCTTAAAATCTCTCGGCGCGCAGGCTCCCTGTCGGGTCGAATCCATCCGCGGGCTCAAGGGCTTAAAATATTATAGCGAATTCGGTAAACTGGATCACAGGAGTTGTAAAAATCGAACGGGAGCGATCGACTCTGGCCTTCCGGAACTCGCCTCATTGAGCGGCTTTGCCGGCAAGGTTTCTCGTCTCCGCGATCCAGATGGCAAACGGTCTGTATATGGCGTGGGCAAACTTAGTGAAGGGGAACGTTATCAGGAGGTCGAAAACCACGACGAGATGAACAGCAAAGGCGATGTAAGTCGGCCACGGGAGGTTGAACCATTTAAAGATATCCAGGATAAAACCCGTTAAGCCCGCCAGAAACATCAGGATGAGAAAAATCCAGTCACTCTGATGGGAATATTTGGAATAAGTATCTTTAGAGGCCGATCTTTTGAGAATGTAGAAAAGGCACCCATAAAGGAAAACACACCCGAATAGAATCCCATCGATTTTCGCGACAACCCGCAGGAATTCAGGAAATCCATAAAAATCCACTCCAAAGACGAGGACGGTGGCAAGGAGCAGGCCCATGAATCCCCAAAAAAGAGCGAGATGGGCGATATACCGGCTCTTGGCCTCGCATTTCAGGAATTTGTTCTGAAGCACGATCTCCCGGAACAGAGTCTTGAAGAAACTCCTGCTCCACACAGTAAGGCCAGCCTTTTCTCCTTTCCTCTGCAGGCTTTTGGCCAATAGGACGATTTGGGCCAGGACAAAGGCCAGGATAAAGATCCCTATGACAATCCCGGCCTTGTGGATGACGTCAAGGCCAATAAAAGAAAGGGGGACGGCCTTTTTCAAGTTCGGCTGCGGATTGCGGATGAGGTAAAGGCCCCAGCCGGCAGAGACTGTCAGCAGGAGCCAAAGGATCAAAGAAGAAACTTTATTATAGAATAGACCGGCGATCCCCCCCAGAGATGTCTTGGCGATGGAGTATCTTCGGAGGGCCATCATCAGGGCGCCGGGATCGGCTTCCCTTGGGCAGGTGTCGGAACATTCCCCGCAGTAGTAGCATAGCCAGAGATCGGGGCTTCGACGGATCTTATCCTTCAGACCGAGAAGAGTATACCGAATCATTTTCCTTGGAAATGAGTACCGCCCCTCGGAAAGAGGGCATATCGCCGTGCAGTTTCCACAGCTGTAGCAGGCCGTCACATCAAAGGCCCCCAGTTTTTGTATCTTGTGAATAAATTCCGGATCTACGCTTTCCATCAGGGACTCTTTTCGATCAGTCGATATTTATAGAACCCATCGTCGGTGGCTTCTCCGCTCTCCACAAGCTCACCGTATTTCCGCATGCTCATCACCCAGCACATAACCTCATGAGCCGGAAATTTGAGCTGCTCGGCCACTTCCAAGACGGTCAGAGGACCCTTTCTCAATATGTCCCGAATTTTATCCCGCCAGACCATTTCATCCTTAATAATTTCTTTTGGATCTCTTCCGTTCATTGTCCCATCCTAGAGAAGGACCTCGATCATGGCCTTCATCTGAGCGTCTGTACACCCTTCCATATCCAGAGCGTCCTTGGGGCACGCCGGAACGCATGCTCCGCAGCCCTTGCACAGAGCTCCGTGAACTTTGGCGATTTCTTTTCCCTGGATTTCGGTCTTACTGAAAGCCTCATAAGGACAGGCTTCAGCACATATCCCACACCAGGTGCAAAGTTCCGTATGGACAAAGGCAATAAGGGGTTCCAGCTCGACATAGCCCTTCATGATGAGAGAGGCCGTTTTGGATCCAGCCGCTAGGCCTGATGCGGCGCTTTCGGAGATGTTTTTCGGCCCCTGTGAAGCACCGCCGATATAGACACCGTCGATCATGGTCTCGACCGGGCGGAGTTTGGGGTGAATTTCGTTAAAGAACCCGTCTTTTCCAATGGGAATTCTAAGGATGTTAAGGAGTTTTTGATTCTCTCGTGGAACCATGCCGGTGACCAGAACGATAAGCTCGACAGTCAGATCCAACTCCTCTCTATCGGTCAGCAAGTCTTTGACCGTTATCCTGAAATGTCCATTTTGGCTTATAGCTTGGGGAGGATCGTCTTCGTTAAAGCGGATGAAAACCGATCCCTTTTGGCAGGCTTCCTCATAAAGCAATTCGAACTTGCCGTACGTCCGGATATCTCTGTAGAGATGAAACTGGTGGATGGAAGGATCCTTTTCGGAAACAAGGAGCGAAGCATGTATGGCTGCATTGCAGCAGTACCGAGAACAGTAAGTGTTTGATCCTTCAACGCTCGCCTTCTGGCGGGAGCCCACGCAGTAGACATAGGCGATATTTTTAATCTTGTGACCTTGATATCTAAGATCCCCATCAGAGGACTCGACCAATTCTTTGAACTCCGGAAGAGTCAGGACTCCCTTTGTGCCGTATCCGAACTCGCCCGCCCGCGGCTGGTAAACATTAAAACCGGTCATGACGATGATCGCGCCCACATTCAAGGCGATGGTCTCACCTCGGGTGCTGATTTTGACCTGGAAGTCGCCTACGGTTCCTGATTTCTCCGTAACCTCAGCATCCGTAAACAAGGTGATGTTCTCCCGCGATCTGACCTTGCCCAAGAGGTCTTTGATGATCTCCTTTCCGCTTCGATCGTGGGGGTATAGCCTCCGAAAATTTTTTACCCAGCCGCCGGCTTCCGGCTCCCTCTCCAGGAGAAAGACATGGATGCCGAGGTCCGCCAGCGCGATGGCCGAGCGGAGTCCGGCGATCCCGGCCCCGATGATGAGCACTTTGTTGATGGTTTCCAGCCTGGTTGGTTTGAGGGGCCGGGTGAGTTTGGCCTTTCCGATGCCGGCTCGCACAAGGCCGATGGCCTTTTCCGTCGCACCCTGGGGGTCGTCTGTGTGAACCCAAGAGTCCTGTTCCCGGATGTTCACCTGGATATACTCATAAGGGTTGAGTCCAGCCCGCTTGGCGGCGCCGCGGAACGTAAAAAGGTGGAGCTTGGGAGAACAGGAAGCGACCACCAATCCATCCAGTTGTTGCTCTTTAATGTCCTCGATCATTTCTTCCTGGGAGGCGTCGGAGCAGGAGAACATCGCTGTCTTGGCTACGGACACGCCCTTGATTCCCTGAACGGCTTCCCGGACTTTTTTTAAATCGACATGATCGGATATGTTCCCCCCGCAGTGACAGATGTAAACGCCGATCTTCCTCTCGGTCATTGGCGCTTCCTCGTCCTTTCAATATGAGCGGCGGCCTGGAGTGCGGCTGCGCCTGCATGGAGAACCGAGTCCGGAATATCCATGGGACCGGATGCCGTTCCGGCCACGAAGACTCCCTCGAGGCTTGTTTTGCCCGGCGATAGATCCTCATCCACCTGTTTTATGAATTGGAAATCATCGGCGAGAAGACGATCGCCCGGGAAAATTCCCGCAGCTCCTGGATTGGGCAGCAGTCCTACGGAGAGAACGACGAGATCGTGTTCAACTTCTTTGACAATCCCGCCGTTATCGATATCCTCATAGCGGAGAATAAGATTTCCATTGTCCTTCTCTTCTATTTTTGCGATTTTCCCTTTGATAAAATATGTCCCCATCGCCTTAGCCTGCTGGTAAAATTCTTCGAATCCCTTACCGAAGGCCCGGATATCGATATAATAAAGGGTAATATCCGCGAGAGGGAGGGCTCCCATCAGGAGTTGCGCCTGTTTAATGGAATACATGCAGCAGACCTGCGAGCAAATGGGGTTGTCGGTCGTATGATCCCTGGACCCCGCACAAAGCACATAGGCGATGTTGCCCGGAATCTTTCCGTCCAATGGTCTGAGAATGGTGTTGTATGGCCTAGTGGGGGCGAGCAGCCTGTCCATCTGCATAGACGTGATGACGTTTTTAAACCTGCCGGAGCCATACTCAACTTTTTTCTCTGGATCAAAAAGACGAAAGCCTGTTGAGAGAATGACGGAGGCCGCAGTTATTATCTCCTCCTCTTCCCGCATAGAAAAATCAACGGCATCGGCGGGGCAGGCGGTAATACACTGGTGGCATTGGGAGCACAAGCTGCAGTCCAAACACCGCGAGGTACAGTAACGTGCTTCTTCCTCGCTGAGAGGAAATTCCAGCTCACGGAAATCCTTGATCCTTTCGGCCGGAGGAAGTCCTTTGACTTCTATCGGTTCCTGATAGGAATGCGTCTTCTGGCGCTTGATCACGTCTTCTTTTTTGACGACGGGGAGTTCTGATTCAAAAGGGGCCCCCTGAAGGCCCTTCCCGCTCAGGTAGCGGTCCATGTAGAACGCGGCTCTTTTTCCCTGGGCGATCGCATTGATGATCAGGGAGGGCCCGGTCACCGCATCCCCTCCCGCAAAAATGTGGGGACGAGAGGTTTGGAGAGTCTCCGGATCGACCTTGATTGTGCCGTTCTTGTTCAGCTCAAAGTCCTTTTTAAAAGGACCCGTTTCGGGAGAAAGCCCGATAGAGACGATCACATGATCCACCAGAGTCCGGAATTCACTCCCTTTGATCGGAACGGGTCTCCGCCGTCCGCTTTCGTCCGATTCTCCGAGCTTCATCCGGATGCTCTCCACCTCGGTCACCTTTCCTTCTTTGCCGATAAACCGCACGGGAGCGCAGAGGTAATGGAACTCCACCCCTTCTTCCTCGGCTGCTTTGATCTCCCAATCGAACGCGGGCATCTCCGCCCGGCTTCTCCGGTACTGGATAATCACCCTCTTGGCCCCAAGACGGGGAGCTATCCGGGCTACATCCAGACAGACATTGCCCCCGCCGACAAGCAGGACCGTCTTGCCGGAAAAATCCATCTTTTCCCCGAGGTTAACACTCTTCAGATAACGCATGCAGGGATGAATGTTCTCGAGGTCCTCGCCTTCGATTCCCATCTTCATGGATTGAGTCGTTCCCAGAGCAACGAACAGGGCATCGAACCCCTGCTTTTTGAGCTGACCTAAATCCTGGATTTTCTCCCCGGTCTGGATCTCAACACCCAAGGCGGTAATTTCTTTGATATCCCTCTTAACGATATCTTTGGGCAGTCTGAAAGAAGGGATCGCGGTCGTCAGCATCCCTCCGGCTTCCCTTTCCTTTTCGAAGATCCTGACCCCATAGCCCTTTTTGGCCAGGAAGTAGGCCGCAGACAGTCCGGCAGGTCCCGCGCCGATGATGCCTACTTTTTTGTCCTTTCTTTCTGCAGCGGCGGCGCCCAAGGCCTCCGGGTGCTCGCGAAAACGCACGTCGGCGATGAAGCGCTTGATCCTCCTGATGGCCAGAGGTCCTTCCAGTTCACTTCGCGAGCATTCCTGTTCGCAAGGCGCGTAACAGGCCCTCCCCAGGCTTCCTGCCATGGGAGAGTCCTCCAGAATAAGCTGGTAGGCCTCCTCATATTTACCGCTGCGAGCTAGAGAAATATAGCCGTGGGCTTTGATCCCGGCAGGGCAGTTGGAGATACAGGGAGATGTTCCAGCCCTATCGATGAGGGCCTTTTTGGGCACGGCCTGGGGGAAGGGAATGTAGGCCGCCCTTCTGGCCACGAGCCCTTCGTTGAATTGGTCGGGAAGAGCTACCGTGCAGGCGAATTCGCACTCTTGGCATCCCGTGCATTTGGCCTCATTGACGAACGTCGGTTTCTTAAGGACGCCGACTTTGAATCGCCCATCTTCCGTTCTTTTGATCTCTCTGACTTCACTGTACTTGAGAAGGCTGATATTGGGATGGTGAAAGGTGGCCGCTGTCTTGGGGGCCGAAATGCAGCTTGCACAGTCGAGAGTCGGGAAGACCTTGCTCAGAAGGACCATTTTCCCGCCTAAGCTGGCCTCTTTCTCAACGAGCAATACGGAATAGCCCATGTCCCCGAGATTCAAGGCGGATTCCATTCCGGCGATGCCGCCCCCTATGACAAGAGCATCGTAATCCATGGTCACTGCCCTTTTTTCGCCGGTCCGAGCTTGGCGATGGATTCGGAGAAGCTCTTCATGTGATTGACGAACGGCTCGGCACATACGGAACAGATGGCCGCCAATTTTATTCTCTTCGGGTCTCCCCCCTGGTCCTTGAAGAGTTCCTGGGCTTTGGCGGCGATACGGGCTGTGCGGTCCGTGCAGTCTTGGAGGTAGGGACAGTCCGTTCCGTCAGAAGCGATAAAGACTCCATCGAACCCTTTTTCAAGCGCGAAGACAATCCACTGGGGCTTGATACTGCTGGAACAGGGGACAGTGATGACCCTGACGGTCGTGGGATAGTGCAGGTGGGAACTGCCGGCCAGATCTATTCCCGGGTCGGAGATTGTATTGGTCGAAAAAACCAGGATCTTGGGCTTATGCTCTTCTCCCTCGCTCACCTCCATCACTTCGCCCTTTTAACAAAAATCCTCGAGTAGCCAGCTTCTTCAATAGTTCCAAGAAATTCATGCCCCATTTTATTCGCCCACAGAGGAACATCCCTTTTGGTTCCCGTATCGGAGGAGAGCAATTCCATGATACCGCCGACGGGGACCTCAATGATCGAACGCTTGGCAGCCAGGAGGGGGCCGGGGCAGGACGTCCCTCTTGCATCCACGATTTTCTCTGCGCGGAGATTTCTTAGTTCTTCTTCGGTCATCGTGATCCCTTTTCAGCCTTTGTTCAGAGCGTGATGCTGAGGTCGGCTTCCTGGGCGGAAGAGATGTATTCGCCTATACCGCAGACTTTATCGACAAGAACGTAGTCTTCGAGCTTGTCCGTGCCCCAGATCTTCCCGGCCGTCCCGCAGAGGTAGAATGTCACGTGGCCCATTTCTTTGGCCTTCTTGTAGAAATCCAACCAATAGGGGACATTGGCTTTCTTGAGTCCGGACATAAATTCATCTTTGACGTGATGAAAATCTCCCAGTTCTTTCATGTTTTCGGCTGTCCCTTTGCGGAAGGCATAGGCTCCTCCAAGGAGCAGGAAGACCTTCACTTCCATATCCTGGGCGACAGCCCCGCTCAGCATGATTCCTCCGGCTGTCAATTTTTCCATACCGCCGCTGACCAAAGCTAAAACCATTTTTGACATAATGACCTCCATAAAATTTAGTAAACAGCTTCCTTTATATCATAAAGGTACATATCGCTAGATGCAAATAGTCGTCATCGTAAAACTAAAAACGGGCGTTAAGCCCGTGCCTATCCTTCATCCTCTCGCGCTTAAACGAAAAACATCCTGGGCAAGCCGGAGAGGGAGGTAGGCAGAGATTACTATATCTCAATTTCCTTTTCAATTCGGCCGATTCACAGATCAGGCACTGTCTCTATAAAAGAAGGGATAAGCAGTGGATCGCGGCTTGTGGCGAAGAAGGGGCAAGTCGTCGAGGTGGAAAGAAGGAGCGGCGGCCAGCGGTTGATTTTCGATTTCTAGATGTGGTTTCAGAACGTCTCTGACAGGTCGGAGAGGGGGAAGATCACCAACCCCCCTTGGCTAAACAAGGGGGGAAAGGAAAGTGTCTCCGGAGAGGTTGGTGGGCGATACAGGATTTGAACCTGTGACTCCTACCGTGTGTAGGAGGCCACACCAAAAACGAAAGCATGCAAAATAAACGAATTGCCTTGTAGCCAGAGGATTTTCAAGGCTTTAAGGCCTTCGATTCCTTTCGATATTTTTTGATGCTTTTCGATTGTTTTCGATATTTTTGGGCGCAGTTTGGGCGCAAATCTATTATTATAATCAAAGCTCGATTGATGCAAGGGACTTAAAATCCAAAAAGGAGCATTGAGGCGTTCCTCTAATTTCGCTCGATTTTCCTTAAGAACCAATAATATCTATTTGTTTTTGAGTTCCGGAAAGTTCCGATAAGTACCTATAATTCCCCCATTAATATTCACAAATTATTCACACCGCTAAGGACTCGCGCCGATGCATTCCTTCTAGGGGCAAAGC
>JBAVVA010000270.1:0-12049 GCA_049697055.1 Candidatus Aminicenantales bacterium
ATTAGGCTTTTGACTTAGCCTTCCTGGGCTTGGCCTTTTTCCCGCTCCGGCCGTTCCGCACCAGGGCGTTGTCAAAGACCTGCTTAATGTCCTCGACAAAAATGAACTCCATGTTCTTGCGGACGGCCTGGGGAATATCGGCCAGGTCCTTCTTGTTGGGCAGGGGCAGGATCATGCGGGCCACGCCGGAGCGCTGAGCGGCCAGCACCTTCTCCTTGACCCCGCCGATGGGCAGCACGTTGCCCCTCAGGGTGATCTCGCCGGTCATGGCCGCGTCCCGCCGGACCTTGACGTCGGTGCAGACCGAGATCAAGGCGGTGGCGATGGTGATGCCGGCCGAGGGGCCGTCCTTGGGGATGGCGCCCTCGGGGATGTGGATGTGGAAATCGTTCTCGGCGAAAATCTTGGCCTCGATGCCCAGCTCCCGGGCGTGGGCCCGGGCATAGCTCAGGGCGGCCTGGGCCGACTCCTTCATCACCTCGCCCAGCGAACCGGTCAGGGCCAGCTGGCCTTTACCTTTCATCTTAGACGCTTCGACGAAGAGGATTTCGCCGCCCGCTTCGGTCCAGGCCACGCCGGTGGCCACACCCACCCGGTCGTTCTTGAGGAGCTGGTCGCGGAAGATGCGAGGCGGGCCGAGGAAGCTCTCCAGGTTCCGGGGCGTGATCCGGTTCAGGCCCCTCTTTCCCTCGGCCACCTTGCGGGCCACCTTGCGGCAGACCGCGGCGATCTCCCGCTCCACATTCCTCACCCCGGCCTCGCGGGTGTAAAGGCTGATGATCTTCTGGATGGCGCCCTTGTTGAACTCGATGAGCTTGGAGTTCAGGGCATTCTCCTCGAGCTGCTTGGGCACCAGATGCCGCAGAGCGATCTGGAGCTTCTCCTCCTCGATATAGCCCGGGAGATGCAGGATTTCCATCCGGTCGCGGAAGGCGGGCTGGATGGGGTCCAGCAGGTTGGCCGTGGTGATGAACATCACCCGGCTGAGGTCGAAGGGCACGCCCAGGTAACTATCCCGGAAGTCCTTGTTCTGCTCCGGGTCGAGCACCTCCAGGAGGGCGGCCGAGGGGTCGCCGCGAAAATCGGCGCCGATCTTGTCCACCTCGTCCATCATAAACACGGGGTTGTTCGAACCGGCCCGGCGCAGCCCCTGGATGATCCGGCCGGGCATGGCCCCCACGTAGGTCCGGCGGTGGCCGCGGATCTCGGCCTCGTCCCGGACGCCGCCCAGAGAGATGCGGATGAATTTGCGGCCCAAAGCCCGGGCGATGGATTTGCCCAGCGAGGTCTTGCCCACGCCCGGCGGCCCGACGAAACAAAGGATGGGTCCCTTGAGCTTCTTGGAGATGGAGCGAACGGCCAGATACTCCAGGATGCGGTCCTTGACCTTCTCCAGGCCGTAATGGTCCTCGTCCAGGATGGTCTTGGCCTTGCCCAAGTCGATGTTGTCCACGGTGCTCTTATTCCAGGGCAGGTCGAACATCCAGTCCAGGTAGTTGCGCACCACGGCCGTCTCGGCCGACTCTGGATGCATCTGGGACAGCCGGCTGATCTGCTTCTCCAGCTCCTCCTGGACCTCCGGGGCGACCTTGAGCTTGGCCAGCTTATCCTGGTAGGCCTTAATCTCTTCCTGGATCTCCGACCCCTCGCCCAGTTCCTTCTGAATGGCTTTCATCTGCTGGCGGAGGAAGTACTGCTTCTGCATTTTGTCCATCTCGCCCTTGGCCTCGCTGGAAATGCGCGATTGGACATCCAGCAGCTCCAGCTCCTTGGCCAGCAGTTCGTACACTTTCTTCAGCCTCTGCAGAGGGTCCACGACCTCCAGGATGGCCTGGGCTTCGGGGACTTTGAGGTCCAGGTTGGCCGCTACGAGGTCGGCCAGCCGGCCCGGCTCCTCGACGTTGGCCGAGATGATGAGGACCTCGGGGGGCAGGTTCTTGCCCAGGGAGACCGCCTTCTCCAGGCCGGCCCGGACGTTGCGCACCAGGGCTTCCTTCTCCACGGATTTGTCTTCGGCCTCCGGCTCGGCGACCACCTGAACCTGGGCCACCATGGCTTCCTGCTCCTCCTCGAAGGTCTCCACCCGGGCCCGGACCAGGCCCTGGGCCAGGATCCGGATCCGGCCGTCGGGCAGCTTCAGCATGCGCATGATGAGGGCCACCGTGCCCATGTCGTAAACATCCTCCCGCTTGGGATCCTCCACCTCCATGTCCTTCTGGGTCAGGAGAAGGATCATCCGGTGGGAAGACAGGGAACGGTCCACTGCGTTCTTTGATTTTTCCCGGCCGACGTACAGCGGGACGATCATGTAGGGGTAAACGGTGATGTCCCGCAGCAGCAGGACGGGGAGCTTGGAGGGAACTTGCAGCTTGTGGTCCTTATCTTCGAGAATCTCGTCCAATTGTTCTTCTGAATTGTTGTCTTTCTCGGCCATCTTTTCTTCTCTCTTTTTAGCTCTCTTCAACTCTCTCTCATCGGCCTTCCCTCCGGCCGGCTTTGATCAAGACAATGACCAGGACGCCGTTGTCCAGGACGGCTTTGGTCCTGTCCGGCAGAACGGCGCTGGGCAGGGCCACCACCCGGCGGAACGGCCCGCTCTCCCTTTCCAGGCGGAGATAGCGGGCGGGTTCGGTATGGTTCTCCTGTTTCTTCTCCCCGCGCAGCTCGAGGCGGTTGTGGTGGACCAGGAGAGTGATGTCGCGGGGTTCGACCCCGGGCAGTTCGGCCCTGACCACGATCCGCTCCTCCTGCTCATAGACGTCCAGCAGGGGTAGCCACTGCTTCTCCAGAGCAAGGCGGCTCCGCTCGTTGAACAGGATCCGGCCTTGGACGCTGGCGATCTCCTCCCCGGCGGAGACCAATCGGCAGACGGGGATCTTCTTGCGGACCATCAGCGGCGGATCACTTCTCTTTGAGAAGGGTTTCCAGCTCGCGCTTGAACTCGGACACGTCGCGGAACTCGCGGTAAACCGAGGCGAAACGGACATAGGCCACCTTGTCCAGCTCCTTGAGCCGCTCCATAACGTACTGGCCGATCTCCGAGGAGCGAATCTCCTTATCGGCCCGCTCATGCAGCTTGGCCTCAATTTCCTCCACGATCTCCTCGACTTTCTTGACCGGGATGGGTCTTTTCTCGCAGGCCTTGAGCAGCCCCCGCAGGAGCTTCTGGCTGTCGAACGGCTGGCGGCTGCCGTCCTTTTTGACGACCATGTAGGGGATCTCTTCTATCTTCTCGTAGGTGGTGAAGCGGCGCCGGCAGGCCAAGCACTCCCGGCGGCGGCGGATGGACAGGCCCTTCTTGCTCTCCCGGGAATCGATGACCTTGCTCTCCTGGTGGTCGCAGTAGGGGCACTTCATTCCTGGAATTCCTCGCCCATCTTTTTCAGTTGAAGGAGGGAAAGCCCTTCTTTCCAGAGTATAACAAAACCGACCAGGCAAGTCATCACGACCTGGATGGCATGAACGATCAGGGTCATGCTGGCGGCTTTGGTGGCCAGGGCCCGCATCACTTCCCGGCCGGCGCCGGCCGGGATCTTGCGGCTGAAATAGAGACGCATCAGCGCCTCCTTGCTGAAGTAATCGAACCCCCCCACCATGCCCGGGGTGGGGATGGAGGCGCCGACCATGGTCAGGAAGACATAGGGGATGACCTTGTAGTAAGCCTGGGGCTCGTGGTAGGCCAGGAAGAACAGCCAGTAATAGCCGACGATGGCCAGCCAGACGGCGAGCGACAGGCCGAAGAAGCGGAGCAGGTCCTTAACCGAACGGAAGAAGCGCAGCCCCTGGATGAACTCCTCGATGAGCCGGCGGATCTTTTCCCCCCATTTTTTGGGCAGGGGCCGGAGAAAGACGGCGATGATCTTGAGGGTCCGCTCCCGGAAGAAATGCAGGCTGAGGACCACCAGGAAAACGACTATGTCGAACGCCAAGCCGGCCGTGCCCCAGATGAAGAGCCAGCGGGCGTTGGATGGGCTGAGGGGAAAGGAGGAGCTGTACAGGGGCCGGGCCAGGAGAAAGACAGCCAGCAGGAAGACCATGGCGATGATATCGAACAGGCGCTCCACGACTACGGTGCCCAGGGCGAAGCCCGCGTTGATGTTTTCCTTCTTGGCCAGGAAGAGCGGCTTGACGATCTCGCCCAGGCGGCCGGGCAGGATGAGGGTCACCGTGAACCCTACGGCCTGGCCGGCCACCAGGTTGTAGAGCTTGACGTCCTTCTTCTCAGGCAGGATGAGATACTTCCAGCGCCAGGCCCGGGTGATGAGGTGGACGGGAGCGAGCAGGATGAGTAGGACGAAAAAGACGAGGTTGACGTCGGCCAAGTTCGAGAAAAACTTGCCCCATTCGACGCTGCGGAAAAAAAAGAAGAGCAGGACTCCGGTCAGGGCCAGAATGATTCCGTAGCGAATGATCCTTTTTCTCATTTTTTGCGGCCCATCTTATCATCATCATCCAGGCCTGTCAACGAACAATAGGACGGGGGGGCCTCTCTAAACTGATATAAATAAAATGGTTACGCATATCTCCCGGCCGGCCGAGGAGCGGCCGCGCCTGCCGGGATTCAGTATTTCCGGAAGAGAGCGTTGAACCGGATCCGCAACAGGTCGGTGAAGGAGCGGGCCACATCTTTGAGGAGTCGGACTTTGGTCCGCTCGTCGTTGGTCCAGGATACGGGAATTTCCTGGATGGCGTATCCGTAGCGGCGGGCCAGAAAGAGGATTTCGGCATCGAACCCCCAGCGTTCGATTTGTTGGACGCCAAAAATGCGCCGCGCCGCGTCGCGCCGGAACATCTTGAAGCCGCAGGTAAAATCGGTGATGCCCGGCACGAGGAGCAGGCTGGACAGAAAGGAAAACCCCTCCCCCAGTTTTCGGCGGAGTGTGGACTGGCTCTTTAAGACTCTGGACCCCGCCGCCCTTCGGCTGCCGATGATGACCGGAACCCTCCTGTCCATGGCCTCCCGGAACTTGGCCAGCTCTGCCAGCGGGGTGGACATGTCCACATCCAGGAAAAGCACATAATCCCCGGACGCCTTCAGGATCCCCTGTCTCAGGGCAAACCCCTTGCCCCGGTTCGGCCGGTAGGAGATGAGGTCGATAGCAAAACGCGCCGGGGTCGCCGAAAGCATCTCCGCGGTGCGGTCGGTGCTTCCGTCGTCTACAAAAATGACCTGGGTATCCAGGTTCAGTCCGGGAAGGAAGGCGTTGAAGGCCTCGACGGCCTGGGACAGGCGCGCCTCTTCATTGAAGACGGGAATGACGATTGACAGGTTCATGGAACCGAAGGGGTATCCGCCGCGCCATAGACGCGACTCTGGTGGGGGATAATGAGGAGGTAATACTTCAGGCGAACGATTCTGTACTTCTTCCCCAAGCTGTCCAGTTTCTGACGGATGTATCGGATTCTTTCCAAGGAGGTTTTATGGTGCCCTAGACTTTGGGGATACCGGCCCGATAAAAAAAGGTAAGCTTGGCGTTCGGGAGGGACCCCGTCCACCTCTTTCCTCATCCGAGGATAAAAACATTCAACGGTATTCTCCCCGATCGTGTCCGAGACCATAACCTTGCGTTGCGATAAAAAATAGATGACGTAAGCGATGCTGAAATCCGTGGAGAGGTACTTGATGCCGTGCGTCCTGATGACCGGCAGGAGGACCTGGTAGGAATGCTGTTTGAAATTGGCCACCCGGAGGAAGGTGAAGTAATGGGGGGCGGTGAAGAGAAGGCACAAGGCGACTACGGCCAGGGATTTCCAGGAAAAGAGCTTCCGGATCTTGAGAAACTCGGAGGCGACGATGACCATGCTCAGCAGGAGCAGAAGGGCCAAATCCATGTTGTGCCGCGGCTCGTAATGGGGGGCCGGGCTGAGGATAAAAAGCTTTCCGAGGAACACCAGGAAGAGAAACAGAAAGAAGGGATAAATCCAGTCTTTGATCGCCGTGCCGAAGAAGCGGCGGCGGACGAGCTTGATCATGACCAGGACCAGGGCGACGATAAAAATCAGGAAAGCCCGAAAAACCAGGGCCCGGTTGACGATGAACAGAAATGTCTTCACCGCGGGCGACCGGAAGTAAAAATCGAAGGAAGGCCAATTCTTGTAATGATAGGAAAATTCGAAACTGAGGAGGTTGTGGAAGACGACCGCGAAATCCTTGACGACCTGAGCCGCATAGGCCGGAATGCGCTTCAGGGCGAAGTCAGCCAGGGGAAAGAAATGGATGGTGTACCAGACGCCCCCCGGGGGAGGCGGGGGATAAAAGAGCTTGTAGTAGACGAAATGAAATTGGCCCGCCGCCAGGCCGGCCAGAAGGAGGCAAGCCCAGCGCAGCACCGCTCGGCCTTTGAGGGCATACAGGAAGGCGATCAGAACAAAAGGGATCACCAGGAAGATCGCCAGGGTATGGAGATAGATGGCGATCATGAAGAAATAGACGGCCAAAAATACGCGTCGTAAGTCACGGAAGGCGAAGTCAAACAGGCGGACTCCCAGGACGAAGAAAAAAAGCATTTCCAAGTACGGCGCGGCCCGCAGAAACAGGGAGTAATCAAAAAGAACCTCGATGAAGGCAAAATGGACAAAGGCCAAGATGAGGACGACCCTTTCGTTGAATATCCGGCGCAGCCAGTCATAGATCAGGTAAATGAAACCCATATAGATCAGGAGCTGGAATAAAAGAAAGGTCAGGTAGTTGACTCCCAGAAAATCCCAGATAAAGGCGATGCATAGGTATTTCAGGGTGCCGTTGTGACCGCTGGAATCAAGAAGAAAGAAGGGAGCGGCCTTGGCGTCTCTGATCTCGAGCGGCTGGAGCGCTTCCAGGGCATTGTCCGACATGAACAGCAGGCTGTCGGGATGGACATAGTAGGGGATGCGAATGACCAGGATGAATATCAAACACAGGAGAAAAAGCTTGTCTTTCCGGGCCAAATGCACAACCGCCAGCGCCAGGAGCAGGAGGAGGCAGACAAAAAGCCCTTTGAGGACGACATAGAGAAAAGCGAGGCGGGTGATGAGAAAGATCTGAAAAATGAAGGCCAGGAGAAAGAGGTCAAGGATCAGGAGCTTGCCGACCGGAAGGGCTAAAATTTTTTGGGGAATGGCGGTCCAAGGCCGCGTTTTCCGTGAAAAGCCGGCGTGTGTTTGAGGGTCTGCCGCCATGGGATTCACAATTCGATTTTATCGGATGGAAAGCTTACACAGGCCCAACCGCGCTGTCAATAGAGCGGCGGGCTGGAAGTCTGAATCTTATTCAAAGAAAATGCATGACGCAGGTAAAGAATCCAAATGACGACCGCCGCCCACATGGACATAAAGCCCCACACCTGCTCAAAGACGTCCTTCAATCCGGGCAGGTTGACGTACTCCGGTATGGAGAGGATCATCAGGCCGAAGAGGAAGACCCGGCCCAGGCCGCCGGAATATTTTTTCAGGGCGAAATAGGCGGGCACCAGCAGCAGAACATAAGAGTAGTCTTTAAAACGGGGGAGGAGCAAAGCATAGGCGGTGCAGGACAGGAAGATGGCAACTTTCTCCGTTTCCAGCCCCCCTCGGCGCTTAAGACGGCCAAGGGCGCGTCCGGTGAGCCAAATAATGATTGCGGCCAGGAGGGCAAAAACGGCGTAGCTCAGCAGGACCGGGGCGGGGGCCCCAAGCACCCGGGGATAATAGCTCCGGATTATGTTCTGCAGCCAAACATAGGTCGAGGGGTTAAGGATGCCCCTGGTCTCGCGGAGCATGGTGAAAAAGACCCGAAGGAATTCTTTGAACAAGAAAGGAGAAAGGACAAAGGAAAGGGCCTGCAGGCCGAGGAAGCTCGCCAGCCAGCCGAAGAAATGCAGGTGCTTTTTCTTCTCCTCCTGGAACAGCAGCAAGATGAGGAAAGCGAGGGGGACGACTTTGAAGTTGGCGATGACCACCACACACAGGCCGAAAAGGAACAGCCTCCGCCTCAGCAGGAAGAAAAAGCCCAGCCACAAGCCAAGCTGCTCGAACAGGGAAATATTGCCGGTCAGAAGGTCAACATACAGGGCGTTGTTGAAGGCTAGCAGGGCAAAGACAAAGAAACCCAGGTCGCCCTCCGTCTCCAGAAAGATTTTTTTCCACAGAAAAAACAGGCCGGCCAGGGCCAAGACCTTCAAAATGAAGAAAAGGAGATAAGCGGTGGGATAATCAAAGAGGTTAAAGAAACGGAAAAACCAGATGGACAAGGGGGTGTAGTTGTAATACTGCTGCACTGTCGGACTACAAAAATGATGCAGGTTGGGCTGGTCGTAATAATTGAGGCCCATCTCCGCCACATGAGCGGCGCAATAATAGGTCTTGAAATCCCATTGGTAGCGCTTATCGATCCCGCTGGCGATTTGCCAGAGAAGAAAAAGGCTGTAGAGACCGAGCAGGACAAGAACGACCACCTTGGGGACACTGGGCTTTTTAGAAAGGCTGGCCATCCCCGTCCTCCTGGGCGGTATGGTATCAAATCGACGGCCGCTTATCAACTAGGGCCGATTGAAATACGATCCGAAATCGTCTATGATGATGAGCCCTGCTGGGAAGTCGTCCAACGGCAGGACACATGACTCTGGATCATGGAATCAAGGTTCGAATCCTTGCTTCCCAGCCAACCTGATTTCCGTTCAGTCATTGGCATATTATTCCTCCTTGTCTCTAGGAATTATCGATTACCTTCTTTTTTGCGTCTGGATGAGAAGAAAAAAATCCTTTATCTCGCTCTCTTGAGCATAATCTATAAAGTACATTCATTTAAGCTTATCCAAAAAATTTCAAAACAGTTATATTCTTCTCGACTAAATATCATGCCCGGGCGCTTCAGGCGCGTATTTTTTGCCCGGCATTAACAACCATGACCCTCATCAGCATTCTGGTCAAGCCTTCCCGCTGGCCCGAAACGAAAATGATCGGGAAGATACTTTTTCTACTAGGGGTTGGGTTGCTCACCTTCAGCAGCACATGCCTTTTGGGTTTCAAGGATTTCTGCATAGAACATTCCACCGCCATCCTGTTCATATTGGTGACCTCTTTTGTGTTCATTTTGGCCGGGGAATCGATAATAAACTTGGCTGGGAATATTGAGCCCAAGCCCGGCCGGAGCAGATCTTTTCTTCGCTGGCTGGCCGAGCCGCTAAACCCCATGAACACCCTGAAAATCTTAAAGCGGGACATTGAACACAGGTGCTTTTTCTGCGGCATTGACTTTGTTCTCCCCCAGGTGTCCGAGAGCCAGGAGGAATCGCAGGAAAGAGATTTTGATAGGTTGATGTTCGGTATCTGCCTGGGATGCGGAAAGGCCGTCTGCCCGAGGTGCGCTTATATAAAAGGATTGGAGATGAAGGTCAAATCCCTTCACTGCCCGGGCTGCGGCAGCTTCGTCCTCTAAGCCGGGCCTCAAGGGCTCGCCCCGTCACTCCCGAATCCCCATTGTCCAGGTCGTGGCCGGGTTGACGTTCGGCGCAAAATTAATATATCGTTTATTTTAAGCATGAAAACGGAGAGCCTGAAGAACTCCGCCCCTCGAACCAGGGAAGGACAGATCTGGGCCATAGCCGGCGGAAAAGGGGGCACGGGCAAGACCTTCCTCGTCAGCAGCATGGGCACCTACCTGGCCAAGAAGCAGAATTCGGTCACCCTGGTGGATTTCGACCTGGGCGGGGCCAACCTCCACTCTTTCCTCAACCTGGACCAGCCGCGGCAGACCCTGACCCGCTTCTTCGACAAGTCAGGCGCACTCCTCGACGACCTGGCCCTGCCCACCGGCATCGACAACATGTCCCTCATCAGCGGCGACCTGGAATCCATCTCCTCGGACAGCATCACCTTCAGCCAGAAGCTCAAGCTTTTTCGCCAGATGATGAAGCTCCACACCCAGTACATCCTTATCGACCTGGGCGCCGGCTGCCACAACAACACCCTGGACACCTTCCTCATCGCCGACAAGATGATCATCCTGGTCATCCCCGAGATCACGGCCGTGGAGAACATGTACCGCTTCATCAAAAGCGCCCTCTACCGCAAGCTGAAGATGACGCTCAAGGCCTACGGCTTCAAAGACACGGCCCGGCTCATTTGGCAGAAGCGGGAGTCCTACGGCATCACCAACATCAAGGAATTCATCGACCACCTCCGCCGCCAGCTGACCGACCTGGCCCCCATCCTGGACCAGGAGCTGGACGGGTTCAAAGTCTATCTCGTGGTAAACATGACCCGCGACAGCCAGGACATTCTCCTGGGCGCCTCGCTCAAAAGCCTGCTCCAGAAGTTCCTGGGCATCCAGGCCTTCTACGCCGGCTATATCGAGCACGACGACGCCGTGTGGCGCTCCATCCGGGAGAGGCGGCCGTTCATGATCAACTACCTGGCCAGCCGCTCTTCCAAGGAAGTCGAGATCCTGGTGGACAACCTCATCCAGGATAAAGAGGTCCAATTGCTGTGGAGTTAAGATGAGCGACCCGAACAAGGAACGCGATTTCAAAGTCCTGGAGCTCGGCCCGAAGGGCACCCTGGCCGAAGTGAAGAACGCCTACCTCAGGCTGAAGAAACTGTATTCGGCCGACTCGGCCATCCTCTCCCCCATCTCTCAGGAAATCCCCGAGGACAAGCGGCTCCGGATCCTGCTGGAGGTCGAAGAGGCCTACAAAAATCTTCTCGTATACTTCCGGGACGAATCCTCCTTGAGAGCCGAAGGAGGAGGGCCGGGGACGGCCGCCGGTGCCCGGCCGTCGGCCGTCCCCGGAACCTCCCCAGAAAAGAGCGCGGCCGCCGGCGAGGACTTGACCTTCTCCGGCCCGGTGCTGAAGAGGATCCGGGAAAGCCTGGGCATCCCCCTCCAACTGATCTTCCACACCACAAAAATTCGGGTCGAGCAGCTGGAGGCTATCGAGGAAGAGAACTTCGCCAAGCTCCCCGACGAGGCCTATCTCAAGGTTCACCTCAAGGAATATGCCGGCCACCTTTCCCTTAATCCCAAGAGGGTCATCAACGACTACCTGAAGCGGTACGCGGAGTGGAAAAAAATCCACCGGCCGGAGCAACCCTAGAAAAAATACTGAGGAACCCTGCCGAGAGGCTTGCCCGCAAAGTGAACCGCCCAGGAACTGAAACCAATAGTAAACGTATCTAGATAGTGGAGGTCAAGATGAGTCTATCCACTTTGCTAAAATTTTTAATACTTTTTCCGGCTATCGGCCTTATCCTCGCCTGTGAACCGGCCGGAGAGACGCGCACGGACACTCGTCAGGTCGCCCTGGCCGGCGCTGAAACGGCCGAGGTGAGCATCCGCATGGGCGCCGGCGAGCTGCAGGTGGAGGGCGGCGCGGGGGACCTGATGGAAGCGACTTTCCGCACCAACCGGCCGAGCCTCGAACCGGAAGTTGACTACAACGTGGTCAACAAGCGGGGCATCCTCACCGTCCGCCACAAGCGCTATACCCACCTCGGCTTCGGCCGGACGGTCAACGACTGGGACATCCGCCTGAACCAGGAAACGCCCATCGACCTTCGGGTGAACCTCGGCGCGGGTGAAAGCCGGCTTGACTGCCGGGGGATCAAGCTCGACCGGGTGAGGGTCAAGATGGGCGTCGGCCGGATGACGCTCGACCTGTCGGGGCCCCGGGCCACAAGCCTCGACGTCAATGTCGAAGGGGGGGTGGGCAGCGGAACGATCTACCTGCCCAAGGAAGTCGGCGTCCGGGCCAGAGTGCACAAAGGGCTGGGCTCGGTCGAGGCGGAAGGCTTGACTCGATCGGACGGCGTCTACACCAACCAAGCCTACGGCCGGAGCGCGGTGACCCTGGAGATCAGGGTCGAAGCCGGCATCGGCAGCATCCGTCTCGAAGAGCGGTAAAGAAATCCCGAACGGCCCAGCCGGCTGGAGCCGGCTCGGTTAAGGGGCTTTGATCTTCTTAAGATCGGATGAAGACGACCTCCTCCTCGCTGAGCCAGGCGCCCTCAAATTTATCCCGGTCGATGGGTTCCGGCGCCGAGGAGAGGGGCTGCTGGGTCGTAACAAAAGAGCAACCGGAAAGCAATAGTAAGA
>JBAVVA010000271.1:0-1928 GCA_049697055.1 Candidatus Aminicenantales bacterium
TTGAAGCGTATGGTTCCCAGCGAGGCAAAGCCTCGAATAATATCTTTCCATTGCTGAGATGTCATTTGAGATTTCAGCCGGTCGGGGCAATGACAATAAAGACAATGGAGGTTGCACTCATTGAGGAGGGCCGCTTCGACTTCGAAAGGATGGAGCTTTCGAAAGCGGCGGGCAATATAGCGGGAAGCCATTTTCAGGTGGTGAAGCCGAATCACGATCTTCCTCCCAGGGGAACCTGGCTTTGGGAATTGGGAGGCAGTGTCAACATAGACATCAGAGTCAAGGCAAGATAACGGCTCAGGGCCAGGGGCAATTTCCACCAGCGGTTCTTCTCACCCTTGAGGAGAGAGGAACAGAAAAGGAGGATGTAAAGGGGTAGGGCGAACAAGAAAAATACAGACAGCGGCCATGGCCAATAACGCGTCCCCAAGAGGACTAAAGAGAAAGCAGCGAGAACAATTGCCATTTTGGGCGTCACCAAGAAGTGCCAGAGTCTCATAAAACGGGCCAGCCGCCAGCCCGCCGAAGAAGCGGCCGTCG
Organism: Candidatus Aminicenantales bacterium; assembly: GCA_049697055.1. Taxonomy (GTDB): domain Bacteria; phylum Acidobacteriota; class Aminicenantia; order Aminicenantales; family JAFGAV01; genus JAFGAV01. The sequence continues at coordinate 541 of JBAVVA010000271.1, forward strand.
TCGATGAATTCCGAAGCTCGGCCAGATAACCGGCTCCGCGCCGGCGCCGAAACTGAATCATCTGCTTGAGAGTGTGGGGCACGCGAAGTTCCATGGTCCGGGCCTTTCGGCCCAGGCGCACATGAAAGCCATTAGCGCCGGTAAGAAGAGAAAGGTGAATGTCTTCCGCTTGCGCTCTTTTGGATAGAGACAAAACCTTGCTTCGCCGGCAGGCATAGCACACTCCCGAAAAACTTGCGGCCGAGAGCGCCTCGCCCTCCAGCCACCACAGGCCGTTGAGAAACCGCCAATGAATGCGTTCCTCCACTAAGGAGCTTTGGGGCTCCACCGAAGCGCCCACAATCGCCGCCTGAGGATCGCTTTCCAGCAGGCTGACCAGCTCCCTGACACAGGAAGCGTCCAGCCTGGCGTCCGTATCCGTAACGACAACGACCTCCTCTTTTAAGAGAGTCAGGGCATGGGCAATCTTTTCGGCCTTTCCCCGGGCATTATCCAGGCTGACGAATTGAATCTTTTTTCCCCTGGCTATCTCTTGGCGAACGAGCTCCGCTGTCCTGTCGGCGGATCCGCTTTCGACCACCAGAACGGAAACGCACTTCCCCGGATAATCGATCTTCTCCAGGTCGGAAAGTTTGGAGAGGATCAAGTCCTCTTCGTTCAGAACCGGAACGACAATGGCAATATCCGGCAGGAATTTATGGTTTATTTTGCTTTTGGGGCTGACGGCTACTATCCCGCCCAGGATAGCCAAATAACCGTAAGTGGAGAGCCAGGTAAATGAGGCCAGGGCTATAAAAAGTAAGAAAATGATGCCCATCATTTCCAGCCCAGAGGCTATTTGCGGCCGAGGCAAGTGTATTCGAAGCCCAGGGCCCGCAGAGCGGCCGGGTCGAAGATGTTCCGGCCATCTATCAGAATGGGGTTGGCCATCATGCCCTTCACCCTCTTTAAATCGAGCGTCTTGAACTCCTCCCACTCGGTGGTGAACAGGAGGGCGTTGGCTCCCTCGGCCGCCTGGTAGGCGGAGGAGCAATAGACGATCCGCCCGCCGTCCGGGGGGAAGAGCTCCTTCATATTGGCCATGGCCTGGGGGTCGTACAACCTCAGGTTGGCGCCCTGGTCCAGCAGAGCGGCGATGACCCTGATGCTGGGGGCCTCCCGGATATCGTCTGTCTCCGGCTTGAAGGCCAGCCCCAGCAGCCCGATCCTCTTGTCCTTGAGGATCCACAAGGCCTGCCTGATCTTGTCCACAAAGACCGGCACCCGGTCGGTGTTGATCCTCTCCCCTTCCCTCAGCAGTCGCATGTCCACACCCAGGTCCTCGCCGATTTTGGTCAAGGCCTTGATGTCCTTGGGAAAGCAGGAGCCGCCGTAGCCCAGGCCGGCCC
>JBAVVA010000272.1:0-7945 GCA_049697055.1 Candidatus Aminicenantales bacterium
GGCCAGGTCATCTGGTCCGACCCGAACATGATTCGCTTCGCAAAACCGTACTTGATGAGTTCCTTGAGATAGGAGCTGAATCCCGGCTCGATCCAATCGATGGCCGAGCTGTCAACGTAAACCTGAGGATAAACATTCAGGATCCCGATCGTCTCGGCAAGAAAAGGGAAGCCCAAATGGGCCATCCAAACTCTCAGTTTCGGATGACGATTCAGGAGTTCCTCCAACAGGAGCGGATTCCCGACTGCCACTCTGAATTTCGGGCAGCTTTCCGTGATGCCGGGGAAACTCATCCCCATGTGGATGCAGGCGGGAATTTCCAACGATTCGGCCAGGGCGAAGTATGGGTCCAGGACGGGATCGGACGGTGATAGACCATCATATTGGGCGCACACTTCACCCATGATCCTCAGCCGGCCGGATTGATAGAGCGGCCGCAGGTTTTCGATATCGAGGCCAGGGAAGACATAGGACGGCCCAGCCCATATTCTGTCGGGAGCGGCCTGTCTGAGCTGCTCTATGGTTTCGCCTTCGCCGCTCGCAATCCCGAGGACTATGTTGTAGCGGTCCATCATCGCCAGAGTAAGCTTGATGTGCTCCTCGACGGATTCCGGCGCCTTTGCTCCGGTCACCGGGTTCGGCCCCCAGTTCTTGAGATCCTGGAGGGATTCTGAGTGCAAGTGGACGTCTATGATGGGCTGTCGTTGGACTTCGGCCTGCCCTTGAGTGGCGTCCGTGAGCCGGATCGCCAGCCCGTCAACCGCTGCAGGGGAGATGGCAATGTGACCAGCATCATCCTTGGCCAGAAAGCGGCGCACCTTCAGAAACTTCTCCGCCTCGTCGACAGATCGAACTTCCAAGACGATACCCTGAATTCCGGACAATTCAGCGTGAACAAGCTGTATCCGCGGACCAATGTCGAAAACAAAGGCGTCATCAGAAATCCGCGGCGAAGGCCGGAGCAGAGCGCACCATTTGCTCCGCGCCTCCTCTAAATCTTGCACGCCGACCGTAATTTCGGCCGCAGCCACAATCCCTAAAGGCCCTCCCCTTCTCCTGGCCAACTCGTCGCTTGCCGTTTTTCGTCGTTGTGCGACAGCTTCTCTATTTTTATAATCACAGAAGAAGATGTCGGTGGTGGCCGGAGGGAGGTTAGACAACCCCACGCTCGACCATTCGACCCGAACATCTCCACCGGGAATTTGAGATTTGTAGGACTGGATGTTCGTATGGGCGATATTTCTGTTGGTCAGCTCCGCCGCAGTGGCGTCGGCGTCTGGAGCGGGCTCGAAGGCAATTCCTCGAAACTCAGTCTTTGCGGGTTTGTTGTCTTCTTTAGGGAATGACACGAACTCCAATACGGCGTTGCCGAGCGAAAGGCCGCCGCTGGCAAACGTACCGTGCTGGTAGAAGGGCCACACTTCGGGCAGTTGAAACGTGTCCTTGAAATAGCCAAAAAGCGTCTGCGCCCGATCGGATACCACCAAGAAATGCTCAACTCTTGTCGCCAGAGGCTGTTCCTTGGCCCGTAAAGCCAGGGCGCTAAAACACATCGTTATCGCAGCCCAGACCAAAAAGAATCGTTTCATGGCACCCTCCTTTTTAAAAATATTGTGCACAACCGGCAAACAGCGCGAGTTCGGCATCTTTTGCGGATGGCCTCTATTGGGCAGCCTTGCCGGTCGTCGCCCCCGCACTAAGTTTGTCGGGGTCAAAGAGCCAGCCGCCCTTGATCACGCGCCAGATCGTCTCGGTGTTGTGGATGTCCTGCAGCGGGTCGGCGCTGAGTATGACGACATCCGCAATCTTGCCCGGCGCCAGCTTCCCGAGGTCGCCTGCGCCGACCGCTGCGGCGGCATCTTCGGTCGCCAGCCGCAAAACTCCCAGCGGAGTCAGGCCCGCCTGCACGAAGCACGCCAGCTCCCAGTTGCGCACGCGATAACGAACGTATTTCAATTAAGAATCCCCTTCCCCCTATGAGAAATCATAGGCCGCAGCCAGGCAAGGTGTCAAGGCTGGATGAAGCGACGACTATTTCGGCCGCAGCGGGGCGACCGCCTGCTGGTAGCGCCGGGCGAAAGCGGCCTCTTCCTCCCGTCCTGCGTAATTCTCCGGCTGACCACCCCTGTATTCGTCCCTGAACCAGCGCACGGTTCGCTCGAGCCAGTCCTCGAAGGGCGTGGGCTTGAACCCCAGCTCCCGCTCGGCCCGTTCCACGGACAGGACGAACGGTCTCCTCATAGAAAACGGCGAGAAGCCGATCCCCAAACCCGCCTCCTCCAGGACCGGCCTCGGGATGTCCACCAGTTCCGGCTTGGCGCCCCATATCTGCGCGGCCTTAAGGACGAACTCGCGCAGATTGATGATCTCTTTTTGGGCCAGGTTGTAGGCCTGGCCGAAAGAGGCGGATTGGCCCAGGCTCTGAGCGATCGTCCCGATGACGTCGCCCTGGTAAACATGCGTGAAAGGGCACAGCCCCCCGTCCGGCAGGATTAGCGGCCGGCCGTCGCCGATCCGCAGGAAATAGGAATAGGCCCGCAGGGTGTAGTCCCGCTCGCCCTCAACGATGGGCAAACGGAAGGCCGTCGCCGGAAAACCATGTTTCCGATGGGCGGCGGACAATACGTCTTCGCACTGCCGTTTGTGAAATCCGTAGAGCCACATCCCGTCGTTCTTGTCCGGTTTGGGACGGAGCTCGCGGTCGAAATCCTCTTCGCCGATAGGGTTGGGATAATCCTTGGTGATGAGGTAAACCGCGGCGCTGCTGATGTGGACATAGTGGCCAGCCCGCCCCTTAAATGTTTCGACCGCCGACCGGCTGTCCTCTTTCCGGAAGGCGATGAGGTCCACCACCGCTTCATAGGCCCTCCGGCCCAACTTGCGGCGAAAATCAGCCCGGTCCTGCCGGTCACCCCGGATGCGCTTGACACTGAGACCGAAGTCGTCGGGAGTTTGGCCGCGGTTGAAGAGCGTGACTTCGTGCCCGTCCTGGAGCAGACGCCGGACGAGATGATAGCCCAGGAACCGGCTGCCGCCGATGACCAGGACGTTCACAGCTTGTCGAGGTCGGGGATCTTGAGCGGCTCGGGAATGAGAACGTGCGGAATGCGGCTCGATTCCAGAGCCGAGTTCAGCTCATCGGCTGTGTCGGAAAAATATTTGTTCACACTATCCAGAACCTCCCGAAATTCCATAACGAGTTCGCCGTAAAAAGCAACCTGGGCCGGGGTAGGGGCGGCGTTGACGCCGTCGATGGAGCTGAAGAGCGAAGAGATCCTATCCAGGACCCGCGGCCCGCTGGCCGGCGCTCCCAGGGCCATTCCTCTGGAGGGCCGGGCGATTTCGTTCTGCAGGGCCGCGATCTTTTCCAAGTGGCTATTTACGGCTTTGACCGTCGAGTCCTTCACATTCCGGCCGAGCGCCTGGATTGTTTTTTTTCTTTCTTCCACCTGGCTCTTAAGCCCGTCGAAAAGACGCAGGGCGTCGTTGAGAACGGACTGCATCTCCAGGAGCCGCAGGGCGTAGCGATGCTGCAGGCGGAGATCTTCTTTGACCACGCTCAGGCTCGGGTCGAGGCCCACTTCCACAGGTTTTTCAGCGACCAGGCTTCCTGCCGTAATCCTGACAGTGTAGGCGCCGGGAGGAACTTGGGGGCCGCGCGGCCCGGTCATAAAGACGTCCTCGACGGGCTGCGGCTCCTGACGGAGGTGCGGCCCGTCCGTCCTTAAGTCCCAGGCTGTCCTGTTCAGGCCGGCCTCGGCGGGGCTCTGGGTCAAGGTCCGGACCGCTTTGCCCGAGCCGTCCAGGATCTCGATCTTCAGGGGGGTCTCCTTGGGCAGCTTATCTTTAAAATAATAGGTGATGAGTGCGCCATAGGGCGGGTTGGGCCCCAAAAATTGCGCATCGCCGATTCCGTAGCGGGTGAATTTCTGGCTGAAACGGATAGCCGGTCTGATGTCGAACAGATAGAGGGGCTGGTCCAGGACCGCGGCGTTCAACTGCTGGAGGGGAGTGATGTCGTCGAGGACCCACAGGCTCCGGCCATGAGTCCCCAGGATAAGGTCATTGTCCCGGAGGTGGATGAGGATGTCGTGGACGGCCACGGGAGGAAGGTTTTTGAGATGGAGCTTGACCCAATCCGTTCCTCCGCTGAACGAAGCGAACAGACCGAGCTCGGTCCCGGCGAATACTAGGTTGGGGTTTTCCAGGACCTCGCGGACCACCCAGATATAGGCTTTGTCCGGAAGGTTGCCCGTGATATTCGTCCAAGTCTTGCCGAAATCCTTGGTCTTATAGATGTAGGGATGAAGGTCGTCCAGCATATGCCGGTCGAAGGCGCAGAAGGCCGTTCCCGCATCGGTCCAGGACGGCTCCACGGCCGAAACGGGGGAAAACGGCGGTAGTCCGACAATGTTCTTGGTCACGTTCTGCCAAGCCTTCCCCCCGTCCTGAGTCATCTGGAGGTTCCCGTCGTCCGTCCCGGCCCAGATCAGACCGCGCTGGAAGGGCGATTCCTTGAGGCTGATGACGGTGCAGTGGGACTCCGCCGACGTGTTCTCGGTCCAAGCCGGGCCGCCGGCCGACTTCTGCTTTTCCGGGTTGTTGGTGGTCAGGTCGGGGCTGATGATCTTCCAGGTCGACCCGAAATCGGCTGATTTGAAGACCACGCTCCCTCCCAGGTAAACCGTTTTCGGGTCATGGGGGGAAGCGACCAGGGGGGCATTCCAGTTGAACCGGTATTTGAGCTCCGACACGGGAGCGCCGTCGGCCCGCCGGGCCTGGGGGCTGACCCCCTGCTGCTCGCGGGTGCGCATATCGGTCCGCAGGACATTCCCCCCCTGCAACTCGCTGAGGAAGAGGTCGGGATTCTCGGGGTGGACGACGACATGGAATCCGTCGCCGAAGCTGATCATGCGCCAGTCGTCGTTCATGATCCCGGCCGTTTCCCTGTTCCGGCTGGGTCCGTACCAGGTGCCGTTGTCCTGAAGGCCGCCGCCGAGATAGTAGAACGGTTCGCGGTTGTCGGCATAGATCTGGTAGAACTGGCCCACCGGAATGTTGTTGACGTACTGCCAGGTCTGGCCCCGGTTGAAGGAGACGGCTATCCCCCCGTCCTGGCCCTGCCACATCCGGGAGGGGTTGAGCGGGTCGATCCACAGGGCATGAAAATCCACATGGGTTGAGGCAGAGATGCGGCGGAAGGTCCGGCCGCCGTCGATGGACAGGGAAAGCCGGGAGGCCACGGCATAGACCCGATTCTCGTCCGTCGGGTCGACTCGCAGGTCCGTATAGTAGAAGCCGCGGGAGACGATGTCCCGTTCCTTGGAAACGAGCTGGAAAGTCTCCCCCCTGTCGTCGGAGCGATAAAGGGTCCCCTCCATGGATTCGGCCATCACATAGACCAGCTGGGGGTTGGAGGGCGCCACCTTAACGCCGAGACGGCCTATCAGTTTGGGCAATCCTTTGGTCATCTTCTTCCAGGTCCGGCCGCCGTCCACGGACCTGAAAAGGCCGCCCTCCTCGCTGCCGCTGGAAAAAGTCCAGGGCTTCCGTTCGAATCGCCACAGGGCGGCATAGACGATATTGGGATTCTGGGGGTCGATGTCCAGGTCGGCCACCCCGTGGCGTTCGTCCAGGTAGAGCACTTTATCCCAGGTCTGGCCTCCATCCCGGGACATAAAGACACCCCGATCTTTGTTCGGCCCGAAAACATGGCCCAGGGCTCCGACATAGACCACCGACGGGTTTTTGGGGTTGATGACGATCCGGGTGATGGTCCGCGTGTCCTCCAGGCCGAGATGGGTCCAGGTGGCTCCCCCGTCGGTGGATTTGTAAACGCCGTCGCCGAAGGAAACGCTGTTCCGGGGATTCCCCTCCCCTGTCCCGACATAGACGACTTCCGGGTTTCCCGGCTCCAGGGCGATATCTCCGATGGAAGCAACCGTCTGTCCGTCAAAGATCGGACGCCAGGTGACGCCGGCGTCCGTCGTCTTCCACACTCCGCCCGAGGCGGTTCCCACATAGACTACGGCCGGGTTGCCCGGGACCCCCTCAATGTCGGCAATACGGCCGACCATGTCGGCCGGGCCGATGTTCCGCCATTCCAGGCCGGCCAAGGCCGCCTCGCTGACAGCCTTCTCCTTGGAGCCTGCGGCTTTGTCCTGCGCTCCGGCCGCGGCCAAAATTGACAGGACAGTCAGGACGGCGAGGGCCGATCTCCCCATCAATCTTCTTGTGCTCATCCCAGACTCCTTTCGGCGCCCTCAGTCCGGGCGCTCCTCGAAGATCTTCCCCGGGTTCAATATCAACTGAGGGTCGAAGATTTTCTTGATTCCCCGCATCAGCTCCACTTGGCCCCGGTCGAGGGAGAACGACAGGAACGGTTTCTTGACCAGGCCGATGCCGTGTTCGCCGGAGATGACTCCGCCCCTCAGCCGGCCGTCCCGGTAGAGCTCCTCCCGGACCTGTTCAAAGATCTCTTCTCCGGCCGCTCGGGGCAGGGGGACCGGGCGGCCGTCCTCCAAGCGGGCTCTCATGATGTGGGTATGGACATTTCCGTCCCCGGCGTGGCCGAAGGTCGGCAGCCAGATTCCGAAGCGCCGGGAAAGCTCCAGGACCTTCCGGACGTGTCCGGCGATCTCGGAGAGAGGCAATGAAACGTCCAATATCTCTACGGTCTTGTCCTTGATGGCCTCGTAGATTTTGCTCCGGATATCGAGGACCACAGCCTGCTTGGCCGGAGTATCGGCCACATAGACATCCAGGCCGCCGCAGGCCAGGCAAGCCTCGGCCGCATCCTGGGACAGGCGGTCCAACTCATCCTCCGAGGGAGCGTCCAGGATGACCAGGAGATAGGCCTCTCCCTGGTCGGATGGCCATTTCTTATTAAGATGGGCCTCGGCCGCTTGGATGACATCCCGTCCGACAAATTCCACGGCCAGCGGCAGGGACCGGCCGCGGAGGATAAGCGGCACGGCCTCCAAGGCGCGCAGCATGTCCAGGAAAGGAATGACCAGAGAGCGGGTCACCCGCAACGGCTGCAGGAAGTGGATTACGGCCCGGGTGATGACGCCCAGCGTGCCCTCCGCCCCAATGAAAATCTGGAGGAGGTTATAGCCGGTGCTGCTCTTGACCAGCTTCCCGCCCAGGCGCAGGACATCGCCCGTGGCCAGGACAACTTCCAGGCCGCGGACATAGTTGCGAATGCCGCCGTATTTCAGGGCCCGGCTGCCGCCGGCGTTGGTCGAAATCAGGCCGCCGATCATGGCCCCCTCGTCGCCGGGATGAGGGGGGAAAGAGAATCCGGCCTCTTCCACGGCCCGGTTGAACTCGCCCAGAGTCAAGCCGGCTTCGACTTCGGCCGTCTGATTCTCCCGGTCCACCTCCACAACGCCGTTCATCAGCTCCAGGGACAGGACCAGCCCGCCGAGATGCGGCACGCAGCCGCCGCTCAGGCCCGTCCCCCCGCCGCGGGGCGTCACCGGAACTCGTTCGGCCGAGGCCAAGCGCAGGATTTCGGCAGCCTGGGCCGTGCTCCGCGGCCGGACCACGGCTTCGGGCGGATGGGCGATCGAGCGGACCGGCGACTCGTCGCGGCTGTAGGCCGCCAGCCGCTCCGGGTCAATGAGGACATTGGCCGGGCCGACGATCGATTCCAATCGCGAAAGCATCCCCCGGTCAACCTTTTTGTACATTAAAAACGCTCTTTAAGTGCTGAGAATCTTTTTTTAAAACAACCCAGCCTCAAAGTCAAACAGGTTCGGAAGCTAGCAAGCCTCTCGCTTTCCGTGATGAAAATAAAAACATGTGGGGTCCTGTCGCGGCCGACCTTTCCGGAGACACCATCCTTTGCCCCTCTTGTTTCACCAAGGGGGGCTAGAGGGGAATAAATAGGATAATTAGAATTCATAGGTGTCTCCGGCTATTCCCAGGCTGCGCGCAGGCG
>JBAVVA010000273.1:0-4258 GCA_049697055.1 Candidatus Aminicenantales bacterium
GAACAAGGACAGGCGGCGTGGGGGTGTATGACGGAACAAGCTGGGTCGTCCACAATACATCCAACGGGCTTTCTTCCAACTCCATTTCGTCGATTTTCGTCGACAGCCGGGGAGCGGTCTGGGTCGGAACGAATGACGGCTTGAACAGGTACGACGGACAGAGCTGGCAGACTTTCACCCAGACCGACGGGCTACCGGCCAGCGAAATCCTTTCTATTAATGAAGACTCGCAGGGAGCCGTATGGATTCTGCGCTTTAACTGGGATAACGTCAGTTTCCATCTTGCCCGGTATGACGGCACGGCCTGGAGTTCGACATATATCGGATCATTGAACGGTGGTGGATTCTATGATTCGTTTGCCATTGACAAGAATGATGTTTTTTGGATTAAAAGTGTAGCCGAGCTGCTAAGACTGGGCAATATATTTTGGGAGGAGGATACGGTCTGGACATCCAGCCTCACCGTCAACCAAGCAGCGGGGAGCACCGTTGACTACAAGGCCGAAGTCGGGCTTCTCAGCAGCCCGGGGAAGTACATCCTCAGGGGGACGCTCCGTTCTGTGACCGGCCAGGAAATAGCCGCGGCTTCCTATCCCTTTCAGGTCTTTGTCGAAGATGTGTGTCTAAACCTGGGAGCGGAAAAGCGCTATTACAGGAAGGGAGAAGAGGCCATTATCTCCGGCGAAGTTGTCAACGGATCTGATCAGGATGAAGCGGACCTTTTGCTGAAAATCTACAGGAAGTTCGGAAATGAGCCGGAAGAGCTCGTCTTCCAGGATTCGTTTCCTCTTGCGGCCAAAGGCAGCCGGCCATGGAGCCTCACCCAGAGTGAGGAGAGAAAGGGAGTCGTCGTTCTCCGGGGCGAGCTTTTAAGACAACAGACGATCGCTTTTTCGGCGGAAAGCGGATATGAAGTCGTCGCGCCGGCTCTGGAAGCCGAAGTTGATGCGCCCGAAGTGGTGGGGAATGATCCCTTCAACCTGAAGGTGAAACTTGCCAACCGAGGCAAGATCGACGGCGCTATGACCATAAAGATCCTCTCTCTTGGTTTTGAACAGGATGTCAATCTGGCCCCGAACGAAGAAAAAATATTTTCCATTCAGGCCCGAGAAACCACGACGACGGAATATGTCGTTGAATTCAGCGGTGACCTTGAGTCGCAGGTTCGAAAAACGGTCGTTTATGGATACGCAGCTTCAATCGAATTCCCGGCCCCTCTGATCTACCCCAAGGGCGTCGCCATGATTCCCGTAACGATCAGGAACACGGGGAACCTGGATCAATCTTTTGAAGTCAATTATGAGCTTTATGCCGCTGCGAATCCCGTTCTTCTTCTGACTAATTTGAAAAGGGTTTATTCCCTCCCGGCACAAAACAGCTTCTTGGATTCCCTGCCGTTTTCCCTGGCTCCCGGAGAATACGTGCTGAAATATGGGTCCGCATTATCCCAGGGTCAAGTCGTTATCGGCGTTGTCGATCCCGGAGCGGGAAGGTTGACTCTTCAGGAGCAGGACGTTTACGCCCAGGGCCTGGTCATCATGCCCTTGACTCTTCTCAACGAAGCTCCCTATGCCGGAGACATCGACGTTGTTTTCCAGGTCCTGAAAGGACAGGAGGAAGTCTTTACGGCTTCCCGAAGTTATTATTTGGGCGCGGGAGAGGTACGCAGCGATTCGATCAGCTTCCCCATCACGGTGGAGGGCGAATACACGTTGCTGGTCCAAGGTGCGAAGGTTGCTCCCGTTCCTCCCGTCGGTTTTCGGGTCGTCCAGCTTGAGAGAATGGAACCTTCAGTGGCATTTGGAACCCCTTCGGGAGGAGCATTGCCGCTTTCTGTGCAGCTTGAGAATACCGGCTGCAACGATTTTCAGGGATTCGTTGAAGTCAGGTCAGATTTTTATAGCTCCCAGCAGGCAGTGAATGTCCCGGCCGGCCAAGTTCAAAATTTTGATATGACCTTGAGCCTAGGGGGTGGAACAGCGGGCGAGCATCAGGTTTCCGTTGTCTTGGTCAGCGCCGCCGGCAAGGAAACAATCCTGGAGACAAGGACCGTCAAGATTGAAGCCGCCGATATTGTGGTCAGCCAACTGCCTTCGGACCAAAGCTTCACCGCGGGCGAACAGGCGTCCTTGACCTTCAAGCTCCGCAACCGGGGAAATCTAGAAGGCGAGGCTGAGTTAGTCCTGAAAGTCATGGACATCCTCAACGAGACGAGAAAATTCTTTGTCTCTTCCGGGGCCGAGGAGGAAGTGACTTTCACCTTTGGCATTCCCGCCGATTTGGTCGCGCAGGACTATTCGGCTTTCTACAGGCTCGAAGGCTCCGGTGTTAAAGCCGCCGTTGAGGGAGACGTCCGGTTCTCTGTCCTGGGAATCGCCGTTGATGTCGACGCCCAACTGGATAAGAAGTCCTACCGCCAGGGCGAGACGGCGCGGCTAACCTTAACCGTGACCAACAGGAACCAGGGGCCGGTCGAGCTTTTTGCCAGGGTCGGATATCTCGATTATGAGGGAGAACAGTCCTTTACGCTGGAAACATCTACGACCCTGGATTTCCTCATCCCGCTGCCTCGCATCACCGAAGAAAAAGCCTCCTACGGGATCTACCATCGTGACGGCCGGGGCGTCTATCTCAATGACATCTATATTTATAAAAAGGGCGAGGGGGCGGATGTGGAGCTAGACCAGCAGGTGTATCAACCGGGTTCGGCAGTGCTGGTCATGATTACGACACCCCAGGCCGGACTGATGCGGATCAGCGCACCCGGGTATGAGGAGGAATTCGCAGTCGATGGCAGCACCAGCCGCTCGTTCGCGCTGCCGCCGGACCTCCAGGCCGGGACCTACTTCCTGGGCTGGGAGTTTGTGCCGGCCGACGGAAGCGGAACGGAATCCTCCTCTGAAATGTTCGATGTGGCTGGGCTCAAGGTGGTGGTCACCGAGGCATCGCTCTCCAAGGGGAAGTACGCCCCAGGTGAGACTGTCGCGGCGGCAGTTGTCTTCGAGTCAAACCAGAGTGTTGCGGCCACGTTGAAAATGTGGGTCGTGGATCCGGAAGGCCGGGACACGGAGGTCGCCTCCAGTCCTGTCACGCTGTCCACAGGCGAACACACCGTTGTCCAGGAGAGCCTCACTTTCACCACGGAATTCGCAGGGATGCACAGCGTTGTTTACGGGCTCTACGGCGCGAACGATCAATTGCTGGTCTCGGGTTCAGAGGCTTTCGACTGCGGCGGAGCGGTGGTCCTGGCTGTGAGCACGGAGAAATCGGAATATCCACTGGCTACGGAAGAGGTCAAGACACGGGTCCAGCTTTATGGAGACGGCCGGGCTGACCTTGCGTTCTTTATCAACGGAGAACCGGTTAAGACCGCGATGACGGAGTTGAATGGAGTGACAGTCGAGGAGGTCATAATCGAGCCCTCGCTCCTCAAGCCTGGTCATTTGAGCCTGCGGGTCGAAGTCCAGAGAGACGGCCTCACCAGCCGGAAGGAGACAAGCTTTGCCTATGGGAGCGAGCTTCCGGATTTGATGTTTGAAAGCCTTGTCTCCAGCCGGAATATCCTGGCCTACACCATCAAAGCCGGGTTGTCGAATCAAGGGCAAACCGCGGCCGGGACGACGACGGTCTCATTCTATGAGGGCGATCCCGCCCAGGGAGGCCTGCTGATTGCAGAAAGACCGCTGGCAGGGCTAACTGCCGGAGAATCAGCCCAGGTTGAAATCCCCTGGAGTGGCCAAGCCAAAAGCGGGGCGAAAGAGATTTTTGCCGCAGTGGATCAGGGCCAGGCGGTGAAGGAACTCAATGAGGACAACAACACGGTTTCCTTGAGCCTGGATATTCCCGAGATCGTCCATGAGCTGCGACTGGATAAAATAGTTTTCTCCGCGTTTGAAGACATGAACATGGTCACTTTGATCGCCAACAACAGGGAGACGGCCGTTCAAGGGCAGTGGAAGCTCAAAATCATGAGCCTGGCATCCGGGGCTGTAGTCTGGGAATCCGAGGGCGAAGTCGCTTCCATCGCCCCTTACGGGCAGTTGCTTATGTCGCATGTTTTCAATTGGGGCGCGAAACCTGAAGGAGACTACCAGGTTATCCAAACCATGATTTTGGGCGGAACTGGGTTCGAGGACGGAGCGGTCGTTACGGTCTTGAAGACCGAAAAGATCGCCGCCACATTCACTTTGGACCCGGCGAAAATCAATCCCAACAGGGATGAGAGCGTGAATGTCGAGCTGGACCTTCAGAATAGAGG
>JBAVVA010000274.1:0-20563 GCA_049697055.1 Candidatus Aminicenantales bacterium
ATCATCATCTGGCCGGGCAGGAGCTTGCGAATGCCTTTGAAAATTGTGCGGGGGGCGGGGATGTACTCGAAAGTGAAGAACTGGGACAGGGCCTCCAGGTCCATTTCCCGGGGAAAGCCCGTCCGCAGCAGAGCCTTGATCTCGGAGGCGAAGTAAAGGCGGCCGTTCCACTCCAGGGTGTGGAGGGGCTTGATGCCCAGCCGGTCGCGGACCAGGACCAGCTTCCGCCGCTTGGTGTCCCACAGGGCGATGGCGAACATGCCGTTGAGCCGGTGGACGAAACCCTCGCCCGCCTCCTCGTAGAGGTGGACGATGACCTCGGTGTCGCTCCGGGTCGAGAAGCGGTGGCCGCCTCCCTCCAGCTCCCGCCGCAGCTCCGGAAAGTTGAAGATCTCGCCGTTATAGACCGTCCACACCGAGCCGTCTTCATTGGAGAGGGGCTGATGGCCCGTGGCCAGGTCGATGATGCTCAGCCGGCGCATGGCCAGGACGACCTGCTCGTCGCTGTAAGCGCCCTCGTCGTCCGGGCCGCGGTGGACCAGGGCGTCGGTCATGGACTTCACCGTCTCCCGGCTTGGGGGGGGGAGGGGGCCGGCGTTAAGGCTCAGAACGCCGCATATTCCGCACATCGGGGGCCATTGTACCTGCTTTTATTTGATTTTGAAATTGCCTTAATTATAATTGGCCTGTCCATGAAGCGGGTCATCGTCAATGCCGACGACTTCGGCCTATGCCGCTGCGTCAATGAAGGCGTCATTTTGGCCCACACCAAGGGCATTTTGACCAGCGCCACACTCATGGCCAATACGCCCGGGTTCGAGCATGCCGTCGAGCTCGCCCGCCGCCATCCCCGGCTGGGAATCGGCCTGCACCTGAATTTCGTTCGCGGCCGGCCGGTCTTGCCCCCGGGCGAAATCGCCAGCCTGGTCGGCTCGGACGGTTTGTTTTTGCGGAGCGCCGCGGCCGTGGTCTGCCGGCTTTTTTCGGGCCGGATCAAGAAAGAAGACCTGGAGAGGGAAGGCCGGGCCCAGGTGGAGAAAGCCCTGGCCGCCGGAGTCCGCCTCAGCCATTTCGACAGCGAAAAGAACATCCATGTCCTTCCTCCCTTGATGGATGTCGTCCTCAAGCTGTCCGACGCCTACGGAATCAAGAAGGTCCGCTTCATCAAGGAGTATGCGCTGTCCGGGCCCCTGGGGCAGTCCCTCAAGGCCCTCTTCTTGTCCCTGTCCTGCCGGCTGGCCGCCCGGAAAATCCGCCGCCGCGGCCTGGTGATTGCCGACCGCTTTTATGGTATATGTAATAGCGGCCGCCTGACGGCCGGCCGGCTGCGGAAGATGTTAGGTGGCCTTAAGGACGGGTCGGCCGAGATCATGGCCCACCCGGGGTTCGTCACCGAAGAGCTGCGGGAGCTGGAGACGACGGTGGGGACCTACTACATCAACCGCTACCGGGAGAGCGAGCTGCGGGCTTTGCTCGACCCCGGCCTGCCCGAGACGGCCCGCCGCCGGGGCGTGCGGTTCATCAGCTTCCACGACCTGTGAAAACGAATATGAAGAAAAACGGCAAGGACACAAGGCCCTACCTTTCGGTGGTCATCCCCTTCTATAACGAGGAGGACAATGTTGTCGAGCTCTACCGGCGGCTGACGGCCGTGCTGAAGAAGATTAAAAAAACTTATGAGCTTATTTTCGTCGACGACGGCAGCCGCGACTCGACCCCCGTCCTGCTGGGGGAGTTGCACCGCCAGGATCCGCGCCTCCATGTCATCCGGCTCAAGCGGAACTTCGGCCAGACGGCCGGCCTCCAGGCCGGGTTCGATTTCAGCCGGGGCGAAATCGTTATTTCCATGGACGGCGACCTGCAGCATGACCCGGCCGAAATCCCCCACTTCCTGGAGAAGATCGACCAGGGCTACGACATCGTCAGCGGCTGGAGGAAGAAGCGGGCGGACAACCTCATCCTGCGCAAGTTGCCCTCCTGGGCGGCCAACCGGATGATGAAACGCCTGTCGGGCGTGGCCATCCACGATTTCGGCACAACCTTCAAGGCCTACCGCCGGGAAGTGCTCAAAGACCTGCGCCTCTACGGCGAGCTCCATCGTTTCATCCCGGCCCTCATCAGCAAGACGGGGGTCAAGATCGTCGAAATCCCCATCACCAACATCGTCCGACAAAAGGGGAAATCCAAGTACGGGCTTTCCCGGGTGCGGCGGGTGCTGTTCGACCTGCTGACGGTCAAGTTCCTAATCAGCTTCGTCGACCGGCCGCTGCAACTCTTCGGGCTGGTGGGCTTTATCCTGGGCGGCCTGGGGTTCGGCCTGGCCCTCATCCTCACCCTGGGGCATTATTTCTTCGGCTGGCCTATCCGGGATAACCTGGGCAACCTGCTTTTTGCCGTTTTCTTGATGATCGTCGGGCTTCAGCTTGTTCTCACCGGCCTGTTGGCCGAAGTCATCTCCCGCATCTACTTCACCACTCACCGGATCAAGATCTATACCGTGGAGGGCATTCTCTCACGACGGCCTGGGGCGGAGGCCGAGTCCGAGTGAACGAGGGGTCCGCTCCGGGGAGCCAAGAGGCTGTTTTTCCCTATCCGACGCAGAGATGAACGCTTTCCGCAAAAAAGGAAACCCGAAACCGGTTGACGCGCTCCTGTGGGCGGCGGTCCTGGCCCTGACCGGCGTGTTTTTCGTGCTGCTCCTTCACAACCTGGGTTCCCTTTCCCTGTGGATGGACGAAGGCTTCCACGCCATGGCCAGCCAGAGCATCCTGAAACACGGCTACCCGCTGTTCCCCTCGGGCCATATCTATTACAAGGCCATCCTCTATACCTACGCCCTGGCCCTCCTCTCGGCCGTCTTCGGCCAGAACGAGTTCAGCCTGCGCATCATCAGCCTGCTGGCCATAGCCTTGAGCCTTCCCCTCCTCTTCCATATGGTCAAGAAATATTTTTCGCGCTGGGCGGGCTTGGCCGCAGTCATCATCCTGGCCCTGTCGCCCTGGGAGGTGGAGAACGCCCGGCTGGCCTTGTATTTTGCCCCGCTGCAGCTCTTCTGTCTGTTGAGCCTCTATGTCTTCCAAAAAGGTTTTTTTGAGGACCACAAGCCGAGCCGCTGGCTGGCCGTGGTTCTGTTTATCCTGACTCCCCAAGTCCACCAGTTGGGCATGGGGCTGTGGTTTTGCTTTCCGGCCCTCCTCTTCCTGCGGGGCCTCCGGCGCTTCCTGAAAAAGGATGTCCTTGTCCCCTTCGGCCTGGTCACCGCGTTCTACGGCTTAATGCAGGTCTCCGAGTTCTTCTTCTGGAAAGTGGGCTACGTCTATGAAAAAACGGACAGCAGTTTGCGCGGGATGGTCAATTATTTCTTCTCCGGTTTCTCCCTGGGCTATTTCAAGGAGTTCTTCAAGAGCTTTCCCTGGATGAGCCTGACGGTCCTGGCCGGGCTGTTCCTGTGCCTGGGCGCGCGGCGGGCGCCGGCCGGCGGCCAGGACGAGGAGAAGTCCGTCCTTTTCCGCGAGCGCTGGCTTTTTTTTAACATGTGCCTTTTCTTCCCCCTGCTCTTCCTGGGCTTTTTCCGGACTCATGTCCAGCCCCGCTATCTTTTCCAGCTCTACAGCATCTTCATCCTCCTTTTCTGCCTGAGCCTCCTGGTCCTGGGCCGCATCGTGGTCGAGGAATTTTTGTGGCCCCTCATTCCGGCGCTTCGGGGGCGGAGGGCTTCCCGGGCCCTGGGGCTGCTCTTCTTCGCCCTGTTCGCCTTTGTCTTGGCCGACAACATCGGTTTCAGCCGGGTCAGGGCCATCGTCCAGCGCCGGTACGGCGACCCGATCGCCACCGAAATCATCACCCGCTCCGGCCGTTTCGAGCACTACGACCACCGGGACATCGGAGGCTACGTCCGGCATTTCCTGAAGCCGGACGATGTCGTCATCGCCATCCATGTCGTCTTCGGCTACGTCTATGCCGGACGGGTGGATTATTGGCTGTGGTCGGGCGGGCCGGGCACCTGGGATGCCTGGGAGAAGACGGCCGAGGGGTGGCGCGATTTCTATGTCGGGGCCCGCTGGCTGAACGACCTGGCCGGCCTGAAGAAGGTGATTGAGGAGAACCCCGGCCGGCGGGTCTGGCTCATCGCCTCGCCCTCCCTCTACCGGCGCGATCATATCTCTAAAGATATCGCCGATTTTATCCTGGCCGATCCGGGCCGGCTGGTCTTCCAGGGAAAAGACGGCATGTCGGCCGTCTTCCTGTGGAACGAGAAACCGGCGGCGCTAGCTGCGGAGCGCCACACTATCGAGGGCGAGTGGCTGTCGGCCTTGTCGGCAGATATTGTCTATGGGGATGTATTCTCCAAGCAGGCCGCCCTGGAGTTTCGGCCGGGAAAGGGCCGGGATATCTTCCGCTACCGGATGTCGAATGAGCTTGAGGCTGGACACTATCGGATGGAGTTCCGTTTGGCTCCGGCCACGGGAAGCGCCGCCCAACTGAGTGGGCCTGAGCCGAGGAAGGTCTTGGGCCTGACAATCGTGGACCAGGCCGATGGGGCCAAGCTGCGGACGATCTCCCTCCAGCCCGGCCAGGCACAGGCTTCGGCGGAGTTCATCTTGTCCCGCGCCTCCAAGCTGAGGCTGAATTTCGTGTACAGCGGCCAGGCCGCCTTGACCCTGGACTGGATCGACATCAAGCCGGCGGGGGAGTGAGCGCCCTGATGAGCGAATTTCCCGGAAGCACTCAGAAAGAGCTTATGGACAAGGACCGGCCCCTGTCGGACAAGTATTCGCAGATGTTCTACGGCCGCCGGAGCCTGCCGGGACTGCTCTGGTATGAGCTGGCCAACCTGCTCTTCGCCCGGCTGCCGGGGGCCGCGGGAATGGTCCTGCGCCGGCTCGTCTATCCGACCCTCTTCGGCCGGGTGGGCCGGGCCGCTGTTTTCGGCCGGAACATCACTTTCCGCCATCCCCACAAGATCCGCCTCGGCGGCCGGACGGTGATCGACGACGATGTCGTGCTGGACGCCAAGGGGCGGAACAACCGGGGGCTGACCATCGGCCAGAACGTCTATATCGGCCGGGGGGCCATCCTCTCCTGCAAGGAAGGGTCGATCGAAGTGGGGGATTTCTGCAATATTTCCGCCCGCTGCACCATCCTCAGCGAGACTAACGTCCGGCTGGGCCGCTACTGCTTTCTGGCGGGGAATTGCTATCTGGTGGCGGGCGGCAACCACAGCCTGGACCGCCTCGACATCCCCATCATGTTCCAGCCCTCCCTATCCAAGGGAGGGATCGACATCGGCGAGGATGTCTGGCTGGGCGCGGGCGTCATCGTCCTTGACGGTGTCACCATCGGCCGGGGCACGGTGGTGGGCGCCGGGTCGGTGGTCACCCATTCCCTGCCCGAGTACAGCGTGGTCGCCGGCAGCCGGGTCAAAAAGATTTGGGACCGCCGCCAGCCGCCGCCGGAATAAGGCCCATTCTGTGTGGGGCGGCCGGCCGAGGTGCCCTCGCTCCCGTTCGGGTTTTTCACGCCGTTCACTCGGCGTCCTTCTCGGCGCCTGCGGAACTCGCAGGCTCGCTTGACGCTCCTCACACCGTTTGTTGCCAATAAAAAGGGGAATGATGTCAACGTCAAGCTCAGACATCCTCGGCGCCCGGAAACCGGGTTTCCTCCAAGGACGCCTCGTGAAGGCTAAACCCTCACATGGTCGCTTCGGACAACCCCGGCCGGCCCTTCTCCTAGGCAAGAACTCTAGAAATTGGCCGGCTTGCGCGCCTTGTAGATAAAATTCGAAGAGCTGTCGAAACGGCCCGAGGCGGCCAGGAACTTCTCCACTTTCAAGCCCTGGCCCTTGAGGAAGCGCTCGACCTCCTCCGGCCGGTAGTGGTGCCGAATGGGAACAAAGTACCAGTCCAGGATGAGCTCCTCGAGCTTCTCGCCTTTTCGTGATTTTTCACGCTTCTTGAAGAGGAAGACGACCGGCGCCAGGAAGACGGCCATGACCTTGGAGAGCGTCGTCCAGGACCAGCGCGGGGTGCGGATGAGTGTTTTGCGGATGATCTCGTGGAGGAAGGTGACCCTGGTCTTCTTGTAGATGGCCAGCAGGATCGAGCCGCCCGGCTTGAGGACCCGGAGGAGCTCGGAGACGGCTGCCAGCGGGTTGGTCGTGTGGTGGACCGTGCCCCAGGCCCAAACGACATCGAAGCAGGCGTCGGCCAAGGGAAGGCGGAGCATGTCTTCCTGCCGGAAGTCGGTGTTTTTAAGATTGAATCGCTTGGCCAGGTTGCGGGCCGTCTCCAGGCTGCCGGGGCTGATGTCGATCCCGGTCACCTGGGCCGCTCCGTTGCGGGCAAAAATGATGCTGAAGATGCCCGTGCCGCAGCCGGCGTCTAGGACTGTTTTATGGCGGACTTCTTCTGGGCCGTAGAATAGCAGCCAGTGTTTCTCCGAGGCTTTGTACTCGGGGATGTACTCCGTCCAAACCACGTCGTAGAAACTTCCCACGCGTTCCTTATTCATGGCGGGTGCGGTCCTCAAAGTCGCCTTATCTTAGCCGCCCCTGTCAGTGAAGTCAATTTTTTGGAATGCTCTCTTTCATATGCTGCCCATCGGCCTTAAATGGAGAGGGGGAGCCGGACCGCCCCGCTCTTCTCCGTGGGACGGCCGACAGGATTTGAAAGAAAATAAAAAAATCTTGACAGCGGGCGGCCTTCTGTATATTATTCCTATGGAAATAGTAAGAAAGAAGCCGG
Source organism: Candidatus Aminicenantales bacterium (assembly GCA_049697055.1). Classification (GTDB taxonomy): domain Bacteria; phylum Acidobacteriota; class Aminicenantia; order Aminicenantales; family JAFGAV01; genus JAFGAV01. The sequence continues at coordinate 6,744 of JBAVVA010000274.1, forward strand.
AGAGGAGTTTCCATGAGCACGTTTCTGATTGTAGTGCTGTCCTTGGTGGGCTTCATCGCCCTGGTCATCGGCGGCCTCATCTTCCTGTGGTTTTATCAGGGCGGCTGCTGTGTGCGTCGCATCAAACAGAAGATCAGCCGTCGGGCCTACATCCAGCCGGTCATCAATAAATCGGCCGGCCCGAACAATGCTTGAATATTTCTTTTGGCTGTGAATAATGAGGGGAACAATCCTTGAAGGAGAGCTCTATGGCGGTCAAGAATGAGGTCGCGGTCATGTTTTCGGGAGGGATCGATTCCCTCTTGGCCGCCGTCCTGCTCGAGCAGAAATACGAAAAGGTCCACCTCATCACTTTCGACAAGGGCTACCTGGAGTTCGGCGTCAAGAACAACCTGCCCAATGTCCAGCGCCTGCAGGATACCTTCGGCCCGGAGCGGATCATTCATCAGGTCATCAAGCTGAAAAAACTGGTTAAGGCCGTTTCGGTCAAAAAGCTCCGCCAGGACCGCAAGACCTATAATATGGAGATCTGCTGGTGTGTCGGCTGCCGGATGTCCATGAACGCCGGCGGTCTGATCTATGCCCTGGAGAACAACCTGGTCGGCTACGCCGACGGTTCGAATCGCGAGCAGATACCCGGCCCGGAGAACCTGGCCGGGACGGCGGAAAATTTTCCCAGCGTCGTTAATCGCCACAAAGAGTTCGCCCGCAGCTATAACGCCGAGTTCCTGACTCCCGTCTATGACTTTGGGAGCCGCGAAGAGCGCCGGGCCAAGCTCAGCGAGCTGGGGTTCGACATCGACTATCTCAGCCTGGACCACAGCAAAAAGCTCAAGGGCATGATGACCAAGGACATGTTCCACCGGTCCCAGCCCATGTGTCTCTCCGGCTGGCTCATCCACTGGAAGCGGAACCTTTTCGGCAAGCTCGTCGAGCAGGATGAGGAGAAGACCGTCGACTACATCGTCAAGAAACAGGATTCAGTTGTCCGGGATTATATCCGCCAATATTTTTCCAAGAAGGGTATCGATATCGACGAACTGGTCAAGAGCCGCGCCCTCTCCCCCGTTCCCTCCGCCGGCCGCTCCTGACCTATAGGGCAAGACTGTAGACAGCTCCCCAGCCGCTTGACAGCTTCCCTGGATTCACACGGAAGCAGATCCTTCATTATCAAACCGGGGTATTTATTAGAATAATTTGAGGCTCATTATTTCGGGGGAAAACATTTGATTATGGCCAGGATTTCGGGCCTCCTTATAGCCAGCCGTTGTCCCGATACCAGCGGACCGTTTCCCGTATCCCCTCCTCGAATTCGATCAGCGGCTTGTAATCCAATTCATCGGCCGCTTTATGGATGGACAGGGGCTTGGGGTGGATGAAGAAGGCCAGCCGGGACAGGCTGAGGGGAGCTTCTTTTTTTATCAGGGAGAACGTGCCGCCCATGAGCCGGGCGGCTGTCTTCACCGGCAGAAGGGGCAGGCGGAGGCGGGGCGGCTTTCGGCCGGCGGCCCGGGCGATGGCGGCCACGATATCCCGGACGGGCAAGGCCTGTGCGCCGGCCAGGTTATAGGTTTCGCCTTTCCGTCCCCGTTCCGCGCACAGATGTGTTCCGGCCAGGAGGTCCCGGATGTGGACGGGCGTCTGGAGTGTCCGTCCCGGTCCGGGCAGAAAAAACCGGCCGGCGGCGATGGATTTAACCAGCTTGAAAGTCCGCCGGTCACCCGGCCCATAGACCCAGCCCGGCCTGATGATCACCAGGTCCAGGCCTTGCTGGGCATAGCGCCGGGCGATCCGCTCTCCCTCGAGCTTGCTCTGGTCGTAGATGTCCTGCGGGTCGAGGGGATGATTTTCATCGGCCACCTGTCCCGACCTCACATGTCCCAGCACGCCGGCCGAGCTGAAGTGGACAACCCTCCCCACGGCCGCTTCTTGCGCCGCCTTGAGCACGGTCTCCGTGCCCCCGGCGTTGATCCCGAAGAATTCCTCCCGGCCGATCAAGGTGAATCCAAGAGCGGAGGCCAAATGGAAAACAACATCGATGTCTCTCTGGCATTTTCGGATGAGGTCGTAATCCCGAATGTCGCCCTGGACGACCTCCAGCCCGTCGGCCGCCGGGAGCGGCCGGTGATGGACCAGGGCCCTCACCTTCCAGGCGCGCTGAAGCAAGTCCTGGATAAGATGAATGCCGATAAAACCTGAGCCGCCCGTCACAAAGGCCCTTCTTGTTTTCATGTCAGGCTGCCGTTGAAGAACAGGCTTTGTCCAGAGCCTCCTTCATTTTGCGGAGATAGGCTTGAAGAGTGTATTCCCGGTCAGCTATGGCTTTGGCCTGCCTGGCCCGGTCCCGGGCCTTCGGGTTGAAGAGGGCGAAGGTGAGCCCCTCGGCCAGGCTTTGAGGGTCGGGCCGGACCAGGACGGCGATCTGGCTATCCACCACCTGGGTATGGGTCCACAGGTCGGTGGCCACCAAAGGCTTGCCTGATTTCAGGAAGGAATAGATTTTCAACGGAGTGTTCGTCCCGGCCAGGCGAGGCGATACGAGCACGTCGGCCGAGGCGATGAACAGCGGGACCCGGTCGGGCGGAACGCGGTCAACAAAGACCAGGCGGTCAATGAGCCCCAAAACCTGGGCCCTGGCCTGCATCGCCCTGAGCTCTTCCCCGCTTCCGCCCACCAGGACAAAAACGGCTCCTTTCTTGACGCGCGAGGCTGCTTCCAGGAGGAGGGGAATCCCCTGGTAGTGCTGGAAATTTCCGGCGTAAAGCACGATCCTTTCTCCTCCGGGCGCAAGCTCTTCCCTCTTGGCCCGGATTTCGGCGGCCGTGGGGGGAGGAGCGTTAAAATCGAGGAAATTTTCCAGGAAGACGGCTTTGCCGCCGTAGCCCAGCCTGTCCACCTGACGCTCAAGGTCCCGGCAGATGACGATGACCGACCCGGAGTGTTTGAGCACATACCGCTCGATCCGGCTGAAGATTGTCTTAAGCAAGGCAGAGCGGGAAAAATTAAAATTTTCCAGCTGCTGGGGCAGGCTGGAGTGCATGTCATAGAGGTGCGGACGTCGGAAGAGCCGGGCCAGCCAGACGCCGAACAGGGCGGCTTCCTCATGGGAGAAGATGAGATCGATGCCGCCCTTGGCCATCTCCCAGAAGGCCCGGGCGCACAGGAGGACGTCCAGGGGAATCTTGGCCAGCGACGGGCCGATCTTGATGGCGCGCAGCCCCGGCAGGCTGGGCAGCCGCACGATCTTCAGCCGGGGAAAGGCTTTGTCCTGGCCCAAGGGGTAAGTGATCAGAGTCACCCGGTGGCCGAGGTCGGAAAGCGCTTTGAGACGGAAGTATACGCTGATGGGCGTGCCCCGCGGCTGGAAAAACGGCTCGGGTGCAAGCATCAAGATGTTCATCAAGACCCCGCCCCGGTTACGGGAATTGGGAAGGCTTTGGCCTGGACTTCGGCGCGCCGGCGTCAAGGACCTGCCGGATAAAATAGATGGTTTTGCCCGTGGCCTCGTGGTAGGCGCGGACCATGATCTCGGCCAGCAGGCCCAGAGTGATGAATTGGACGCCCAGCATGGTCAGCAGGATGGCCCCCAGGAGAAGCGGCCGGTTGCCCAGGCCGACCTTCAGCACCAGGCGCTGATAGCTCATAACGGCCAGCAGGAGGATGCCGACCAGGCCGCTGATCAATCCAAACAGCCCGAAGATCTGCAGGGGCCGGGTGGAATAGCTCATCAGGAAACGAACGGTGAGCATGTCCAGGATGACCTTGACGAAACGGAATATGGAGTATTTGGATTTGCCGCGGAGGCGCGGCCGGTGGTTGACCGGAAGCTCGGCGATGCGCACGCCGATGTTGCTGGCGATGGCCGGGATGAAGCGGTGGAGCTCGCCGTAGAGCCTGATACTCTTGATCACTTCGCCGCGGAAGGCTTTGAGCGTGCAGCCGAAGTCGTGAAGTTTAATGCCGGTCATGCGGGCGATGAGCCAGTTGGCCAAGGAGGACGGCAAGCGCCGGGTGAGGAAGCGGTCTTTTCTTTTTCGGCGCCAGCCGTTGACGATATCGTAGCCCTCCTCTATTTTAGCCAGCAGGCTGGGGATGTCGCGGGGGTCATTCTGAAGGTCGGCGTCCAAGGAGACGATGACCTCGCCCCGGGCGTAGTCGAACCCCGCCGAGAGGGCCGCCGTCTGGCCGAAGTTTTTTCTAAGGCGGATGACCTTGACCAAGCGGTCCTTTTTCTGGAGTGAGGCCAGGACCAGGAAGGACCCGTCGCGGCTCCCGTCCTCCACGAAGATGATCTCATAGCTCCGGCCCACTCCGCTGCAGACTTCTTTCAGTTCGCGGTAAAGGGTTTCGAGGTTGCCCTCTTCGTTGTAAACCGGGATGACGACGGAGAGCTTAGGAGAAACGGAGGTCTTCATTGCGCCGAATTTTATCATAAAGGGGGGGGACCATCAATCAATCGGAATAAGCCGTGCCGCCCCTCCCCGCGTATCACACGTTTGGAGGTTATATGATGATGTGATGCACCTCCTCCGGGTGTCTATTGGTGTGATAGATTACCCGTGAGAAGAAACCCAAATAAAGGAGGTGCAACATGTATTATATGGGCGTTGACAATCATAAGCAACGCTCGCATCTGACGATCATGGAAGAAGACGGGGCCATCGTCAAAGCGGGCTCGGTGTTGAACTACAGGAGCGAGATTCAGGAGTTTCTGCGGGGTCTTGAGACAGAGATGAAGGCTGTGGTGGAGGCGGGGTATTCGAGCTACGTCCTGGTTGATATCTTAGAGGACCTGGGGGTGGAGGTGAAGGTCGCCCATCCTCTGGAGGTCAAGGCCATTGCCAAGGCCAAGATCAAGACGGATAAGCGGGATTCCCGAATTTTGGCCGACCTGTTGCGGGCCAACCTGATCCCGGAAGCCCACAAGAGGTCTCCCGAGACCCGGAGAGCGCAGAGGGTTTTGCGGCAGAGGGTCTTTTTCGTTGCGGGCCAGACGCGGGTCAAGAACAGGGTACGCGCCTTACTAGCCCAGCAACCCGAGGACATCCAGAAAGCGATAGGGTTGGAGAAGGAGCTCTTCAGTCAAAAAGGGATAGCTCGACTCAAGGCGGTAGAGATGGCCTCTGTGGACAAGGCGCTTGTGGAGGGGCTGCTGAAGCTCCACGAAGAGCTTCGGGCGCTGATCAAGACGTCGGACAAGCTGGTGGAGGAGCTGTTCCAAAAAATGGCAGACGCCCAACGGATCTACACTGTGCCGGGGTTTGGGAAGTTCTTCTCGGTGCTGGTGGCCACCGAGATCGACGATATCCGGCGGTTCGAGTCGGCCGCCAAGCTCCACAGCTACGCCGGCGTGATTCCTTCCACACACAGCTCGGGGATGAGAAGTTATCAAGGGAGGATGACCCGGGAGGGGAACCGCTGGTTGAGGTGGGCGGCGGTGGAAGCGGTCTGGCCGGCCATCAGGCATGATCGCGGGCTTCAGCTCTTCTATCAGAAGTATGCCTCTAGGAAGAAACCCAATGTCGCCAAAGTGGCTACGGCCAGGCGGCTGCTGACAATCATTTACACGATCCTTAAAGAGGGCCGCAACTATGTGCCCTTTCATAAAAACGAATAGGAATGAAAAAATCCGGCTGCCTTCGGATAGCATCTAACGGGCCTGCGGGCTGCGTTCCCTTTTGGAGGTTAAGGAGCCGGAACCTGACATAACAGCGTGTGCGTCATGGCACGAATAGAAGATTGGTTGCCAAACCGATGATAATAAAGAGGAACAATAAGATGGGCTAAAATATTGCTTGCATCACATCATCATAGAAGATGCTATCTTGATTTTAATGGGCTTGCATTTCAACCTGATATTCAAGTAAAATCCATGAAGACTGAAACCGGCTCAGGAAGGAGGAAAAATGGGAAAGAAATGTCTTTATGCACTGAGTGCCCTCGTACTCCTTTTTGCTTTAACCAGCTGCGTGTCCAAGCCTGAGGATAGCCTGCTTAAAAGCTACTTCCATGCCATCATGCTGAACGACGTGACGACCATGTCCACCATGGCCCTCGAGCCGATGATGATTGAGTCGGAAAGCTGGAAGATCACCTCCGCGACCCAGTTGAAGATCGAGGAAGCCTATCTGCCCGGGCTGAACAAGACGGAGATGGAACTGAAGAAAAAAATGGAAGATCATGTCGGCCCCACCCTGGACGCCAAAGACCAATTGGACGCCGCCCAGGACGAGCTGAAATACAACAAATCGGCGGCCATGAAGAAACGGGTGGCCGACCTGCAAGCCGCTTACGACAAGATCTTCGAAGAGCACAAGCAGCTTCAGAAGCAATACAACGATGCCCATGCGGCGGCCGTCCAGGAAGAGAATATCACCAAGTTCTCTTTGGGCGCCGGCGACATCACCAACGCCCGCGAGCTGACGGGCCAGGTCCACTCCAAACAGGTGGAAGTGGCGGCCACCAAAGGCGGCCAGACCAAGAACTACCGCTTCTACATCCGGCAGTATGTCCTCAAGGATCAAACGCCGGGGAGATGGATCATCATTCGGATTGAGCCGATCCTCTGATATTGACTCTTTTCTGTCCGTCGATTATAAAGTAAAATTTCTCTGTCCGGTGGGCCGTTAGCTCAGTGGTAGAGCACCGCCCTTTTAAGGCGGGTGTCGCTGGTTCGAGCCCAGCACGGCTCATTCTTATCAGCCCCTGTCGTCTAGCCAGGACTAGGACATCGCCCTTTCAAGGCGGCAACACGGGTTCAAATCCCGTCGGGGGCGCTTCCCCAATGCTTTTCTATTCTTCCGCATTCCTGTGCCGGCGTTTTTTCCATGTCTTATAAACCAGGGCAGCCGGGGTCTGGTAGAAGGCGACGTTGACGGGCGAGATAATGAGCCAAAAGAGGTTGAAATTAGTGACGGTCAGCCAGATGGAGAAGGCCAGCCCGGCTGCCGACAGCAGCGCGGCTGCGGCCAGCCACAGGAGGGACACGGTCTTGCTCATCGGCCTTCAGGGATTCTGGCGGAAATATTCGATGACGCCCCGGGCCTTATCTTCCTGACCCGGAGGCACGGGCACTCGAACCGAATAGCTGGCCAGGGCCCGGCCGGACGGCGCGCTGTAGCTGAACTCGATGAGCGGCGGCTGGCCCGGCAGGAATTTCACCTCCCCCAGGGTAGACCCCAGAGCGCCCCAGGTGTGAAGCTGCTTGTTGAGCAACACGGCGGTGGGGGTGATAGTGGCTTCGCCCTTGGCCCTCCGGTTCTGCCGGAAAGTGTACTGGATGGAGAGATAGGCGGTCAGACGGATGAGGATGATGAGGCCGATCATGATCAGCAGGACGATAAACCCCGCCTCCCGGTCGAGGAGGAAAAAGAGAAGGCCGAAGAAGACGGCGAAAGCGGAGATGATATAGAACAAGGTCATCTTGTTCCGCTTGTCGGCGCGATAGTCTTTTTCCGTGTAGTCCTGCCAGAGGCTCTCGCTGTAGGTCCAGTGGACCAGGACAGCCCCGCCGGAGGTGATACTGTCCCACTGCCTGGCCTGCTTGCGGTAGAGGAAGAAGACGGTCAAGCCGATAGTCACCACCGGGAGGCCGGTTATGGCCAGGGCGAAGCCGCCTTTCATCCCCTCCATCCAGCCCAGGCCCATAGGGCCCAGGATGAGGAACAGCCCCAGGCCGGTGATGATCCAGGAGAAGCGGGCCACCTTTCGCTTGGGGTTGGTCATGGCTGCATTAAGAAGGCCGACGGTTGACGATCTCCAGGTTCTCCATGCCGTATGTCTCGATTTCTTCGGTGTACCTCTGGAAGACCGGCTCTTCTTTTTTCTTGAGCTCTTCCCAGGGCATGGAATCCATAATCTGCTGGCCGTATTTCCGGAAGAGGTCCCGGCTGGTCAGCCGGTTGATGAGTTCATCCCAGAAGGTGTTCTCGATGAAATCATCGAGGTAGAGGTTGATATCCTCGGCCTGGCTGAATTCCTCGGAGGGATAGGCCTCGCCCGTCTCCTCATCCATGTCCATGGCCCCGGGCAGGCCGAACTCCTTGGCCAGGGAAAAGAGGTAACTCTCCAAGGCGTCGAATCGCTCCACCGGCTGATCGGGGCGATAGTTATTGACCAGATAGTTGCCCAGATAGACCACCTTCAACAGGTCCTCGTATTGCTGGGGGGTCAGCTTGATATTTTTAACCATGGCTTCACCTCGGGCTGAAATTCTCTTTGAATGATGAATTATATCACGACCCGGCCGGCCAGGTGGTGGTGAGGCGGGCCATCTCCAGGCCGTCCCTTTCACGCAGAAGTGAGTGGCCCAAGCGCAGGGGTTCTTCCTCGGACAAAAAACCGGACCGGACGGCAACCCTATCCCCCAGGACGATCTCGGAGCGAAAAGAGGCTTCCAAGTCGGATATGCGGCGTTTCTTCCAGACCTCGGAGGGGACGGCCTCCAGACCCAGCTCAATGGTCTTCACGAAATTGACGTGACGGTTGAGGTCCAGGTCGCTGCGGCGCACCTCGAGGAGACGGCTGAAGGGCGCCTGGCCCGGAGCGGGCAGCTTGTCGAACGGGTCATCCAGGGCCCGGCCTGGACACTTCTCATGCAGCCGGGCGATGAACTCGGGCAGGAGCCTGGTCTTTTTGCTTCCTAAATCGATGACCATCCAGGAGCTGGTGGCTATGGCCAGCGGACGGCCGTCGGCGTCGAGGATCCGGAAGTCTCTCAAGGCGAAATGGTCCGAGACGGCCGAAGGCCAGGTCTCCACGATGATGTCCTGGCCCCACAGGGGATAGCCTGCCACCCGGACATGAATACGGGAGAGGATCCAGGTCAGGTTATGGGCCAGAAGCCCCTCACTGCCCATCCCCAGTGACTGGGCCTGAGCGGCCGCCACTTCCTGAAGGGCGTTGCACAGCGCCGAGAGGCGCAGGCGCCAGAAGTCGTCCATGTCATGGGTTCGGATGCGGAATGTCTCCCGCCATATAATCGGCGTCTCGGCCACGGCGGCTGGGCTCCTTTCGGCCGGCAGGCTCTCGCCGGCGGAATATTCATTGTCCGATTTCAGCGCGACGCCGTCAAGGAGAGGATTATTGTATTTTTTTGCTTTCCTTGTAGAATATACGGGGAAAAGGAGGAAACGATGCGCAGCTTGATGAAACAAGGAATTGCCGGAGCGGCGGTAGCCTTCTTGATTTTGGGGCTGGTCGTCCTGCCCGCCTGCAAGAGCGGGGAGAAGACCGCTGAAGAGATGGCCAAGAACGCCATCGAAAAGGCCACCGGAGGGAAAGCCGATGTGGACATCAAGGGGGGAAGCGTCAAGGTCAAGACGGAAGGCGGAGAAGTGAGCTGGGGCGAAGCCGCCGTCTGGCCCGAGGACCTGCCCTCTGATGTGCCCAAGTTCACCTACGGCAAGATCACCGGCGTGGTGCGGGCCAGCAGCGCTGACGGAAAGCACTGGACCCTGGCCCTGGCCGAAGTCGAAGCGGACGGCCTGGGCAAATACATCGAGACGTTGAAGACCGCGGGTTGGTCGATTGTGATGGATGCGCGATCGGCTGAGGGCGGTACTGTCGTCGCTGAGAAAGGCAAGTTCAACCTGACTTTCGGCTACAGCGAGAGCGGCAAGGCCGGTTCACTGCACGCCACGGAGAAGGCTCAGTAAGCCGCCAGCCTTTTTATTTTTTGCGCCTTTTCCGGTAATCCGAATAGTCGGGGACCCGGCGTTTATACTCCTTGTCCAGCCAGGGCGAGGAGATGATGAAATCGGCCGAGGACCGGTTGCAGGCCACGGGAATATTCCAGACTACGGCCACCCGCAGCAGGGCCTTGACATCGGTGTCATTGGGCAGGGGTTCCAGCGGGTCCCAGAAGAAGATCAGAAAATCGACGGTCTGCTCGGTGATTTTGGCCCCGATCTGCTGATCGCCGCCCAGGGGGCCGCTGTGAAGGCGGGTGAGGGAGAGTCCGAGCTCCTTTTCCAGTAGGCCTCCCGTTGTCCCCGTGGCGAAAAGCTCGTGCCGGGCCAGAAGGGATTTATTGAAGCGGGCCCATTCCAGGAGGTCTTTTTTCTTGTTGTCGTGCGCCACCAGGGCGATTTTTTTGCGGGGTTGCATGAGGATCGTTTGATAGGCCATGGGAAGCCTCCTTTTTATTTTAATGCCAGCGTCTGGCCGATCTTCATGAGGAGGAAGGTGCCGGCCGGAATTCCCGTTTGGCTTAAGGCCAGCCGGAGGTAAACAGGGGGCTCGGCCAGGGGCTCGGCGGGAGGCACCGGGCTCATGGGGAACGTCCCCCAGTGCATGGCGATCGACAGCTCGGCGGCCAGGTCGAGGTGCGCTTGGATCGCCTCGGCGGGGTCCATATGCACCGGCCGCACCAGCCGGTGGGGACCGTAGTGTCCGATGGGCAGCAAGGCCAGGCGGACCGGCCCGAAGCGGGCGGCGATTTCCCGGAAATGAGGGCCGCAGCCCGTGTCACCGGCAAAATAGATCTTTCCTCGGCCGGTCTCCAGGATCCAGCCCGCCCACAGATCCCGGTCTATATCGAACAGCCCGCGGTTGGAATTATGCCGGGCCGGCACGCAATGAACGAGCAGGGAGCCGACGAAGGAGGTTTGCCACCAGTCGAGCTCCGAGACCCTGAAGATCCCCCACTCAGCCAGGCGCCGATGGTGGCCCAGGGGAACAAAGGTGCGAGGGCCGTTCCCCAGCCGCTGCAGCGTGCCCTTGTCCAAGTGGTCATAATGATTGTGACTGATGAGCACAATGTCTATGGCCGGCAGGTCCTTGAACTCCAGCCCGGGCGGGGCCAGGCGCTCCGGTCCGGCGAAGGAAAAGGGGGAAGCCCGGCGGCTGAAGACGGGGTCGGTCAGAATGTTCAACCCGTCCACTTGAATGAGGAACGTGGAGTGTCCGATCCAGGTGACCTGGATAGTGGCGGGATCGGGCCGGAGGATTCGCGCCAGGTCCGGTTTCACGGTCTCCGGCTTGAAGACCGCTGGAAGGAGGGCCGGGTCAACGGCCGGCGGGTCAGCTGGCACCAGGCCCAGCAGGCAGCGGAGCTGCGACCAGAAAGAAAAGGACGGCTCGGCGGGGATGTTGTGGAAAGATCTCTGCCCGTGATGGGCCGGAGCGGAGTGATCCCGGGGGGCGAACTCAAAGGAAGCACAGCCAGCCAGGCTGAGAACCAGGATGAAACAAAAGATAAGTTTAGCTGTAGAACGGAAAAGTCGGCGCATAGACGGCAGCGAAATATCATCATTTTTTAATGCTGAATGTCAAATTCAGCCGGGGGAAACAAGGGGGAGCTCGAAGATGTCTCAAGCCTCTTGTTGACGGCCTCCGCTTTTGGTGTTATCTTTTTTTCATCAACTGAAAAGGGGGATAGGGCAATGAAATGCCCAAAATGTCACTCAGAGAATCCCGACACCTCCCGGTTTTGCGGAAACTGCGCAGCCTTGCTCGCGCAGGAAAGACAGCTCTCTGTCTCCTTTACCAAGACGCTCGAAACGCCCCTTCCCATCTTGGAAAAAGATAGCCTCATCGCCGGAAAGTACCGAATCGTTGAGGAGATCGGCCGCGGCGGGATGGGGATCGTCTATAAGGCCGAGGATCTAAAGCTCAAACGGCTTGTCGCTTTAAAATTCCTTCCGCCCCATCTCATGAACTCGCCTGAACTCAGGGAACGGTTCCTCGTCGAAGCCCAGGCGGCTGCGGCCCTCTCCCATCCGAACATCTGCGTCATCCATGAAGTCGGGGAGACAGAAGACCGGCCTTATATCGCCATGGAGTACGTCGAAGGGGAGACCCTCCGGGACAAGATCAAGAAAGGGCCGATTCTTGCCGCGGACGCACTGGATATCGCCGCTCAAGTTGCTGCCGGCCTCGGGGAGGCCCACCGCAAGGGCATTATCCACCGGGACATTAAGAGTGCGAACATCATGGTGATGGAAAAAGGCCAGGCCAAGATTATGGACTTCGGGCTGGCCAAGCTGCGGGGCGGAACATCGCTGACCAAGACCCAGACGACTCTGGGCACGGTGGCCTACATGTCTCCGGAGCAGGCGCGGGGGGAGGCCGTGGACCTGCGGACGGATATCTGGTCGCTGGGGGTGGTCCTCTATGAGATGCTGAAGGGCGAGCTTCCGTTCAAGGGAGACAGGGACGTTTCTATTGTCCATTCGATCATCCACGAGGAACCGAAGCCCCTCAAGCTCCACAAGCCGCCGATTCCTTTAGAGTTGCAGCAAGTCATTTCCCGTGCCCTCAAGAAGAAACGCGAGGCCCGCTACGGCTCAGCGGACGAAATGCTCAAGGATCTGAAAGCCTATCAAACGAGCCTGCAATTCGACGAATCCGGAGTTATGACCCTGAAAACGCTCGGCCGCCGTCTCCGGAAACCCCGTGTCGCCGTTCCAACGGTCGTCGTTCTTTTCGCTCTCGCCTTTCTCGGTGTTTGGTTTTTCAAGCGCCAAGCCCACGTGCGCTGGGCCAGGCAGGTGGCTCTCCCGGAGTTGGAGAAGCTTATTGCGGAAAACGATCTTTGGCGTGATCTCATCCCCGTCTATAGACTTGCTGAAAAAGCGGAAGCTTACATTCCGCACGATCCAAAGCTGGCCGAACTTTTCTCCAAATGTTCTGTGCGGATAAACATCAAGACGGAGCCTCCCGGCGCCAAGGTCTTTATGAAAGAATATGTGGCTCCGGCGAGCGGATGGGAATATCTCGGTGTTTCGCCGATAGAGAAAATCAGGCTGCCTGTCGGGGTCTTCAGATGGAAAATGGAAAAGGAGGGCTATGAGACGGTCCTGGCCGCGGCTTCCACTTACAAGGATGATTACACGAAACCTGATCTCATTGTTCCCTATGATCTCGTGAGAATCCTGGATAAAAAAGAAGGCATTCCACCGGGCATGGTGCGGGTCACGGGAGCGGAAATAAATGTCGGCAAATTGGATGATTTCTACATCGACAAGTACGAAGTCACGAACAAGCAGTATAAGGAATTCGTCAACAGCGGCGGATACCGGAACAAGAAATTCTGGAAGGAGCGATTTGTCAAGGGCGGAAAAGAACTGACCTGGGAGGAAGCGGTCAAGGGATTCGTCGATCAAACGGGGTTGCCCGGCCCGGCCGGATGGCAGGCGGGAGATTATCCTGAGGGGCAGGGCGACTATCCGGTGTCTGGAATCAGCTGGTACGAGGCGGCGGCCTATGCGGAATTCGCCGGGAAAAGCCTGCCGACGGGATACCATTGGTGGATCGCGGGGAGCGGAGCTACGCCGGGTTTAGCCCTTTTAGCTCCGTTCAGCAATTTCCTGGGGAAGGGCCCAGTTCCAGTGGGGAGTCTTCTTGGGGTAACGGCCTACGGGGCTTTTGACATGGCCGGGAACGTGAGGGAATGGTGCTGGAACGAAATGCCTAAGGGAAGATTGATCAGGGGCGGCGCCTGGGGGGACAACACCTACATGTTCAATAATCGGAGTCAAGCTCCGGCCATGGACCGCTCCGCCAAGAACGGGTTCCGATGCGCTTTTTATCGTGAGCTGGAGAAAATTCCAGGGTTGGCCTTTCAGCGCCTTTCTATAATCGGAAAAACAGAAGATATCGCCAAACAAAAGCCGGTTGCCGATTCCATTTTCCAGGTCTACAAGGAACAGTTTTCCTACGATAAAACCGATTTGAAGGCCAGAGTGGAGTCGAAGAAGGATAGCCCTGAATGGTTTATTGAAAAGATCAGCTTTGACGCCGCTTACGGCGGCGAGCGGGTCATGGCCTGGCTTTTCCTTCCCAAGAATGCGGCGTTCCCCTATCAGACCGTCATATAT
>JBAVVA010000275.1:0-1933 GCA_049697055.1 Candidatus Aminicenantales bacterium
CGCTGAAGTTTTTGAGGAGCGTGGCCTCCTCAGCGGCCGGGCCGGCCTGGACCAATTTCCACTCCAGCAGGGCCGTGGTTTTAATAAGGGTCATGGCGTGTTCGGGGTTGCTGATGCCGGGCAGCTCTACCACGATCTGCTGGCCCTCCAGTCCGCCCTGGCGCTGAATGGTCGGCTCGGAGACTCCAAACTGGTCCACCCGGTTGCGGATGGTCTCCAGAGCCAGGTCCACCGTTTCCGTCCGGATGGTGCGGGCGGCTTCGGGCTTGAGCGTCGCGGTGGCCGAGGTGCTGGTCAACGAGGTATCCCAGTCCTTCAGGTATTCGCCCAGCACGCTGTCAATCTTGCCCTCATCGTCCGGGCTGTAACCTTGGATCTTGATGTGGCCCAGCCCGGCCTTGGTTAAGGATTTGACCGTGATTTTTTTGTTGGACAGCAGCTGCTTGAGCCGGCCGATGGACTGGTCGGTGTAGACATTGATGGCATCGTCGGTGGCCACCTGGAAAACGAGGTGCATGCCGCCTTGGAGGTCCAGGCCCAGCGGAATTTTTTTGGGCGGATAGGAAAGGATGAGGGCCACGCCCAGGATGACCAGGACCAGGATGCTTCGGGCTAATAAGTTCTTTTTCATTGTTGACCCTGTCCCTTGGATTCGGTACCTGGCAAAACTTAAGGCGCTGCGGAGGGGAAGCTTATCCTAGTCCGATTTTTCTTTTTCGGGTTTGGGCAAGATGGCCCCTACGGCGCTCTTGGTGATCTGGATGACGGTGTTGGAAGCGATCTTGACCTCCAGCCGGTCCTGTTTGGTGCCCATCACCGTGCCGTGGATGCCGCCGGTGGTGATGATGCGGTCGCCGGACTTGAGGTTCTCTACCATCACCATGTGCTTCTTCTGTTTCTTGCGGGCGGGCAGGATGAGGAGCAGGTAGAAGATGATGAAGATGCCGAACATGAAGACGAACATCATCATGGAAGAGCCGCCCGCAACGCCCCGGCCGGCCTGCTGGGCAGCTTGTTGAGTGCCCTGGACGGTCTGTGGCGTCCCGGTCTGAGTTGCCTGGAGGGCAAATAGGTTCAAAGGCATCATGACGTTTATACCTCTTTTGAAACGAAATTCCTTTTCAGTTCCTTAAAGGAATTGGATGAAATAGATTGCCGGATTTTCCTGAAGAAGTCAAGATAAAAATACAGGTTGTGAATGGTGTTCAACACGGCCGAGCTGATCTCGCCGCGCTCGAAGAGATGGCGGAGATAGGCCCGGGAGAAGTTCCGGCAGGTGTAGCAGCGGCAGTCCTCGTCCAGGGGCCGCTCGTCGCGGGCGTATTTCTGGTTCTTAATGGCAATCGAGCCGCGGCTGGTGAAAAGGCTGCCGTTCCGGGCGTTCCGGGTGGGCAGGACACAATCGAAGAAATCCACCCCGCGCTCCACAGCTTCCAGGATATCGGCCAGGTAGCCTATCCCCATCAGGTAGCGGGGTTTGTCCGGGGGCAGCAGGCGGCAGGCCCTCTCCACGGTCTCCAGGAGCAGGCTTTTAGGTTCGCCGATGCCCAGGCCCCCCAGAGCGTAGCCTGGGAAGCCGATGTCCATGAGCTCTTCGATGCTCCGCTGCCTCAGGTCCCAGTGCACGCCGCCCTGGGTAATGCCCCACAGCTGCTGGCGGGTCGCCTGCTCGGCAAAGCGCGCCCGGCTGCGTTTGGCCCACTGGGTCGTCAAGCGGACGGCCTCCGTCATCTTCTCCTTGGAGGCGGGATAGGGCAGGAAGGTGTCCAGGCACATCATGATGTCCGTGCCCAGCTTGACCTGGATATCCACCACATCCTCCGGCCGGAGAAAGATCTTGGTCCCGTCGAGGTGGGAGGAGAAGCGGACGCCCTCTTCCTTGACCTCGGCCAGGGGAGTGAGGCTGTAGATCTGAAAGCCGCCGCTGTCGGAG
>JBAVVA010000276.1:0-21701 GCA_049697055.1 Candidatus Aminicenantales bacterium
GTCCCCGCTGTGGAATAGAAGAACGCTAAACACTATTTCTTTATCTGCTACGCAGAATTAAAGGATATACAAATTGCTTTCTTCCATTTTAAGTGTTATATTATTAATAGAATTTTCTATGAAAACAGAAAAAAGGAGGGGACCATAATGAGAAGAGTTGAGATTTTCAGTTTGTTAATGGGCGGTGTATTACTAATTTTAGTTCCGACTATTTTCTCTTCTTGCAACAATAGTACGCCTACTACTCCGACTCCTACAGTGCCCGATTGCCAGAAATACCATACGGGGGTTTTGCGCGTAAGCAATCAATCCTCTAGAGGCCTAGATTACGATATAATAATCGACGGCGTTAATCAGGGGAGATTGACGGTAGGCGCAACGAAAGATTATACGTTAGCAGCAGGTCAACATAGCCTTGACTTCAAATACTCGGATCATAATTCATATGCCTGCTCAACAAGTTGGCCATACGTTACAGAATGCCAAACCTATAGTGTTTATTGTAATAATTAAAAATAGAGTGAATAGGAATTTTGTTTTCGGCTGCGATCGCAGAATGACCTGCCCCCGCTCAATGTACCACCTCTGTAGTGAGATTTTCAAGCATTCTAGTCTCTGGCGCTGGAGGCCTGTATCCCAGAGAGCTGAGAGGCCGATGCAGGTTATATTCGCGCCTCCAGGGGGGTAGGGAGAGACTATGCTTAGATATGCCAGAAAAGTCTATCCTGGGGCAAATACGGGCCAAATTTGGGCATTCTAGAGCAAGGTCGCTGCCTATTAACTATTTTAATCAGCACTAATATCCTAGCCAATTTCAAAAACCCAATGCTTCTATTTCAAGCTAATTTGATTGAATAAATTGATGTATATGAAATTTATTTAAATAGAATATTTTGAAATATATCTTGTTGGTAGCTATACTTGACAAGGAAGAAATACATTGATAGCCTAAAAAAGGGGTTGATAATTATAATAAAATGACGAACATATTACGCTATACTCAAGGCTTTTCCTCTCCCGTTCACCGGATATTTATCCGGATTTCGCCGGGTGCTTTTTCTTATAAACTGAAAAGGAGGGTTGAATGAAGAAAGTGACGGTCATTTTAGCAGCTATCCTTTTCCTCGGGTCTTTGGGCTGGGCCAGGCCCTGGGCCATTGTGGTCAACCGTAACGGGGCCAACATCCACATCATCGACCTGGGCCAGAATCCGCCGAGAATCTACGGGCCGTTCTTAACGGGACAGTTGGGACATCAAAGAGGATTAGTGGATGTAGCTATTACGCCGGATGATCACTATGCCCTTATCTCAAACTTCTACAACAACGAGGTGTACCGTGTCGATATATCCGATCCTACGAATCCCAAGCTGGCGGGGAAGCTCGCCATTTCGGAAATAATGCCTGAGGATATTGCCATCTCACCCGACGGAAACTTCGCCGCTATCTCCGACGGCTTTGGCGGCTCGTCGGTGAGATGGCTTATCTTTTTCAACCCGGAAACTTTTAGCGGCTACAGCGTCTATGAGCTCCAAACGCATGGCGGCACCGCCCAGGCCGTAGACATCGCTCCCAACGGGACGGTCATAATCTGTGATGTTAGTTCTAACCGGATCATATATGGAAGAATTAATAATAGTTATACCGGGCTTGTTTCCGAGGGCGAACTGTCTTCTCCGGAGAACCCCACGAATGTGTCCATCTCACCGGACGGGACAACAGCCCTGGTAGCCAATGTATGGAAAAGGAGAGCCGGCGTCTTTCAGATCACAGGACCCGGTACGGTTGTTCCCGGGGTGCCTTCTTATATCGATCTCACCAGTTCTCCCCAATCAATTGATTTTTCTCCGGATGGCCAGCGCGCTTATATCGTTTCCACGAACGACCGACCGGACAAAATAAGCTGGGTTAACGTCAATGCCCCGGGGAGGGTTTCGTTAGGTGCCTCGCCTGCGGCGAATCTCCTGTCCTCCTGTTCAAGTGCCTATTACGGCGTCGATATCCTGGCCGTCGCGCCCGGCGGGACCCAGGCCGTCGTGGGCACGAATGCTCTTGATAGAACGTTTGACGTACAGCTCGTGAACCTCAACACCTTTGGAGTGACCTCCATTCCCACCGCGGGAGATGATCCCGCCGGAGTCGCCACCTTCTGGGCCGCTTTGCTCGCGCCCGCCAGCCTCACCCTCACTCCGCTAGAGAACAGTTATATCTTCTATAAGGAGCAGCTCAACCAGCTTAACTGGCAGGCGAATGCCAACACTCGAGCGGATGTGGCAAAGTACAGGATCTATAGTAAATCTTACGGAGCATCGGACAGCACCTACCAGCAGCTTGGTGAAGTCGACGCTTCAACTTTACAGTATAATGACCGGAACGTGGATAGGAACCAGCGGTTCACCTACCGTGTTACGGCCGTCGACGACCTCGGCCGGGAGAGCCGCCCTGCCGAAGTCAGCAACTGAGGGAGGTCGCCATGAAGAAGTTTATCAGTCTATTCATTATGGGTTTAGCCCTGTCCATTTCCGTCCAAGCCATGGAGATCTTCGGGGGACTACAAGCCGGTCTGAGAACTGTCAGCGACTCCGAAATCCGGGAGGTGTACGGCAACGGATTGTGCTTGTTCCCCTACCTCGCCGTCAATCCCTGGAAAGGCGTAATCGCCGGTGCGGGGTACGAACTCGGATATTCGAAAAGCGGAAAGATCGGACTCTTACATGAAGCGACCACTCTTAAAGTCAGTGGATTCGAGTTTTTCGCCGGCTACCAGATGCCCCTGGGCATTATCACCCCTTACGCTCTAGCGGGATTCGGCTCGTTTTTCTACATGCAAACGGTGGACAGCCCGGCTGCGCAGGATGTCGATGCCTCGAAAGCGACTTTCTTCTTCGCCGTCGGTGCCAAGGTGCATCCGCTGAAAGGCTTGAAAAACCTGTTCGCCTGCGCCGAGTTCAAATTCATTCCCCTCAGCGTCAAACCCTTTGACGAGTCGGTCGACCTGGGAGGTATGAGGCTGACCCTGGGACTCGGCTTCGCGTTCGGACTCTAATTCTATCGACCAGAACAAGCCGCACGCGCCGCCGCTTTATTATTTCAGAAGGGATCGGAGCTCAAACTAGATTTTCTGACAAAGCTCCCAGCCCCAGATCAACAATCGGGGAAAATAATGTGGCCGGAGAAAATCTTCACCGGAA
This sequence comes from Candidatus Aminicenantales bacterium, assembly GCA_049697055.1. Classification (GTDB taxonomy): domain Bacteria; phylum Acidobacteriota; class Aminicenantia; order Aminicenantales; family JAFGAV01; genus JAFGAV01. The sequence goes on from JBAVVA010000276.1 coordinate 3,191, forward strand.
GATCAAAGGTCCGTCGAGTTCCGCTGGATGGCTATGTTTTATTTATATGATATAAAAATAATCTAATAAAGGAAGGGTCAAAGGTGAAAAAAATAACTCTTATTTTGCTTTTGTGTATTTTTGCTTTAAATTGTGACCCTCTCCCCATTCTTTGGACAGTTGAGGGGTTTTCTGAAGGTGGACCGAGAGCCTGCCTCTCTTAACCATTTTAACCCTTTCAACGCCCAAAAGCCATTTCCCGCAGGAAGCCGGCAAAAACGGCTTCACCAGAAGCCCCAGGAGCGACGATCTCGGCCCGGTCCATGTCAGCACCACGGCCTCCGAAGACGGCGCCATCGCCGCCCGCGTCCCATAATAAACTTCATGCGGCGTCCGGTAGCCCAGCCAATAGTACTTGTTGCGTATTTGTCAACCGCAAAAAGGTCCATCTGACTATCGGAGACCTTAGGTACTAAGCACCCATATTCCCCCAAGGAGAGTTAAAAGTTGGATAATCCCCTCAAATTATTCAATGGGGCTATTGGTACTGCCTGAATCCACCAGCCTCTCCATATAATAGGTCATTTGTTACTTTAAAGAAGATTTAAGTTCAACATGGCATTATTGACAATGCGCTTTTTCGTTGTTAATCTTTTGTTATAACTTGGGGGAATCCATTTGTCAGAGGGGCGAATAAATATTCGATATGTCTAAAAAGTATTGCGTTCCGGAGAGCGGCTTATCTTAACGTAATTCTTGAATTGGGGGATACGGGTATTATTTTTATCCCTAGCAAAATAGTGGATAACAATCCAGTTTGGAAATTGAACAAGACAACAAATGTAGTATTTACAGACCTCTCCCCATGTCACACCGGTATCACATAAACTGCTAAATCTCGCTTAGCTTGGCCTAATGGTGCTTAAAAGGAAAACAAGCGAACGAACGGCACAGAGCGTTGTTCTGGGATTTCTTGACATAGGCCTTAGGCCGGCGATATATATCTGATGTACTAAGAGGAGTCCTTAGATGAAGAAGGAAGAAAGGAGTTTCTTATGAATCGACCCAGCATAATCGCGCTCTGCGCCCTCATCGCCGGCATGCTTTTGGCGATGACACCGGCGGGTGCCGAAAAATCCGAGACGGATCAAAAGGCGCTTCAAAGCATCAGCGCCAAAGAAATGTCCGACATGATTAAAACGCTCTCTTCCGATGAGTATGACGGCCGGGCGCCCGCCTCCAAGGGAGAAGAGCTATCGACCCGCACCATCGCCGACTCTTTCAAGAAGCTTGGCCTCAAACCGGGCAATACGGACGGCACTTATTTCCAAAAAGTCCCCATGATCGGACAGACGATCGAAAATGCCGAGGCCAAGCTCGTTTTCAGCGCGGGCGACAAAAAAGAGGAATTGAAATACGGCGACGACTACATCGCTTTCAGCGCGCGCGTAGAACCCATGGTATCAATGGATGCGCCGCTGGTGTTTGTCGGCTACGGCGTTGTCGCCCCCGAATACAAATGGAACGATTTCAAAGACGTTGAGGTCAAGGGCAAGGTCATGGTCGTGCTCGTCAACGATCCGTCTGTGCCGGACCCCAAAGATCCAACCAAGCTCGATCCTAAAATGTTTGGCGGGAAGGCGATGACGTATTATGGCCGTTGGACATACAAGTATGAAGAAGCAGCGCGCCAAGGGGCCGCGGGATGCATTATCGTTCATGAAACCGAACCGGCGGCCTATCCGTGGGAAGTGGTGAAAGGCAGTTGGAGCGGAGAACAGTTTACCCTCGAGTCCAAAGATAAAGGCAAGTCGAAGGTTCCCATCCAAGCCTGGATTACGCGCGATCGCGCCGTGCAACTTTTCAAGATGGCCGGGAAAGATTTTGAGGAAATGAAGAAGGCCGCCGTGTCACCCGACTTCAGGCCTGAAGAACTTGGGGTGAAGGCTTCACTCACCTTGAACCTTAAGAATCGAAAGATCAATTCCAACAACGTCGTGGCCAAAATTGACGGACGTGATCCGGAAGGCAAGACCGAGTGGTTGATCTTTATGGCCCACTGGGATCATCTCGGCCTGCGGGAGACGCCCAAAGGAAAGGAAATCTTCCACGGCGCCGTGGACAACGCTTCGGGTGTGGCGGCCTTGATTGAAATCGCCAAGGCCTTCACCAAATTGCCGGGGCCGCCCCGCCGCTCCGTGCTGTTCCTTTCGGTCACAGCCGAAGAGAAAGGACTCCTCGGTTCGGAGTATTACGCCCAGCAGCCAATCTATCCGCTGAAGAAAACTGTGGCCGTGTTCAACATGGACGGAATGAACGTGCTGGGAAAAACAAAGGACGTCACTATCATCGGTTACGGTCAATCAGACCTCGATAATCTGGTCAAGAAATACGCGGCCGCGCACGGCCAAGTGGTGAAGCCCGATCCCCAGCCTGAACACGGCAGCTACTACCGGTCTGATCATTTCAGCTTCGCCCAAAAGGGCGTGCCTGCACTGAATATGAGCTCCGGGGTCGATTACATTGGCAAGCCCGAGGGCTGGGGTCTTGAACAGCGCAGGGAATATATCGCCCAGCGCTATCACAAACCCGCCGACGCGTTCGATCCCAACTGGGATTTGAGCGGGGCCGTCGAGCAGGCCCAGATACTTTTCCAGATCGGCGAAGACCTCGCTGACTCCACGGCCTGGCCCGCTTGGAGCCCCGAGAGCGAGTTTAAAGCGAAGCGGGATGCGATGATGAAGTGATTCAAGCCCGCTGCCAATCTTAATTATAATTTTAGCTATTTTTTTAATAAAAACCTTCGCTTGACCCGATAATAGGGATTAAGAATAAGGACTTCAGCATCGTCTTAACGGTGCGCGTCCTTTTAGAAGCTGATGTTTTTGAAAAAGGATGATATTTGTTCGCCCTGGGTTATGAGCGCGAAGATGCTCCCGGCCGCCATAACGGCGGTGATGATGGCGCAGATTCTCAGAAAAAGCTTGTTTTTTTTGGCTTCCGTCGTGGCCAAGATCTCAATCATCCGAGTGAAGATGTAGGCCCCGATCATAATGCCGACGACCTGAATCACTTCATCCTCCTCTTTGTTCGAGAAAAGGCTTATTCTTTTTCCTCTTCTTTTGGTTTAATGGAATAGTAGTATTGGCCGAATCTCTTTTTATAAACGATATAGGTTTTTCCGATCCACCAAATATCTTTTTTCGAGGTCAAGCCCACCGTATACTGGGGAGTTGTGACCACGGCTCCATTTTCAAATTTTAGTGTCCACCATCCGACCACTTGATTGATTTTTTCCAGGCTCGCTTCGGTAATGAGGAGGGGGTGGAATTCGGCGTCCCGGAGTACGGCTTCGAAGAGCGTTTCTTCTTTGGCCGGGGAGACGGAGACTAGAAAGAGAGCGCTGGCCAGCAGAAACAATGCTTTTATTTTCATGTTTCCCCCTTGGTGATATCTGGAGTCAGGCAAAAAAAGAATATCACTCGATAAGAATTCCTGTCAATGGTATTGATTTTGTTATCTTTCTCCCTTTGGTTTGCTGGATAAAGAGGAATAAACGCCTGATGTTATTGTTGTCCCGCCGGCCTGAATGGGTACCGTTTTATTGGCCGGCTTCCGCCAGCCGGAAACATCCTTGAACTCGATGGCGCAGCTCCCGGCGGGAATATCAGACAGGGTGTGTCCGCTGTCGTACCAGGTCGTCGTGCCGGCCGGGCGCCATTGGGCGCCGGCACTGACCGCGGCCGCAGGCTGCAGGTTGACTTTGAGTGAACCGGGTTGCCGGGTATAAGTTGCCGTCGTTTTCGTCGTCTCGCCGGCGGCAATGGTCACGGTTTGGTCGGGGGGCTTGTTCCATCCTGATAAAGTCTTGAACTCGATCGTGCAGCTTCCGGCATTTTGTCCGGAGAGGGGGATGTTGCTGCTCCGCCAGGTCGTTGTGCCCACCGGTCTCCACTTGGCCCCTGCGCTCCGCGCCGCAGCGGGCTCGATCGTGACTTTCAGGGACCCGGAGGTCAAGACATACTGAACGGTCAAGGTCGCTGTCTGGCCGGCGGTGATCTGGACAGACTGGTTGCCGGGTTTAGCCCAGCCCGTGATGTCCTTGAACTCAACGGTCTGTTCTCCCACCGCCAGGTTCGTCTTGGTTGATCCGCTGGTGAGCCAAATCGTCGTGCCCGTAAGCCGCCACCTGGCGCCCGCCGTCCGGGCAGCGGCCGGATCCATGGTCACCTTGAGAGAGCCCTTCTGCGCCACGCGGGTGTAGGTTGCGGTCAACGTGGCAGTTTGTCCGTGGTTGATTTGGATAGCCGTATCGGAAGGCGTGGTCCAACCGGTGATGTCCTTGAACTCGATGGTTTTCGCTCCTATCTCGATATCGGCCTGGGTCTGGCCTCCGGCCTGCCAGGCTTGGCTTCCCTTTACCTGCCATCGGGCTCCGGCGCTCGCCGCTTCTTGGGGCTGGATGGTCACCCGGAGCGAGCCGGTCTGAGCCTGCGTCGTCGCCGTATAGGTCCCGGTGAGGGTGATGTTCTGGCCCTGGTTGATGGTTACGTTCTGGCCGGCCGGCGTGGTCCAGCCCGTGACGTCCTTGAACTCGACGGTGAACGAATCGTTGACGATGTTCTGAAGCGTGTAGTCGCTGCTGTGCCAACTAGCTGTTTTATAGACGTGCCACTTGGCCCCGGCGGTCACCGCTTCCTGAGGAGTGATGGTGACCCTGAGCGAACCCGCCGGCGGAGGAGTGGCCGTATAGGTGCCGATGAGGGAGGCGGTCTGGCCGGCCGTGATGGTGACACTCCTGTCAGGGGGCTTGGTCCAGCCGGAGATCTCTTTGAATTGGACGGTTTGGGTCCCGGTGGGAATGTTGGCGGCCGTGGTGCCGCTGCTCCGCCATTGATCCGGCATGGGCACCATAGCCTTTCGCCACATGCCTCCGGCGCTCTCAGCTTCAGGTGGATTGATGGTGACGGTCAGCGAGCCGACAGATTCGGCGTAAGTAGCCTGGAAGGTATTGACCTGGCCGGCCTCGATCCTGACCTGCATTTCTAAAGGTTTGACCCAGCCCGAGACAGGCTTGAACTCGATAGTGCAATCGCCGGCCGGCCTGGGCGATTCGACATGATCGCTGTCCTGCCAAGCGGCTGTGCCTTGGCGGCGCCATTTCGCGCCGAGATTCGGCATTTGTTTAGGGAGAAGCTGGACTTTGAGGGACCCCGTTTTGCGGTCATACATCTTATCGAGATAAGTCGTCTGCCCTGAATGGATGGTGACGGACTGGGCTGCCGGAGGCTGCCAATCGGACAGGTCCTTGAACTCCACGGAATAGCTGCCGGAAGCAAGGCCGGCGACGGTGTTGTCGCTTTCTTTCCAGCCCGACCAGTCCGCGGAGTCCGAACGCTTGCAGCGCCACGTCGCGCAGGCGTTCCTCGCCTCGAGCGGTCCCAGTTGGACGGTGAGCGAGCCGGGCGGAGCGGTCGAGATATAGCTGGCCTCGAACATATTTGTCGTGTCTTTGGTCAAGGTGACCGTCTGCTCCGCGGGACTCTGCCAGCCGGAGACGTCGAAGAATTCGATGGGGCATTGTCCGGCAGGAACTTGCGTTTCCGTCTCGCCGCTGTTGCGCCAAGCTAGGGTTCCAACCCGGCGCCATTTGGCTCCGGCCGCTACCGCTTCCGGTGGAGTGAGGTTTACTCTCAGCGAGCCCCGGTTCACGGCGTAAGTTGCGGTCAGGGAAGCGGTTTGGTCCTTCCGGATGGTGACGGCCTGGTTGCCGGGAGAGGCCCAGCCGGGGATTTCGAAGAATTCCACGGTCGCCTGTCCGGCCGGGACATAATTGACTGTGCGGCCGCTGGGAAGCCAGGCGTTTGTGCCGGCCCGGCGCCAGACAGCGCCGGCTGAGCGGGCCGCTTCCGGCTCGATGGCCACCGTCAGGGAACCCATGTTCATGGTGTAGGTGCCGGGAACGACCGTGTTCTTGTCTGTGTAATGGCCGAACTGGGCGAAGTCGGCGCGCAGCCAGCCGGCCAGTTCCATAAATTCGATCTGGTAGGACGCCTGGCGCATGCCCGTGAGGATGGAGGACGGCTCGTGCCAGGCCGACCAGGCCGTCTCTCCCATTTTCCGGTGCCGCCACTTGGCTCCGGCGTTTCTGGCCGCCGAAGGCTGGATGTCCACAGCGATCGTGCCCTTGGGCCGGGTGTAGGTCAGGGTCATCTCCTTGAGCTCGTTGGGGACCAGATAGATAAATTCGCCGGCCGGATAGTTCCACTCATCCGATTCGAGGTCTTTCAGCCAGAGCGTGGTTTGGATGGTGGGGATATTGGCGGCGGTATCGCCGCTGTTGTGCCATCCGCTGAGCCACTGGTTCCTGGAGACCACCTCCCATTTCCCGCCCGCGGCCACGGCCTCGGGCGGTCGTATCCAGACCTTCAGGCTGGAGGTCTGAAGAATGTACTGGGCGTTGATGCTTAGTGTCTCGCCGGAAGTGATCCGGATTGTGGAGGCGGCCGGTTTGGCGTAGCCGTCCACGTCCGTGAACTCCAGGGTGTAGTTCCCCGGGTTCAGGTTCATCATCTGGATGTTGCTGTCCTTCCACCGTTCATAGGGCGATTCGGCCAGCCGCCACTTGGCTCCAAGCTGGACGGCATCATCCGGCGTTATGTGCACGACGATATTCCCGCCCGGCTGCTGGGATCTATCTCCGTTGAGGTTAGCGCCAAAAAGAGCAGCGCCCATCAAAGCTGATAGCCCGAACAATGCGCTCATAATGATAGATAGTTTAGCCTTGCCGATTGTTCTCATGAGTTCCCTCCTTAATAGGCCGTTGACTTCGGGTAGGATGACATCACGGGGAAGGCCCTTGTTTTCCATATGAGGTCGATTTTCAGTTATTCTATATCAATTTTGATAAAAAAACCTTAGCTTTAGCTAAAGAAAATTCTTGATTCGCGGGCTGCTATTCGGCCCGGCCGGATGGAGCAGAGTTTTGCTCATCTCTTAATTGCCGGTTCGAGTCCGGCCAGGGCTGCCAGAATAAATTTAAAAAGCGAAGGTCAGGCCCATGAAAGTCTTGACCAGATCGGTTTTTGATTCGCGCACATAATATTCAACGAAGCCGTCTCCGCGAACGAGGTCTCCTTCCCGCATGTACTCAGCCCGCCCTCCCTTGAGGTACCGCAGGCCCAGGTCAAGGTAGAGGCCTTGCCCGACACTCCGGCCGTGGTGCGAGAAGCCCAGGAGGTGGATCATCACCCCGGCCCCGGCCCCATAGCTGAAGACCGTGTCCTGCAGATTGACGGTGCGGGCGATCTCGTCATCTTCGTCGTATTCCTGATTGTATACCGCGGTTTCGGTGTAAAGATGGTTCACTCCCAGCAGCCCCTCGATATACGGCTGCACCGGCCCGTAAAGAGGCTGAAACCGGAACAGGAAATGAGCATTGAAAATATTGTTGGACGTCGCTACGTCCACCAGGACTTCCTGGATATCAGGGCTGAAGAATTCTTCCCTTGATTCGTAGCCATAGTTCATAAAGGCAATAGAGGCTCCGACAAGAAAAGGTGAACGGGGAAGCCTGTAGAGAAAGTCAGCCGAGCCGCCGATGGCCGTTCGGTCGATATTATTTTTGAAGCTGCCCTGCGGGAATCCGAGCATGAAATTGATATTGGCCTGGAAGCGCTCCTGTCCGTAGCCCAGGTTTACAAAAAATGCAAGAATAGAAAGAGCGATGACCTCTGCTATACGTAAGCTTTTCATCATGTCCTCCTCACTCATACTGGGTTGAGTCTATTTAGTAGAATGCAAAAGGCATGCCAGAAGCTAATAGGGCAAGAATCAGAGAGGCGATAAGCAGGCGTCCTGTTTAAAGGACAATTGTCAGCTTAATAATTCCGATGAATTCTATTTCAGGCCACGGCTGCCCGGCTTGACCGCCTGGCTCCCGGCTTTGCACAGTGGGCAGTCTTTGGGGTCGTAGTTGGAGACGTCCATCTTTATTAAGGAGAAGTAGGGCACGCCGAACTGGGCGCGGCCGCCGCTGCGGTCCACCACCGCCGTCACCGCTCCGACCTCGGCCCCGGCCGAGCGGACCGCTTCCATCACTTCCTTGACCGAGCCACCGGTGGTGGTCACGTCCTCGGCCACCAGGACCCGATCGCCGGGCGAAAGCTCGAACCCCCGGCGGAGGGCCATTTTACCCTCGACCCTCTCGGTGAAGATGGCCCGGCAGTTGAGCAGCCGGCCGACCTCCTGGCCGAAGACGATCCCTCCCACCGCCGGAGAGACGACGACTGAGATCTTCTCTTTGCGGAAATGATCGGCGATTTCCCTGGACAGCTTCTCGGCATGCCAGGGATATTGAAAGACTTTGGCACACTGGAAATAGGAAGCGCTGTGGAGCCCCGAAGTCAGAATGAAGTGCCCCTCCAGAAGAGCGCCCGTATCCCGGAAGATCTTGAGGGTTTCTTCTTTTTTTAAGGCCATGACGACATCTCTCCTTCAGGAACTTGGTCTTAGATTATCATAGATGGGAGACCGGCGAAATATTATCGCCGCAGGCTTCTTGACGGCCCGCGCCGTGTGTTGATATAAGATTCCGATATGCTCATTCACAGCCGCCGGCCGGGGCGAGGGTTTGGCGGCTCTTGCGGCCATAGCCGCAATCTTGTCGGCCCTGGCAGAGACCGCGGTCTTGCCCGGGCCAGGGAAGGGGCAGGCAAGGACCAACACCCGTCTGCGACGGGCGCATGATCCAATGCCTGCCCAAGATAAAAAGACAATAGCCACACGCCAGACCCCCGCCCCGGCCGGCGGCCGGCTGTTAACTCCGGTTCCGGACAAAAGACCCTGATGAACCTTCGACGCGACCTCTGCAATCGCCGCCGCTACGAACGACAGATCGACCGTCTCTACCAGCGCCGTCTGCTCGGCCGCCGGACCTTCGACCTGAAACAGGATGGCGTTCCTTTGGCCGCGGTCAGCCTCCATCGGGCCGCGGTGGCCCGGCGGCTGGCCGGAACTGTCCGACGGGGGCTGTATGAGTTCGCGCCCGGCCGGGTTTTCACCATCACCACCAAAGGCAAGGACAGGGATGTCTACACTTTCCGCTTGACCGACCTCGTTCTCCACGGCGTGGTGGCCGAGATCATCGGGGAGGCTGTCTCCGCCCGTCTTTCGCCCCGTCTTTTTTCCTACCGGCGAGGCCTTTCCTGGTGGGATGCGGTCTCGCTGTTCGCTTCTTATATTCGCGGCCGGCGCCGGTCACCGGTCGAACTCAGCAGGCGCGGCCTGTATGTCATCCGCCGGGACGTGGACTCCTACACCGATTCCATCCCCGTCCATCCTGAGTCGCCGGTCTGGCCCATGCTGAAAGATCTTTTTTCCTCCTCCGGCCGCCGGCTCGCTCCAGCCGACTGGAAGATCGTCGAGCAGGTGGTCAGGCCCGAGTTCTATTCGAAGGATGGCGGTCTGGCCTCCCTGCTGCGCGGCGTCCCCACCGGACAGCCGGTTTCCTGCGTGCTGTTCAACCTTTACCTCGACGGCCTCGACCATGCCCTGGACCGCATTCCCGGCGGCTTTTATGCCCGCTATTCGGATGACCTCCTGTTCGCTCATCCAGAAGCCGGCGTCGTTCAAGAGGCGGCCCGGACCGTGGACCGGACCCTAGCCCGGCTGGGGCTTCAAGTCAAGCCTGATAAGAGCCTCGACCTTTATCTGACGGGCGCCGGCCGCCGGTCGGACGTCTGGCCCCAGGCTCAGGGGACAACCCGTGTCCCTTTTCTGGGAACCTTCGTTTTTGGCGACGGCACGGTGGCTCTGGACCGGGATAAATTGCGCGAGCTCGTCCGTGATGTGCGCGCCCGCGCCCTGCGCACGGCCAAAGCCTTGAAGGACGAAGACGGGGAAATGGTGGGGCGGGCCGTCTGCGCCGCCCTGAATAAGACCTTTGACCCGGAGGCCGCGCTTTTTCAGCAAAAATCGGCCGGGCTCCTGCGCCGCGCGGTGACCCACCGCCCCCAGCTGGCCCAGATTGATTACCTCATGGCCAGGGCGGTTTTGCAGGTTGTGGCCGGGGAGGGGAGCGTGCGGGCCTTCCGGCGGTTCCCCTATCGGAAAATCAGAGAGGAATGGGGGCTGGCCTCACTCCTCCAGGCCAGGAACAAGTGGCCCAGGAAAGCCGCATGAAAGACCTGGCCGTCTGGTTCAGCCGTCAGGCCGCCAAGGCTGGCCGGGTGGTTCTCCTTGAAGATGCACTCCTGGGAGGCCGGTTCGCGGCCTATGCCTGGCACCGGCTGCGCTATTTTATGGCGCGCTATTTCCTGTCTTCTGTCCTCCACCTCATCCAGGTCATTCTGCTTTTCAGGTTCTTCTCCCTGCGTCAGTTCCAGAGTCTGCTGCTTGTCCAGGCCGCGGCCGGCCTGGCCAGCGGTTTTTGGTGGGGCTCCTTGGAGACGATGAGGGCCAGGGTGCGGAGCCTGCAGAGAGCGCGACAAAGTCATCGTATCCCGCAGGAGATCGCCGGCCGGCTGAACCTGGCCCTGCGGCTAGCGGCCATGGTTGTTCTTGGCTTGGCTGTTTGGCTCCTGGCGCCGCTGGCCCTGGGACATAAGATCCGGCCTTTCCTTCCCGCGGACCTGTACCTGGCCGTTATCCTGCTGCGCCTGGCCTTGGACCTTGTCGGCCGCGCCTACCACTCGGGAGTCTATGCCCTGCGCCGCGTCTTCCGGCCTCTGCCTTCCATCCTGGTTACGGAGCTGCTGAGCTTCGGGGCGGTCCTGGCTTTCTGGCCGTGGCTTCGATTGTGGAGCATTCCCCTGGCCTTTCTCGTTTCGACCCTGGCCGGCCAGGCCCTTCTTTATCGCTTCACCAGCCGCGCCTATCGCCAGATCGGGTTGTCTCCCTGGCCGTCGGGCCAAGAGAAAAAAAAGAGCCGTCCTAAAATTTTCTCGGGGGGGGAATGGCTGGCCGCCGGATCCTCATATGCCTTGATGCGCTTGGACTCCGTGCTGATCCTCGGCCTGTTCAGGTTCGAGAAGGGAAGGGTGGAGGAGGCGGTGGCTTTGGCCTTGCTGTTCTTTCTTTTGGGGCCGACCGTGCGGGCCGGGTTTGAATGGGCTCAGCTCTTTTATTTTGACCTGAAGCGGCTGGAGACCCCTCTTCACAAGAGTATCAAAGCACGGTTCGAAGGGAATGTGCTCCGATTGGCCGCCTGCCTGGGTCTGTTCTTCTGGGGAATCGCTTCCTTGGCCGGCACGCTTTTTTATGGCCGGAGTTTGGGGTCGATCTATTGGCTTCTTCTCTTTTTCTTCCCGGTCCGTTCTATCCTGGCCGCCCTGCAGATGAGGTCCTATGCCGAAGGCGCATACAGCCTCCTTCTGCTCAGCGGGGCCTTCTCTTTGGCCGGGCTGGCCATCCTTCGCTGGTTTGTCCCTGGAGAAGGAGGCCGGCTGGCCGGAGCGGTGCTGACGCTCGCGCTCAGCGCCGCGGTCTTCCTCCTGCGCCGCGGCCGGGCGGGGCTGCGGCCGGCGTTTCGAGAACTCCGCTGCCTCCCGGATTGGCTGGCCGAAGCGCTCCGGACCAAAAAACTGATGACGGTTTCGGCGCTTAGTCTGGCTTCAGACCCCAACACGGCTGCTTGGGCCCATTTTCAGTTCGCCCGGATGCTGGCCGGCCGGCTCGGCCGGCACGGCGCCGCAGCCATGTCCGGACTGAACCGGATCGTCTGGTTCGAGACGGGCCGTCAAAAATTGAGGGCTGGCCCGCCTTGGGTTCTGGCTCAGTCTGCGGGCTGGGCCGAATCAGTCCGGTCGACCGGGCCTCAGCCGGACGGAAAAAGCGCCCTGCAAGCCGCCGTGAATATGGGATTCTTCGGCCCGGACCTAAGCCCGGAGGCCTTGGCCAAGGGAAAGCCCGTAACGGCTCAGGCGGTTCGGGAGGAATTCCTCAGGCTGGCCCCGGAGGGTATCGTTTTCGACCCTGCCCAGCCGGCCCCCTTGGGACTGCGGTCCCTTGCGCCGGGCGAACGCCGCAGCGTTCTGCTCGAAGCCGTATCCTTCCTCAGCGGAACGAATCCATTCCCCAATCGCTCTCCCTTTCATGTGACAGCCTTCGCCGAAAAAGGGTCGTTGCGGTTGATATTCCTTATAGACCGGAAAACAGCCTATAGCCGGAGGGTCCGCTGGGAATCCTTGGTACGGAGGTACAACCTCGAAGCGGCACTCTCCGCTAGCTCCTAGTCAGATGAGGCCGCCGTCCAAAGGTGATGGGGGCTCTGATTCTTAGTCTTTTTTCCTGACCGGCTGCGATTGAATGCCGGCGATCATCCATTGGTCGCCCTCCCTCTGAAGGGTCCAGACATAGGCGCCTTCAAAGATGATCATCCTCCGATTTTCCGACTTCAACAGCCCCGTGGTGATATTGGAGAAGCGGACTTCGATTAGACCTTTTTCCAGGAAACGCATGGTCGTCTGAGAACACTGGGATTGGAACTGACTATACATGGTGTTCATCAGTTCCACATTCCTTTTAATTCTTTGAAAAAAAACCGGGCTGCAGGAGGCCTCATAAAAAGGAAGGAGCTGGCCGCCGTTGACCGCTGCGGCGAACTGGTCCACCAGAGATTTGATCCTCTGGGGGGCCAGCTTCTGATGGGCTATCTCTTCATAACGAAGAGCCTCTTCCTGATTAGGGTCCAGGGCCAGGGCCCGCTTGGTTTGCTCCAGGCATTGCTCGAACTCGCCGGCCTGGTAGGCTTCCCCGGCCGCCTTGATCAGGCTTCCGATCTCCTGGGCTTCTTTCTTTTTATTCTGGGAATCGGCCAGATATCGCTGAGCGGTTTTATTCCCGGAATCTTGGGCCAGTACGGACTTCATCTGCTTGATGCATTCGTCATAGTCCTTCTGCTGGAAAGCTTCGATGCCCCGGGCGATCTGTTCGGAAGCAGCGACAGCCGGCTGGGCGGCCGGCTTGGAAGGAATTGGCGGGGCTGTGAGACGGGGCGCCGCAGCGTCCTGTTTGTTCTCGGCAGGAGGAGGAATAGCAGCCGGAGATTGGGCTGCCTCGCCAATTTGCTCTTTCTCGGCCGGATACTTGGTTTGGGTTGCGGCGGGAGGAATTGGCTGAGGCACAGCCGCCGGCGCTGGCGAAGAGGCCTGTAGAGGAGCGGACTTGGCCGCTGGGGTTTCTTGCAGCGCCGGCTTGGGCGAGGGCTGCGGCCGGAGCGCAAAATACCAGATGGCCAGGGCGGCCGCCATCACGGCCAGCACGATCCCCACCGGCAGGATCAGCTTCTTCGGTTGAGGGCGCTTGGCTTCGGCTGAGGCCGGCTCCGGGGTTGGACTCGCCAACTCAATCTTTTTCATGCTGGAGATAGCAGGGCCGGCTGAAATGTCCTGCTTGGGCAGCCGCCGTGTTTCGATCCGCTCGGCGACGGGCGGCGGGGCGGGAGGTTCTTTTTTAGGCGCCGGAGGAGTTATCGGCTCGGGCTTGGCCTTGGCGGCCGAGGGCGCCACCTCTACAAGCGATTCAGCCTTGAGCTTGGGTTCGGGAGGAGTTACCGGCTTTGGCTTGGCCTTGGCCAACGACGGCGTTAGCTCTGCGGGAAGTTCGGCCTTAAGTTTGGGCTCGACCGGGATAGCGGGGACTGGCTTCGGTTCTGCGGCGAGTTGAGGAGCAGGCGGAACTTGGGGCTTGAGGTCCGGCTTCGGTCTCGGGGGTTGGGCGGGTACAGCCGGCGGCATAGCCGGGACCGGTTTCAAGGAAGCGCCGCAGTTGATGCAGAAAGCAGAGTCCTCTTCGTTTTCAGAACGACATCGAGGGCAATCGATTTTATTAAGCTGCTCGGGGAGATCTATTTTCTTCGGTTCGGGCTTGGGCTTCGAGCCAACCGGAGGTTTGGGAGGCGGCTGGAGAATTGGCCCGGCGGTTTCTTTTCCAGGCGCTGCCGGAGCAGGGGGGCCCGCCTTCAATGAATTTCCGCAGTTGATGCAGAAGGCTGAGCCCGGGCTGTTCTCGGTGCGGCACTGTGGACAGGCGAGTGTCGCGGGCTTCTGCTCGGCCTTCAGGGCCGCGCCGCAGTCGATGCAGAATTGCGCGTCCTGAGGATTCTCAAACCGGCACCGTGGGCAGTCCATGGTCAAACTCCCGCTTCAAGATATTAGAATGCAGAGCTTTTTACGAAACATGGAAGATCTTCTGAAATGTCCGTCAGCCCCGACCGATCTTCAACGCACAAGATAATTATCATAGGCTTCCCGGGCTGTCAATTCGTCAAGGGAATGCGCGGCGCGGGCTTTAGGAAATTTTTATCTTGGCCAGAAGCGCCTGGAACCTGGGCGAGGATGTGAAGTCCGCTATCCAGGGCAGGTCAAGTAAGTTCATGGTTCCCAGAATGACAGGCTGGAGATAGTCTCGGACCGCACTGGACTCTTCAAGATACACCAACGCTTCCTTCTGCTTGTTCAATCCAAGGTAGATCAAGGCTTTCAGGTAGGGCGGGCAGTATTTCTTTTTAAAGGCCCGGAAATGCCGCAAGCCGGGTTTTAGATAAAGCAGAGGTTTCAGCATGAGGGGGATAAACGGTTTTTTTTCGATTCTCTCCAGCTTCTCCAGATATTTTAAAGCTTCTTCCTTTCGGCCGGCCATGGCCTGAGCCATTCCCAGAAAGCCGTAGGCGGACGTAACGCCGGCCTCGGCGGCTTTGTGCAGATATTCGATGGCCTTCTCCGGAAAAGCAGGCTTATCGAGATACCCGATGCCCAGCCAGTAATTCAGCATGGAGTTGTCGGGCTCCATGGCCAGGGCTCTGAGCATTTGTTGCCGGCCCTCTTCCGAATGCCCCGAACCCGACAGGATGATGCCGTGGAGGGCATAGTTCATCGAAAATAAGGGGTCCAGGTCGATGGCCTTTTTGACTTCCGTGAGCGCTTCGTCGTTCCGACCCATCGTCCCTAGGACTTGGGCAAGAAAGCTGTGAGCCCACGTGCTCTGGGGGCTGAGCTCGATGCTCCGCCGGGCATGGCCTTCCGCGGCCGGAAGGTCCCACTCATAGCAATTGGTGATGATGGCCAAGGAGCAATAGAGGTCGCTGAGCGAATCGTCAATTTCCTTGGCTTTTATGAGCAACGAACGGGATTTCAGATACGCCTCCCGGGGAGGGATGAAGCCGAATTCCCCCAATATATTGAAGACATCGGCGATACCGACGTAGGGAAGGGCATAGGAGGAGTCCAGGTCGATGGCTCGCTGGAAGAAATCGACAGCCAGGATCATATCCCGCGGACCCTGCTTGTTCCAATGATAGCGTCCCTTTAGATAAAGTTGGTAAGCTTCTTTATTCTGGGTGTGGCGCTTGGTGACTTTTTCTTTCTCGCCTTCCCGGAGTTCTACTTTCAATTTATCGACCACGGCCACCGAGATTTCGTCCTGCACATCGAAGATATCTTTGATGTCCCGGTCAAAACGCTCCGACCAGAGATGATAGCCGTCCGAGACGCAGACGAGCTGGGCCGTGACGCGGAGGCGGTTGCCGGACTTCTGGACGCTGCCCTCCAGAACGGATTCGACATTAAGCTGGCGGCCGATCTCGCGGACATTCTCGTCTTTCCCCTTGAAGAAGAACGAGGAAGTGCGGGCGGCGACCTTAAGCCCCTTAACCTGGGCCATGGCGTTGATCAGCTCCTCGGCCAGGCCTTCGCAGAAATAGTCCTGGTCGTGTTGCGGGCTTATATCCTTGAAGGGCAGCACGGCGATGGATTGGATGCATTCTCGTTCGCCCGGGGACAGAGTGCCCGTCCTGGTCATTTTGGCCGGAAGTGTTTCCCCGGCGCTTCCTTTTTCCAGGCGGGCTAGCTCGGCCAGGAATTCTTCGGTGTTTTGAAAGCGCTGGTCCCTGCTCTTGGCCAGGCATTTCAGGATTAGCCGGTCGAGCGCCTCGGGCACTTGGGTATTGAGTTGTCGGGGAGGGCGGGGCGGTTCGGATTTGTGTTTTAGGGCGACGCTGAGGCCGCTCGCCCCCTCGAAGGGCGGGCGTCCCGTCACCATCTCGTAGAGGATCGTTCCCAGGGCATAAAGGTCGGTCCTCTGGTCGGCAGTTTCGCCGTTCACTTGTTCCGGCGACATATAGTCGGGTGTCCCGACCATCATCCCGGGCGCGGTCAACTCTGGGCCGCTGAGCTGGCGGGAGATGCCGAAATCCATAATCCGGGCCAGGCCCTGGCGGTCGATCATGATGTTCTGTGGCTTGAGGTCGCGATGGACCACTCCCAAGCGGTGAGCTTCGGCCAGGCCTTGGCCGATCTGTTCGGCCAGAGAAATGGCCTTATCCAAGGAGAGTCGGCCCGCGCTGCGGATCAGGCTTTTCAAGTCTTGGCCCGGCACATATTCCATGGTGATGAAAACGGCCCCGGCGTCCTCGTGGATGTCGTGCATCCGGCAGACGTTCTTGTGGGTGATGCGGCGGGCGAGGCGCAGCTCGTTCTGGAAGCGCTCGATGGTCTTGGCCTGAGCGGCAACGTCGGGCTTGAGGAGCTTGAGGGCCACCTCCTCCTGGATCTTTCTGTCCAGGACCCTATAGACCGTGCCCATCCCGCCGGCGCCGATTTCCTCCAGGACCTCGAACCTTCCGGCCAGGATCTGTCCCCGAGAAAGCGCGCCGGCAGGCTGCTGGATGGTCATGGTGGAGGAGACGGGACCGGCCTGGGGAGGATGAAGTTGAGTCCCGCATTTCCCGCAGAAGGAAAGGCCTTCAGGATTCAGGAAGCCGCATTTCGGGCACTTCATGAGATGCCGATTTCACCGGGCGGCTTAAGAATAGACCGCCTGAGAGTCGCTGTCAATTCTCGTAGAGCCCGAAATAAAGTTGTGCTATGATAACGTTCCTCCATGCCGCTAAAGAAAAAACGAGGATCGACCGCAAGACATATCGGCTCGCCTATCGTCCGCTTGACCGATATCCGGCGGCAGTATGGCCGGGGCGGGGGAGCCACCCTGGCCCTGCAGGACATCAACCTGGAAATCGCCGAAGGCGCTTTCGTCAAGGTGGTGGGGACTTCCGGTTCGGGCAAGACCACCCTCCTCAACGTCATCGGCGGCCTGGACACCGGCTACAGCGGGACGGCCGTGGTGGACGGCCTCGACCTGCGCTCGATGAATGACCGGGCCCTCAGCCGCTTCCGGAACCAGACGGTCGGTTTCGTGTTTCAGCACTTCCACCTGCTTGACCATCTTGACGCTCTGCAGAACGTGACCCTGGCCTCCTTCTTCGCTGGCCGCGAGGAAGCAGACCCGCTCGGCAGGGCCGAGGAGGTCCTGGTCCGGGTCGGGCTCAAGGACAAGCTGCACAGCTTTCCGGGCCAGCTCTCCGGAGGCCAGAAGCAGCGGGTGGCCGTGGCCCGGGCGCTTTTCAACCGGCCCCGCCTCATCCTGGCCGATGAGCCTACCGGGAACTTGGACACCAGGACGAGCGGCCAGATCATCGGCCTGTTCGAGCTCCTCAACGACGAAGACGGAATCACCATCATAGCCGTCACCCACGAAGACCATCTTTTCCGCCGGGCGACGGCCGCCGTGCGCCTGGAGGACGGCCGGGTGGTGGAGGCCGGTCCGGTATGAACGCGCAAAAGCTCGGCCGCTTTGTCGGCCAGAACCTGCGCCGCAACCGGAGGAGCTTCGTTTTCGCCGGTATCGGCATCGTGGTCGGCATCTCCAGCTTTGTCTTCTTCATCGGACTGGGCAGCGGGGTCCAGCGCGTGGTGTCCACGGAGATCTTCCCCATGGAGGCCAACCGCATCCAGGTCGTGCCCAGGATGGTGCAGTTTGACGACGCCTCGGGCGGCCGGGTGATTGATGAGGCGGCCTTGGCCGAGTTCAAGCGGATACCGGGAGTGGCGGCCGTCTATCCCCGGATGAAACTGGCCGTTCCGTCCACCATGGCCATGGTCGGCAGCCGGATTGCGCCCGAGGAGATCGAGCGCATCTCCCGCATGCCCGGCGTCAAGCCCGAGTGGCTGGTGGCCGTCCGGGATTTCAACTCCTGGCTTGAGATCATGGCCGACGGCATCGACCCGCGGCTGGTGAAGAACGACGCCCTGTTCGGCAAGTTTGAGGACCCCCCGGCCGGCCAACCCATCCCCATCCTTCTCTCCAAGCGGCTGGTTGAGCTCTACAATTCGAGCTTCTCCCGCTCCCGCAACCTTCCGCCGGTCAACGACATCCTTATTCCCTATATGCCCGCCCTGCCCTGGACCGTCAACGATTCGTTCGTCTCCGAAGCGCAGGTCCACGGAGATAAGGTCCACACCCATGTCCGGCTGGTGGGCACCAGCCACTATGCCCTGCTGGGCGGGATCACCATGCCCCTGGACACGGTGCGCAAGCTCAACCGCAGCCTGCGGGGTGAGCGGGCCGCCAGCCTCTATGACTTAGCCGTCCTGGAGGCCGTCTCGGCCGCCCGACTAACCGCCATCCAGCAGAGCGTGCGGGTCATGGGCTTCGATATCGACCTCAGCCAGAAGCGGATGGCGGAGAGCATCGGGTT
>JBAVVA010000277.1:0-2125 GCA_049697055.1 Candidatus Aminicenantales bacterium
CAACGATAGCATCTCCGAACATGTGATTGGTGTGGAGGGGTGGCACGGCGGAGGGGCATCCCCACCTCCTTGGAGGGGGAAGCGCTTCGCCTTCCCCCTTCCAACGGTCGCTCCGCTCCCTGCCTCCACTTCTCGGACTTCGTCCTGCGACCAAGGGGTCATACCCCCTTGGAACCCCCCGTCCGGCACCGCCGGACGAACGCGCGCAGCCTGGCGAGCACGGATGGGGATTGTGAGAACAGGAACCAAACTTATCCAAATATTAATCCCCCTTCCCCCTTGGACAATCAAGGGGGCAAAAAAGGTCGGCCGTGACAGGACCCCGCCTCTTCTTGAATGTTAGATCACACAATCGGAGATGCTATCAATGTCAACAGCCGCGTTGACCCGTTTGAATGTCCATGCTATAAGCTCAAGGGGAAGAGCTACCGGATCCATGGATTTCGCGGTTCTAAAGCAATTGGTCATCCTCCTGGCGGCCGCCGTCTTGATCATCTACCTTTCCCATAAAATCAAACTCCCGGCCGTTGTGGGTTTCCTCCTGACCGGCATCCTGATCGGCCCCGGCGGCCTAGCTTTGGTGAAGGACACGGACACCATCGCCGTCCTGGCCGAGATCGGCGTGGTCATGCTCCTGTTTATGATCGGCCTCGAATTTACCCTGGACGGGCTGAAGCGGATCCAGCGGAATTTCTGGCTGGGGGGCGGGCTCCAGGTCCTGCTGACGATATCGGCCGTGGTCCTCATCCTGGTTCTCCTCAAAGAGCCCCTCAAGGAGGCGGTCTTTTTCGGCTTTCTTGTGTCGCTGAGCAGCACGGCCGTCGTCCTCAACATCCTGGCCGGCCGCGGCGAGACGGACGCTCCCCAGGGTCAGTTGTCGCTCGGCATCCTGATCTTCCAGGACATGGCCATCGTGCCGATGATCGCCCTCGTCCCCATCCTGTCCGGCATTCAGGCCGCCTCGCCGGCGGCCATCCTGACCCGATTCCTGATGGGCGGGGCGGCCATAGCCGCTGTATTCATTGTCGCCCGCTTCCTCATGCCCCACCTCCTTCACCTGATCGTCGGGACGCGGATCCGGGAGGTTTTTCTGATCACCTCGCTGGTCGTCTGCTTGGGCATGGCCTGGCTGACCTCGTCGCTCGGCCTGTCCCTGGCCCTGGGCGCGTTTCTGGCCGGAGTTATCATTTCCGAATCCAAATACAGCCACCAGGTCGTTTCCGACATCCTGCCCTTTAAAGACGTGTTCAACAGCCTCTTTTTCATCTCCATCGGGATGCTGCTCAACACCTTCATCGTGTGGCGGTACAGGCTCATCATCGCCGCGATCCTGGTCTCGATCCTGATACTCAAAGCGGCCATTGTCATCCTGACCGTTCGGCTCCTGGGGTACAGCCCTCGCATCGCTCTGGTCACGGGCCTGGCCCTGGCCCAAATCGGGGAGTTCTCCTTTGTCCTGGCAGGCGTCGGCCGCGCCAGCGGCCTGCTTCC
This sequence comes from Candidatus Aminicenantales bacterium, assembly GCA_049697055.1. Taxonomy (GTDB): domain Bacteria; phylum Acidobacteriota; class Aminicenantia; order Aminicenantales; family JAFGAV01; genus JAFGAV01. The sequence goes on from JBAVVA010000277.1 coordinate 1,492, forward strand.
GGACGAAATCTTTCAGATCTTTCTGGCCTCCTCCATTCTGACCCTGCTGGCCACGCCTTTCCTCATCCAGGTCTCACCGGCCCTGGCGGCCCGGACGGAGCGGACATTTAAATGGAAGGTCCGCTCCCCCGCAACCGGCAGGGAGGCCGCGGGAAAGCTCCAAGACCATGTGCTCGTAGCCGGCTATGGCCTCAACGGCCGGAACCTGGCCCATGTGCTCAAAGAGGCGGGAATCCCCTACCTCATCCTCGAGCTCAACCCGGAGACCGTGAAACGGGCGGCCCAGGAGGGGGAGCCCATTCTATTCGGCGACGTATCGAGCCGGACGATCCTCAAGGAAGCGGGGATCGACCGCGCCCGGGGAATGGTCATCGCCATTTCCGACCCGGCCATAACCCGCCGGGCGGTCCGGGCGGCGAAGGACATGAACCGGAGCGTCTTTCTCATCGTCCGGACGCGGTATGCCACCGAGATCGACGAGCTGTTCGGCCTGGGCGCCGACGACGTCATCCCCGAGGAGTTCGAAACATCGATCGAAATTTTCACCCGCGTCCTGGATAAATTTTACATCCCCAAAAATATCATCGACGCCCAGGTCAAGGTCCTCAGGGGTGAATGCTATGGCCTCCTGCGC
>JBAVVA010000278.1:0-2107 GCA_049697055.1 Candidatus Aminicenantales bacterium
GTTCTCTGTTCCAGCCAGGAGCGGAACCTGAGGAAAACCATGTCGGCGGGAATGGCGGTGTTGGCCGTGTTGATGATCCGGCCGAGATGGAGTGAATCGTCATAAGCGTCAAACCCCTGCTTCAACCCGAATTTGGAATGGAGCGCAAAAGAAGAAACCAGGGCATAGGTCTCGAAGTTGTGGCTTTTCATCACTTCCGCCCAGGTTTGCTCCGCGGCGGGCAGGACGTCGGGGCCGTTGTTGCGGACCCGGTGGGCCAGGGGTTCCCGCCCGGTCATGAGGGTGCAGTGGGAGGGGAGGGTCAGCGGGGCGGCGGCATAGCAGTTCCTGAAAGCGATCCCGTTTTCCGCCAGCCGGTCAAGGGTGGGGGTCCGGGCCTTCCCCAAGCCGAAAGCGGCCAGCCGGTCGGCTCTCCAGGAATCAACGGTGATGAGCAGCAGGTTGATGTCTGCGCTTTTTTTCAGCCTGGGAACCTGATTTCCCTGGCGGCAGCCGGGCTGAAAAAGGAGGACAGCGGCCAGCAAGGCCAGCGGGGAGATAGCTGAAAAAGCTCGCCTCATTCTATTCCTGCCAGGAAGTCCAAAATATCCAGAATCATCGGGCTTTGTCAATATAAAGCAGGCGATTGTTATTTAAAGTTGAAAAGTGAACTGTTTAAAGATGAAAAACGAACACCTGGGATACAGTACTCCGAAAGGAAGAATAGGAAAAAGGCTCGTTCCGAAGCCCGCGGCCTTACCTCTTGAGCGCGGCCGGAGGAGAGGGCTGACTCTGGGTGCCGGTGGGGGTGTGGTAGACGATCCGGTAGGAGACCTCGCCGTCATTGGGCGGGTTGGTGTCCCAGGCTTCAGTCCCGCTTTGGGATTCGAGGAGTAGACTCCAGATGTTCGCCGCACCAGACCTCCGCTCGACGGCGACGAGGAGATTGCCTGGGGGCCTGACGAACGAGACTTTCACGCCCAGGAACGGTTTTTTCTGGAGCATTAGGATGGGCGGAGGGGGCGTCGGGAGCTCAGAGACGGGGACGAAGACCGAGACGGCCCGGGATGGTTCGCTCCGCCGCCCGTGGGAATCCAGGGCGATGGCTCGATACCAATAAGCCTCCCCCTGCTGGACAAACAAGTCGCTCCAATCTCCCGGAGCGGCGGCGATGGGCCGGCCGAGGACGACGCCTTCTTCTTTTTCCGAGCCGCTCCGGAGAACCAGGAACTCAGAAGTCTTTTCGACGGGCGCCGAGGAGACAATATGGAGAATGACTTTCTTCCCTTCGACGCGCGAGGAGGCGATTGTCGGCGCGGGAGGAGGAGAGATATCGGGAATCGAGACTTTGACCGACGGACTCGCTTCTCCCATGAGATTGTCGAAGGTGACGGCCCGGACGCGATAGAACAAGTCTCCGCTCACGCCAGCTCTGAGAGGGTCGTCGAAGCGCGTTTCCTGGACGAGCGACTCGTTCAGGCGCTCGAAGTCGGCTAGTCCGACCCGGCGTTCGACGAGATACCCGGCTAGATCCTGGCGGACTGGCTCCCAGGTGAGCCGGATGCGGGTCGTCCCGACGTCCGCCTTGAGGCCCCGGACAGCCGCTGGACGAGCCGTCGAAACCGCCTGGACGCTTACAGGTTCACCCGGCCGTCCAAAGTCTCCGCGCGGTCCCACCGACCGGAGCCGATAATAATATGTCAACCCGCCGACGACGTTCCCGTCGAGGAAGCGGTTTTCGCCAGCGGCGACGCCTTCGGGCGTTAAGGTCTGGTAAACTCCGTCCAGGCGGTTCGACTGCTCGACGATGATCCGCATCGTCCGGGCCGAGAGCGGAGGATTCCATTTCAGGACTATGCGGCCTTTATCCGCGCTGACGGCCAGGCCCGGAGGCGGGACGAGGGCCTTGAGGTCGGGCGAGAAAATCGTGACTTTCTGAGGGTCGCTCGGCCGGCCAAAGAGGTCGGCGCTCCGGACAAGATAGGTGACTTCCTGCTCCACAGGCGGTGTGGCGTCCAGGAAGCGGGGTGTCTTCTCGTCTAGTCCGAGACTGATGACCAGGGGTTTCGTGGTCAACTCGGCGCGCGCGCCGGCCGAATCGATACGCTCGACCCGATAAGAAAAGACG
>JBAVVA010000279.1:0-7272 GCA_049697055.1 Candidatus Aminicenantales bacterium
GTCAGGACTATCCGAGGCCGACATGGCGATAATGGGGATGTTGAGCGTTTTGGCCGAGCTCTTCAGGTTCTTTAAGACCCCGGCTCCGCCCCCGGCCGGCAGTTTGATGTCGAGCAGGACCAGGTCGGGCGGTTCCCGATGGGCGATCTGGACGGCCTGGAATCCATCGAAGGCCGTTAAGACTTGATGTCCGGCCTGGGCTAGTTTTTTAGTCAACAACAGGACAAAATCCGCATCATCATCAACGACGAGAATTTTTTTCCCCACGCCTTTTCTCCTTAGCCTCCGGCCTGCCGCCCTTGACTTTTTCAGATTCCCCGACCTTTTTCAAGCCCGGGTTGGAAAGGCAAAAAGCCCTCAGGAAATCATCGAATTCCGACAAGGCATCCTCCACATCTTCTCCCCCGCCCCCCCGCGCCCCGGCCTCAAGCCGGCCGGCAATCAGGCCCAACTGATCCAACCCGAAAGCCCCGGCCGAGCCCTTGACGCGATGGCCGATCGCTCCGACCGCAGCTCGATCTCCGGCAGCCCAAGCAGCCCGCATGTCGGAGAGGTCCTTCTGCCGGTTTCGGATATAGGCCGGGAGAAGCTCCACGATGTCCTGGTCCAGGCCGGCTGGGCCCAAAGGGGACGGCTTGGTCTGGAGGTATCGCTGGAATATGTCGATGATGTCCGATTTCCGGAAAGGCTTTTGCACAAAGCTCTCAAAACCCAGGGCTCGACATTTTTCCCTGTCTTCGGGAAAAGACGAAGCGGACAGGGCGATTACGGAAGGCCAGGCCCGGCCCAAGCGGCCGGCCTCTTCCTTCATTTTTTCAAAAAGGCTGAACCCATCCTGGCCGCCCTCCAGAAAAAGATCGAGGAATACAAGGTCGTAGAGTTTTGTCCGGAAAAGGGTCAGGGCCTCCCCCGCGCTGCCCACGGCATCCAATTCCACTCCCTCCTCCAGGGCATATTTCTTAAGGATCAGCCGGAGCTCCGGCGAGTCTTCCACGACCAGGATGCGGCAGTTCGTCATCCCTTGTTGCGGGAGGCCAGAAATTCTTTGAGCCGACCGAACTCCTTGTCCATCATGGTCAAGGCTTCCTCGGCCAGACGAATGTCCTGGTCCCGGCCCGCCCTTTCCATCTGAAAACAGGCTTCCTGGAGCGGCAGCAGGCTCAGGTTGGCGGAAGCCCCCTTGAGTGAATGGCCGATTTCCCGGAAGGCGCCGAAATCCTTGCCCAATACGGCTTTCCGCAGGCGGCCCGACTTTTCGATGAAATCCTCGGTGAACATATCCAGCAGCGAGTCCAGAAATTCCTTGTCGTCGCCGACACGCTCCAGGGCGGAAGGAAGGTCGATGGGCTCAGAACTCATGTCCGTTCTCCTTTGGGGTTTGTCGATCCGAGGATCTGCTCATGGCTTCCCGGACGGCCTGAGACAGGTCCTCGGACCTCAGGGGCTTGGAGACATAGCCGTCCATCCCGGCCTCCAAGCAGCGTTCCCTGTCCCCCTTCAAGGCATGGGCGGTCATGGCCACGATGGGCATATGTCCGCCTGTCTGCTTTTCCCCGCTCCGAATGGCGGAGGTCGCTTCCAGCCCGTCCAGCCCGGGCATCTGTACGTCCATGAAGATGAGGTCGAAGGCTGCGGCCGCCAGCGCCTCCAGAGCTTCCTGTCCGTTACTGACCACTTTGACGCTATGGCCCAGCTTGACCAAAAGGCGCTCAGCCACTTTCTGGTTGATGACATTGTCCTCGGCCAGCAGAATCTGCAAGCCCAGCCCGGCCTCCCGGAGCGTGTGACGGGTGATCAGCGGCCGGGCCTCCGCTTTTATCGGTTTCATGCCGAAGGCCGTCAGGACCGCGTTCAGCAAGTCCGCTTGGCGGATGGGCTTGATCAGATAAGCGTTGATGCCCAGTTCGCGGCAGCGCACGGCATCCCCCCGGACTCCTATGGAGGTCAGCATCATGACGATGGCCTCACCCAGATCATGCTGTTGCTTGATCTTGTGCACCAGGCTGAACCCGTCCATGGCCGGCATCATGGCGTCCACCAGGATCAAGGAAAACGGCTTTCCGGCCGAGTTGGTCGCTTGTATCTTTTCCAAGGCATCCGGACCGTCGTCCGCCTCTACCGTGTTCATCTTCCACAGGGACAGGATCTTGGCCAGAATTTTCCGGTTTGTCAGGTTGTCGTCCACGACCAAGACATGCAGCCCGGCCAGGTCGTTCAACCTGGCCAGGGTCATTTTTTTCTCGACCGCCCGGGCCTCCCCCAGCTTCACCGTGAAATGGAACTGACTGCCCTGGCCCACCTCGCTCTTGACCCAGATCTTCCCCTTCATCAGGTCGACAAGTTGTGAGGAGATGGTCAGCCCCAGCCCCGTTCCTCCGAAGCGACGGCTGGTCGAGCTGTCGACTTGGGCAAAGGCGTCGAAGATCATCTTCTGTTTGGCCTCGGGGATCCCGATGCCGGTGTCGGCTACCGTAACGTGAAGAGTGATTTCTTGTCCGGACTGGGATTCTTTGCGGACATCGACCGATATCTCGCCCCGCTCGGTGAACTTGATGGCATTGTTGATGAGGTTCAAGAGAATTTGGCGCAAGCGGCCCGGATCGCCGACGACCCTTTCCGCTGGCCCCACGTCGATTTGGATGACCAGCTCCAGGCCTTTCTTGTGGGCCAGGGGGGCCGTGCTGATGATGGAGTTCTCCACGCAATCGCGCAGGTCGAACTCGACGGATTCCAGCTCGATCTTTTTGGCCTCAATCTTAGAGAAGTCAAGAATGTCGTTGAGAATGTTCAGCAGGGATTGAGCCGAAATCTGGATGGAATCCAGATAATCCCGCTGCTCCTGGTTGAGGGAAGTCTCCTGGGCCAGCTCGAGCATGCCGAAGATGCCGTTGAGGGGAGTGCGGATCTCGTGGCTCATATTGGCCAGGAACTCGCTCTTGGCCCGGTTGGCCGCCAGGGCCTCCTGGCGGGCCACTACCAGTTCGGTCACGTCCACCAGGTTGAAAAACACGCCCTCGTACTGACCGTTCCGGTAGATGGGTTGAAGCCTCATGACGACTTCCAGGTTGGCGATAAGACGCTGCCTGACGACTGTTTGGCTGCCGGAGTCGGACTTGAAGCGGGTCAAGATCTGCTCGATCTCATTGACCGTCATTCCGCTGTATATGTCCCGGACGGAGCGGCCCAGAAGCTCCTCCCGCCGCCGGCCCATCAGTTTGAGAAAATAATTGTTGACGTCAACGATTCGGTCCTGGGCGTCTACCAGGAGCAGGCCCTCCTCCATTACGGCAACAAGGGCCGACAGTTTGGCCGCTTCTTTTTGCACGGCTTCTTCGGCCGTTTTGCGGGCGGTGATATCGCGGTAGATGGCGTAGACGGACTGGACGCGTCCGTCAACGACAATAGGCGAGCCCAGGAGCGAAACAGGGATGGCCGTCCCGTCCTTGCGCCGGCGGACTGTCTCCAGCATAGTTTTTTCTCCCCGTTCGGTCAGGCGGGTGATCCGCTGGGCGGCCTGGTATTCGTCCTTCCCGGCGACAAGATCGTCGATTTTTTTCCCCAGAGCTTCCCTGGAGGAGTAGCCGAACATGCGGGTGAACTCGTCGTTGATCTGCAGGACATTTCCGGCCGGGCTGGTCATGACGATCCCCTCCGGACCGCTCTCGAACAGCTTATCCAGGTAAACCTTCTCTCTTTGGGATTCTTCTTCGGCTCTGCGACGAAGGGTGATGTCCATCCCGGAACTGAGCGTTCCCCGGAAGCGGCCCGCCTCGTCCCGGACCTCGCTGTTGGTCCATTCCACCAGCCTTTCCTGGCCGGCTTTGGTCAGCACCCTGTTCTCTACCGTCCTGAACTCGCCGATCCGCCCCTCTTTGATCCTGCGGAATATCCGCTCAACTTCCTTCTTTTCTTTGAGGGGAACAAAATGAGAAATCCAGGGTCGGCCGAGGATGTCCTTCTCTGGGTAGCCCAATATTCGGCAGGCGGCTTTGTTGGCCAGGGTGACCCGGCCCCGCTCGTCGAGGGCGATGATCATGACCCCGGCAATATCCAAATACCTCCTGGTCATATCTCTTTCTTGGCGCAGGGCCTCCTCGGCCTTGAAGCGTTCGGTGATGTCGCGAGCGATGCCCAGGACGGAGGTCTTACCCTTGAGCTTGTAAGGATAGGTCCGGATCTCGGTTTCTATCCGCTTCCCATCCTTTCGGTTCAATGTCAGTATATCGGGGCCCGTGGGCCGGCCGGCCATGTTCTTGGCCAGAAGGCGGGCCGCCTTGGGGATCTGAGAAAAAGGAAGGAGGCGAAGCTTCAAAAAACTTTTGCCGATCAATTCCTCCCGGCGGTATCCGGTCAGTTTCTCGGCAGCTCGGTTGCCGTCCAAAAAAACTCCCTTCAAATCGTTGATGTAATAGGCGTCGGGCGCATAGTCGAAAAGAATCAGCAGCCGTTTTTCATTCTCCCTGAGGCGATCTCCCCTGATCTTTGACTCAATCAGCCGGGCCGCTTTCTCGGCTACGATATGGAGGAGCGCCTTCCTTTCCGGCCGATTCGCGGTGAAATGGACTTCCAGGAGGCCCGCCGGCCGGCCGAAGATGCGCAGCGTCTGGGAAATACGCCAGGCCGAAGCCTTGAATCGTCTTGTGCGAAAGACCCTGCCGTTATAAACCAGCTTGGCCCCGGTGGCCTCCCGGTCACGGCAGGAGCCCAAAATCGTCTCGACGCTGCGCTGCAGGAAGCGATCCATAGACAGAACGGCGGCGTCCGGAAGGAAAAGGCGGTCGAGGCAGGTCAAAGCCCTATATTTTTCTTCCGCTTGTCTTTGGAGGGAGGTCAGCTTGTTTTTGAGAACAGAGACTCTGTCCGAGTGTCCGGCTGAGGCCCGCGGCGGGGCTTTGGTCATGGACTTTTCCTTCCTGTTCCGGGATGAATAACGGCGGCGTTCCGGCCATGCCGTTTGGCCTGGTAGAGAGCCTGGTCCGAAAAATGGATCATTTGCGAAGCGGACAATTCCAAATGCTTGCCGGTAGTGACCACTCCCAGGCTGACGGTCACCTCCAGGGCCCGGCGCGCTATCCTGAAAAGATGGTTGCCGATGGCGGCCCTGATGCGCTCGGCCACCAAACGGGCCTCTTCCTGGCCGCAATTGTAAACGATCACCAGCAGCTCATCTCCGCCGTAGCGCCCGATCCGGTCATAAACCCGAACGGCTTTCTTGATCCGCCTGGCCATTTCAAACAAAACTCTGTCGCCCACGATATGGCCGTAGCGGTCATTGACCTTCTTAAAATGGTCTACATCCAAAAGGATGAGGCTGGTCGGGTAATTATCTCTCTGGCCCCGGGCCAATTCCTCTTTCAGAAAATCCAGAATCTTCCTCCTGTTCCACAGAGCGGTCAGGGCGTCAAAATAGGCCATTTTCTGCAGAGTCCGCTTGGCTTTCCTCAGATCCTGCTCGAGCCGGAGGACCCGCACCCCGGTTTGGAGACGGGCCTTGAGCTCCGCCAGGTTAACGGGTTTGGTCATGTAATCATCGGCCCCCGAGGATAATCCCTCCACAAGGTCCTGATGGCGATCCCGGGCGGTCAGGAGAATGAGGTACACATAGCGAGATTTCATTTTCGCCCGAGCCGAGCGGCAAATATCCACGCCGCTCATCCCCGACATCATCCAGTCCAGGATGGCCAGGGAGACCCTTTTTCGGCGGATGATATTCCAGGCGTCATTCCCGTTTTCAGCCACCAGGGCCGTAAAACCCCACTTGCCGATGGCCTTTTCCAGGATATTCCGAGTGACAGGATCGTCGTCCGCGACCAGGACTCTCATCATCATTTTCATGCTATTTTTCCATTTTGATTCCCGTCGATAAATAAGTCAAGGCCGCTTCCCTCTTAGTGAGAAAGGCAGTGAATTATTTCTCTCTCTCGATTACCCATTTTTTAACCATATTATAGACTAATTCTCTCTTAATGGGTTTAGCCATATAATCATTCATTCCTGCTTTCAGGCACTTCTCCTCATCTTCTTTCATCGCATCGGCAGTCATGGCGATAATGGGAATGTTGGTGTAACCTTTATTCCTTATCTCCCTCGTTGCTTCCAGGCCGTCCATCTCCGGCATGTGTACGTCCATAAAAATCAAAGCAAATTTTTCCGGGTCTTTCAAAAACGCCTCTAAAAGTTCTTTCCCGTCATTTGCCACCTCCAACTGGTATCCTGCTTTGGTGAGCATAACCTGGGCCAGCCTCTGATTAATAGGATTATCTTCAGCCAGCAGAATATGGATCGAATGTTTGGCCTCCTCGGCGAGGGAATGTTGAGTGATGATTACGTTCCTTTTTTTTCTTTCTTCTGGGCAGATTGTTTCTCCCAATAATCGTCGGATCATTGTTAACAATTTGTAACGCTGGACCGGTTTGGGCAAGAATCCGTCAAACCCGGATTCCTGGTAGACTCTAGCTCGCTTGGTCACAGAAGAAGAAAAAGCAAGCAACGGGAGATTGGAAATCTGCGGATCCTGGTGATTTCGAATCTGTCTGGCTGTTTCATAACCGCTTATATGCGGCAAATTAATATCTAAAATACAGATGTCAAACGGATCTCCTTTTCTTATTTCTTCTTCAATCATTGGTAAAACCTGAATCGCTTTTTTCAGTCCAACAGTGCGCATCTCTGAGCGATGGAGAATATGAGCTAGAATATTCAGATTGTTTTCATTATCGTCAACCATTAATACTTTCTTACCGGCAAGAATCTCGAGGACGGGCTTTTTATCGAGCGTTTTCTCTGACTTCTCCAGCCAGGCTGTGAAGTGAAAGGTGCTGCCTTTATCCAGTTCGCTTTCTGTCCAGACATTTCCCCCCATTAGGTGTGCGATTTGCTTACAAATGGCCAGCCCCAGACCTGTTCCCGCATACTTTCTAGTTGTGGAACCGTCAATCTGGTAAAAGGGCTCAAAAATGGATTCCAACTTGTCTTGAGGAATGCCAATGCCTGTGTCGTGAACAACTGTATGAAGTTTTAATTTATAATCCTTTTCTTCTTCGATTTCCATGGAAAGCTCGATCTCGCCTTTCTGCGTGAATTTGGCTGCATTGCCCATGAGGTTGAGGAGCACTTGACGTATTCTACCCGGGTCGCTTCTCACAAAAGCCGGTATGTTATCGTCGATCCTGCAGAGAACTTCCACAGGTCTGTTTTCTAACCTGGGCTGAATAAGATGACAGATATCGAAAGCAGTAATTTCAAGGTCAAAATCTATATTATGAAAGGTCA
>JBAVVA010000280.1:0-6575 GCA_049697055.1 Candidatus Aminicenantales bacterium
CCGGCCTGGACTGCGGGCTGTGCGGCGCGCCTACCTGCAAGGTGCTGGCCCGCGACGCCAGCCTGGGCGAGGCGGTCCGGACGGACTGCGTCTTTTACTCCAAGGAACGTCTCCGGGGTCTCCAAAAGCGCCACATCCACAAGGGCCAGCCCGGCCCAAAAGCCTAAAGAGGCGACAGCGGTCATAAATAGGTGACAGCTATCTAATCACCCAGATATTCACATTGAATTTCGGTAAATAGATAGCCGCCACCTTTTAAGCTCCGGTTGAGCAACTTTTTCTTGTCTTTAATCGCGCGGAGAAGGCCGGGCAGAAGCCCCTCGAGTTCCTCGGTCGTGTATAGGCTGAAGAAACGACTTCAGCCCGGCCGTCCTTGACCAGGCAGGAAATATCACGGGACTCTTTGGTCAACAGAACTTTCGGGTCGTTCGGGCTCGGCTCCAGGCGGCTGACCAGCAGGGCCATTCGTTCCCCCTCATCCCTGCTTTGGATCAGGACAGGGGGCCTCCTCTATTATGATTCACTTCCCGACAGACGACAAGCCCGTCTAAGCTAGAAATTTCCATGATAAAAATTGACAGGACCAACCGTTGAAGCTTAAAATGCCGATAACATTCTCAACAATTAAAAGGGGGGGCAAGATGGCAAAATCGTATCCCAAGGTCGATCGTCAGGACTGGAAAAAAGGGTTTCTGATGGGCGACGTCCGCATCTGGAAGGATTTCACTTTCACCGGCTGGATCGCGCGAACCCTGATAAAAATCAGGGACATGCTGCCCATGAAAGAAACCTGGAACCATGTCTCCGTGGCCGTCGGTCCCTTCCAGGACATCTCCGCCGAAATCGGCCGCGGAGTCAAAATCATTGACGTGGACGTCCCCAAAAAAGTTGAACATTCCGAGCTGCGCACTTACCGCTTCCGAAAGCTGACGGCTCAGCAGCGCGATAAGATTAAGAACGAGTTGAAAAACCACCTGGATAAAAAATATGCCACTACCATGTGGGTCCTGAACGGGTTGACCATCTTGATGTTCTACTTTTTCCTCCTGTATGTCATCCCCCTTGCGCTTTTTATCATCATTGCCCTTATTTTCGGACCCTTGTCTAAAGCCTCATGGATCGGCCTGATCGGGATGGGGGGTCTCATTTTAATTTGGTTCTTGTTGAGGTTGCTTGTCGATAATCTGAAAAAGCGCGACCAGAAATACGAGCACTGCTCTGAAAATTTCGCCCTGATTTTCGGGGCCGTCCGGATGTGGTCGCCGCTGGCCCGCGACGCCAACTGCGACTTCCCCAACGGAATCCTTCACGTCTTGGAAAACTTGAGGCTGCAGGGGTCTGTCGAGCTCATCCATGTCAAGCCGCGCGGCCGGGCTTATCCCTGCCCCTCGGCCCCCATCCCGCCCGTTCTTAAGCCCATGCCTCCCAAGTCATTCTTGGCCCGGCTGCTCCCCTAAGACCGCTCCCTCCGGATCATCAATTTAAGAGATGACTCCTATTTGAGTTGGTCTGTGGCCGAGATAAAGATTTACCGGCCGATGGCCAGTTCCATGTTTTTGAAATCAAAGTGAATGACTGAATTTTGCAGGACGCTGGCCCCCACAATCACCGGAATATAAAAAGAGCCCGTCTCGTAAATAGAGGAAAGATCGAGGACCACAGAAAAGACATTCCGGAAAGTCAATCCATTCAACTCCAGTGTCACCAGGAGATAAGGAAGTCCTTTCTTCCCGCCGGGCATGACCGCCGGCTTAACGCCTTTGGGCAATAGCTCGTAATAATACTCCACATGGAGCACCGGAATACCGGCCCCCGTGTCAAGTATGCAGGGGATTTCTGGGCCTCCGTTGATTTTTGCCCGGATGATGATAAGGGGCCTTACCCAGAAAGGGATTACAGCAGCAGCCTTGGCCTCAAGGGACGGTTGATCAGGCGCCAGGGAGAGACGATAAAGGACAAATTGTTTGTTTTTGTAATCAATGGACAGGTTGAACCGTCTCAGGATGGCTAGGCCCAGGTTGGCTTCCGCGGCGCCGCCCAAACAGCTGTCGACCAGGCTGACCGGAACATGGCTGATGGTCGAATCCCCGATCCGGAGTTCATCGATCAAACCGATCTTCTCCACCGATTTGCCCTCGACGCCGGCAGTCTTTTCCTCGGCCACGGCTTCTATCTTCAAGGCCGCTGCGGTTTTTTGGTCGATGGCCAGGCCGCCATTGTTTCCAGTGTCGACATGGCATTTCACCCGCAAACCGTTGAGGGTGACGGGGATGAGGATATGCCCATCGTGCGAGGTAAAAGAGAGCTGGGTCTTCGGTGCCACATGATCCAGGCCATAGACATCGGCCTGGCCCAATCGGGCTAAGGCTTCCAAATACCCGATCCGTTGCTTGAGTCCTTCGATCTCCCTTTTGTTCAAAGAGCCGGCGCTCTTCTCGAGCTGTCGGAGAAGGCTCAAGGCTTCCTGTCTTTGTCCAAGTTCCTGGAGGCAACGGCTGAGGGCCGTCACCGCCCTGAAAAGAAGCAGTTTTGTCGTTTGGGCCTGTCTCAGCCAAGGTAAGGCCTGCGGCCAGCGCAAGCGGCTCATCTCCAGCTCTCCGAGGCCTAGCTTGGCTTCCGGGCATTCAGGATTGGCTTGACAAGCCGCCTCAAACTTCTGACGAGCCTTTTCAAATTCCCCGCCATCAAGCAGCGCCAATCCGCACAATGCCGAAAGGGCGGCTGATGGCCGGGCAGATTTGGGCATTTGTCCACAAAGGTTTAAGGCCTCCTTGACTTTCCCCTGCCTGAGAGTCAGGGCCTCAGACTTCAGAATCATTTCATCCTGCGCCTTTTCTGCCCGCGCCCCAAAGCCGCCGGAAAAAAAGAAGAATAAAATCCCAATAAGCCATACTGCACTAGACCCTTCTCTTCTTTTCATCTTTGTCCTGTCTTGACTCCGTCCCCGAGCTTCACCAATAATCTCAACATATTCAATTTTCACAGTCAAGCCATTGACAGAGGCAGGAGCCAAACGATATAGTTTTTTTTCAAATGAAAACGACCACAATCCTGCTCCTGGCGGCCATCAGCCTCGGCCTGGCCGGCTGTGTGTCCGGCCCCAGAAAGCCGGGCCTCAATGACGAAAAAAATCCGCAGCACCAATACGAGAAAGCCGTCCTGGCTTTGAGGTACGGCCTGCCCGAGGAAGCCCTCAAGTATGTAGAGCTGGCCCTTTCCCTCGACGCCGGACACTACCCGTCCGCTTTTCTCCTGGCCCTGATCCAGATCCAGAAAAAGAATTTCAGCCAAGCCGCCGCGGCCCTGGAAAAATGCGTTGAGCTCCGGCCCGATTCGGCCGAACCCCGCAGCTATCTCGGGTCGGTCTATTTGGAGCTGGGACAACCGGAAAAAGCAGAGGCCGAGCTTCTCAAATCCTTCTCCCTGGACGACAATCCAAGGGCGAGCTTCAACCTGGCCAGGCTGTATCTTCAACAAAAGGAATTCGACCGAGCGCTTGAATATATCGATAAAACGATTCAGAAAACCAGCCGGGAGGCGGCCGCCTACAACCTCAAGGGAATTGTCCTCAATGAGCTGAAACGATACCCGGAAGCCGCCTTGAGCTACAAGGCCGCCCTGGCCGTTACTCCGAACGACCCGAACATTATGGTCAACCTGGGCATCGCCTATCTCAACGGCGGCGAGAAGGCCAAGGCCCGCCAAGCCTTTGAGGAGGCTTTGCCCCTGATCAAAGACCCTGCCCTCCAGGAGAAGGTGAACGGCTATCTGAAGCTGATCACAGAGCCTTCTCCCTGACCCGCCGGCCCATCAATCTTCTGGAAAGGCCTTCATTCGATAATTTTCCGGAAACTCATCGAGGCGGCGACGAACATCAAAACGTCAAGGGCCACGCAGCGGCATCATTGGGCCGACTGACCGCCTTTGTGAGATAATAAGATCAATGGGAGGATGGCATGAACCGGAGAAAATTCTTAAAGACGCTATCGGCGGCTACCGCCATGGCCGGTGCCGGGCCGTTCTTGGCCCAGGAAAGCTTGCCGCCTATGACCCTTCCCGCCCCGGAAAAGGACGGCGGAAAGTCCGTGCTGGCCGCCTTGCGGGAAAGAAAGACGAACCGGTACATCAGCGCCAAGAAGCTTCCTCCACAGGTGCTGTCGAACCTTCTCTGGGCGGCCTTCGGCGTGAATCGCAAGAACGGCCCGTTTGGCCAGTTGGGCAGGACGGCGGCCTCGGCCAGCAACTCCCAGGAGATCGACATCTATGTCGCCCTTCCCGAAGGAACCTACCTATATGAAGCAGTCCCTCACCGGCTGGCTCCTGTGGCGGCAGAGGATCTCCGCGAGAAAGCCATTAGCCGCGGCCAGCGCGGCACCGCCGCCGGTCAGGCTCCGGTGAATCTTATTTATGTCGCGGATATAGCCAAATACAGCCAAGCAGGGTTTCAGGAACCGGGCTTAAGAGACCCGGAAATCCAGAAGTCTTATTATGATGTTGCCACGGGCCTTATCGCCGGGAACGTTTATCTGTTTGCTGCTTCCCAAGGCTTGGCCGCCTGGTTTCACAACTGCGATAAAGAGGGCCTGGCCAAGGCGTTGAAACTTCGGCCTGACCAGCGCGTGCTCTACGGCCAGACCGTGGGATATCAGGCCAGAAGCTAGTATTTATCCATCATTCTGTACTGAATCGCCTCGCTAATAATAAATCACCTTGCTTATGGAAAAAGGTTAAATCGTCCTCCCCTTTTGGGATGACAAAAAAGCAAAAAATATCACCCCGGACATCATCTCCAAAGGTAATAGTTAGGTTCCGGGAATTCTGATAATAAATACTCATAACAAACGGGACTTATAACTATGAGCCTGTCGAGCGAAACCATTGGAAAAAAACAGTCTCCAGGCCTCGTTGACTCCTCTATGACCAGTCTGGTGAACGCTCTTGAAACCAAGGATCCTTATACGGCGGGGCATTCTATCCGAGTATCCGATCTGGCGGGCAAAATAGCTGAGTATCGATACGGCCTTTCTCCGGAAGTTGAGGAGGTTCAAATCGCCGGCAAGCTTCACGACATCGGAAAAGTTGGCACACACGAAAGGATACTCCACAAGCCGGAAAAACTGACTGAAGAGGAACTCAATCACATCAAAGAACATGCTGTCATCGCCGAAAAAATATTGGCGCCTTTAGAAAAGCTAAAGTCCGTCTCAAGAGTCATTAGGCATCATCACGAAAGGTTCGATGGAAAAGGCTATCCTGACGGCCTGGCGGGAGAAGACATCCCTGAGCTTTCGAGGATATTGGCCGTAGCCGATTCTTATGACGCCATGACGTCGGCCAGACCTTACTGCGTAGCGATGAAAGCAGAGAAGGCCATAGGGGAAATTAAAAAGAGCCTCGGCACTCAGTTTGACCCCAAAATAGGAAAGATATTCATAGAACTATTCGCCACGGGAAGCATCTAATAGTTAGATGCTCGATCCTGAAATTATTATCAACAATACCTATCCATCATCCTATACTGCACGGCCTCCGAGACGTGGACGGGGCGGATGTCGGGCTCCCCGGCCAGGTCGGCCACCGTCCGGGCCACTTTGAGGATGCGGTCAAAGGCCCGGGCGCTCAGCTTGAGCTTTTCGACCGCCATCTCCAATAGCTTCAGGCTCTCGGCCTCTACCGGGCAAAGCCGCTTCACTTCGCGCGGGCTCATCTGGGAATTGGTGCCGATGCGGCGTCGGCGGCCATCCTCTCGGAAACGCTCGAGCTGCCTCCGCCGTGCCGCCTCCACCCGCTCCCGAATAGAGGCCGAGGCTTCCCCCTCTGTCTTGGAAATGATATCCCGGAAAGTCACCGCCGGCACCTCCACCAGGATATCTATCCGGTCGAGGAGCGGCCTTGAGAGCCGCGCATAGTAGCGCGCCCTCTCGCTGTCGCTGCACTCCTCGTCGCCCGAGGCGGCCGGCCCGCGCATCACCTCCTGGCACCCTTGTGTTGCCTTTCTGCCATATAACCTTGAAGGCAAAAAAGCCGGTTTCCAGGGAGAAATACCCTGATTTTATGCGGACGTGGGGCGACTGGATCAAGGTCCGGAGGCTGGATTTGAAGGTCACCAAGCGCCAACTTTCCCTCAGGCTTAATGTTTCGGACGTTACGGTCTACCTCTGGGAGAAGAACCGGGTCAAGCCGTCTCTGGCCCAGATTCCGAAGATCATCGAGTTCCTGGGCCAAGATCCGCTTAAGAAAGAATCGGATAATTTAGGGGACAAAATTCGGGAATATCGGAGGGTTCACGGCCTGACTCAGAAGAAGCTGGCCGAGCAGCTTGGAGTCGATCAAACGACGCTGGCGGGGTGGGAAAGAAGGGAACATAAGCCTTCAAAACTATTCGTTGATAGGCTGCTCTCTTTGTCCAGTTCTTTTACTAAAGCTTCTTCAACGCATGAAAAATAGAAGTCACGTTACAATGTCTTGAGAAGGGAGTGAGAAATCATTGATGTCCGCCATCGCGAAGTAACTTCGGTGTCATTCCAGGTTCCGGACGATAGGCCACGCCATTTTCTCGAAGTATGGTGTTGAGT
>JBAVVA010000281.1:0-4233 GCA_049697055.1 Candidatus Aminicenantales bacterium
GGAGCGACCGTTGGAAGGGGGAAGGCAGAGCGCTTCCCCCTCCAAGGAGCGGGCGCGGGAGCCCCTTCGCCGCGCCACCCCTGGACATTTTTTCCTCGATCACGGAAACGCAGATGACGTCTTGGGAATAAAAAACATAGATGGCTGAACATTCTTTTATACACCTTCATCTCCATACGGAGTTCAGCATACTGGACGGCGCCGTAAAAATTGATGAGCTGATGGAGGCCGCCCTCCGCAACGCCATGCCGGCCGTGGCCCTAACCGACCACGGCAACATCTTCGGAGCGGTCTCCTTCTTCAAAAAAGCCAAGGCCCGCGGCCTCAAGCCCATCCTCGGCTGCGAAGTGTATATCGCTCCCGGCAGCCGGTTCGATAAAAAGCCCGGTGACAGGGAAGGCTATGCCCGGCATCTCGTCCTCCTGGTCAAGAACGAGACCGGCTACCGGAACCTCTGCCAGCTCCTGACCAAGAGCTACCTGGAGGGCTTTTACTACAGGCCCCGCATCGACCGGGAGCTGCTGGCTCAGTTCGGCCAGGGCCTGATCGGCCTGTCCTCCTGTCTCAAGGGAGACGTCACCGACCTCCTGACCAAGGGGCGGGCCGAAGCGGCCGAAGAATCGGCCCGCCGGTTCGCCTCGTTCTTCGCCCCGGGCGACTTCTACATCGAGCTCCAGGACCACGGCCTGCCGGAGCAGAAGGGGGTCAACCCGCTTCTCATCGAGCTCAGCCGCCGGACCGGCCTTCCCCTGGTGGCCACCAACGATGTCCATTACTTGAATAAGGAAGACGCCGACAGCCATGAAGTCCTGCTGTGCATCCAGACCAACAAGAAGCTGAGCGACCCGGACCGTCTGCGCTTCGGGCCCGCCGAGTTCTATTTCAAGTCCGCCCAGGAGATGGCCGCGCTGTTCGGCCACGTCCCCGAGGCCCTGGCCAACACGGTCAAGATCGCCTCGCAGTGCAACTTCGATTTCTCCACCACCTATTCCCTGCCCAACTTTTCCCCGCCCGACGGCCTGCCCCTGGAGGAATTTTTCGAGAGGACCGCCCGGGAGGGGCTGGAGAAGAAACGGCCCTCGCTCCAGGCCAAGATCGCCGAAGGCCGTCTGGCCCATCCCTGGCCGGAGTATGAGAAGCGCCTGGAGCACGAGATCAAGCTGGTGGAGAAGATGGGCTTCGCCGGCTACTTCCTCATCGTCTGGGACCTGATCCGGACGGCCAAGTCCAAGAACATCCCGGTCGGGCCGGGCCGTGGCTCGGCGGCCGGAAGCCTCTTGGCCTTCAGCCTGGACATCACCCAGTTGGACCCGCTGGAGTACGACCTCCTCTTCGAGCGGTTCCTCAACCCGGAGCGCATTTCGCTTCCCGACATCGACATCGATTTCTGCGGCCGCCGGCGGAACGAAGTCCTGTCCTACGTCACCCAGCGCTACGGCCAGGACAACGTTTGCCAGATCATCACCTTCGGCACGATGGCCGCACGGGCCGCCATCCGCGACGCGGGGCGGGTGCTGGAGGTGCCCCTGCCGGAGGTGGACCGCCTGACCAAGATGATCCCCTTCGGCCCGGATTCATCCATCGCCAAGGCCCTGGAGGACGTGCCCCAGCTCCGGGAGGTGCGGGACAAGAACTCCAAGATCGCCCACCTGCTGGATATGGCCCGCAAGATCGAAGGGCAGGTCCGCCATCCTTCCATCCACGCCGCCGGCATTGTCATCACCCCCGAACCCCTGGTCCGCTTCCTGCCCCTCTACCAATCGGCCAAGGGAGAAATCACCACCCAGTTCCCCATGCAGGACATCGAGGACATCGGACTGTTGAAGATGGACCTGCTCGGCCTGCGCAACCTGACCGTTATCGAGGACACCCTGCAGATGTTGGAGCGCGAAACGGGCCGGCGGCTCGACCTGGAAAACATCCCCCTGGCTGACCCAAAAACGTTTGAGCTGTTCCAGAAAGGTCTGACCGAGGGCGTCTTCCAGTTCGAAAGCCAGGGCATGAAGGAGTTGCTGCGGAGCTTCAAGCCGGAAGAATTCCACGACCTCATCGCCCTCAACGCCTTGTACCGGCCCGGCCCGCTCAAGAGCGGCATGACCGCCGACTTCGTCAAGGTCAAGCATCATCCCGAGGAGGTCAAGTTCGACTTAGCCGAGCTGGAGCCCATCCTGCGCGAGACCCGGGGCATCATCGTCTACCAGGAACAGGTCATGCGCATCGCCGTCCAGCTGGCCGGGTTCAGCCTGGCCGAGGCGGACATCCTGCGCAAGGCCATGGGCAAGAAGAAATCGGCCATCATGCAGGAGCAGAAGCAGAGGTTCCTGCAGGGCTGCCGCAGCCGGGGCATCTCCCAGGCCAAGGCCGGCCAGATCTTCTCCCAGATCGAGAAGTTCGCCGAGTACGGCTTCAACAAGTCCCATAGCGCGGCCTACGCGCTGCTGGCCTACCGGACGGCCTACCTCAAGGCCCACCAGCCCGTGCACTTCCTGGCCGCCCTGCTGACCTCCGAGGCGGAGCGGGGCGCTACCGACCAGGTGGTGAAATACATCGGTGAATGCCAGGAGCTGGGCATCAAGGTCCTGCCGCCGGACATCAACTCGAGCCAGGTCGATTTCTCCGTGGCCGGAGCCGACATCCGCTTCGGCCTGGCGGCGGTGAAGAATGTCGGCCGGGCGGCGGCCGAGGGGGTGGTCGAGGCCCGGGCCAGAAAAGGCCGCTTCCAGTCGCCTTTTGAGTTGATGGCCGAGCTCGACTCCCGGGTGGCTAACCGCAAGGCCCTGGAGAGCTTGATCAAAGCCGGCGCCTTCGATTCCCTGGGGCTGCGACGCTCCCAGTGTTTCCATCTCCTGGACAAAATGATCGAGTTCGGCCACGACCGGCAGAAGACCCGCGCCGCGGCGCAGAACTCGCTGTTCGGCCTGGCGGCCCTTGAGCCGCCCGAGCTGCCGGCCGAGGTCCGGCAGATGGGCGAGTGGGACGAATCGCTGCTCCTGTCCTACGAGAAGGATGCCCTGGGCTACTACATCTCCAACCACCCCCTGGTCCAGTACGGCAAGCGGCTGCGCAAGCTCACCTCCCACCAGATTGCCGAGCTGGATGAGGAGAAGGATTTCAACCAGGAGGTGCGGCTGGCCGGCATCATCGGGACGGTCAAGCCCCTCAAGACCAAGAAGGATGAGCGGTTCGTGACCTTCCAGCTGGAGGACCTGACGGGCAAGATCGAAGTGGCCGCCTTCCCCGAGGCCTACAACAAATACTACGAATACATCCGGGGGGACGGCCGGGTCTGGATCAAGGGACGCTTCCAGGGCGAGGGAGAGAATAGACGGATCGTCCTGGCCCAGCTCATGCCCCTGGACGAGGCCTTCCGCCGCCAGGCCAAGCGGGTGGTGGTCAAGGTCTTCGTCCCCGGCCTGGAAGAGACGGTCATCGAGGAGCTGCAGGCTCTCCTGGTCAAGCATCGGGGCGACTGCCCGCTGCTTTTCGAGCTGGAGACGCCCCACGCCCACCGGGTTGTCGTCCAGTCGGGCGAAATCATGGGCGTCTATCTCTCCGACTCCCTGATCAAACAGCTCCACAACTTAATGGGCGAGGAGTCGGTCTATATAGAATACTAATCGTCGGTGCGCGCGGCGATGGGCATTCTTCTGCCCAGGCCGAAAGCTTTGCTCGTGATTTTTAAACCGGGCGCGGCTTGCTTCCTTTTAAATTCATTTTTATCGACCATTTTTTCCTGTCGGCAGGGGCGCCCCAAAGAGGATGCCCGGGTGGGGATATCTTGCGGAAAACTGGACCAGTTCTTGAATAGCCTGCTGCGCTTTATCGATGAACCAAGGCCTTTCTAGAAGATCCTTGGGCGGGTATCCTACCAGAAAGAGTTCCGGGAAGACGACTAAATCAGACTCCACGTCATTCTGCTGCGACACCGTGTTCATTATTTTTAATTTATTGCCCTCAATATCTCCGACAAAGGGATTCAACTGGGCCAACGTGACTTTCATTTTTTCCCATCCACCTCAAAGATCGTCCTATGCGGACAGGTTTCCTTATTATCATAGCCTCTTTTGGCAAAGAAACGAAAACTCTAATAGATATCTAATAGAATATAAAACAGCTTTCCAACTTGCCCTTGGCGTGATATTCTTTATTTAGATGACATAGGAGGTTAAGATGAAAGGAAACGAGAAATTGATCGCTTCGCTCAACTCTTTATTGGCGGATGAGCTCACGGCC
>JBAVVA010000282.1:0-5147 GCA_049697055.1 Candidatus Aminicenantales bacterium
TATTTCAGGCTCGGTCGGCACCTACATCCATCTCGACCCTCGGGTGGAGGAGATCGCCCTGGCCAAGCTCGGCCTCCAGCCGGCCCCGGTCTCAACCCAGGTACTGCAGCGGGACCGGCATGCCGAAGTCCTGGCCGCCCTAGCCTTGCTGGCTTCCTCTCTGGACAAGTTCGCCGTAGAGCTCCGGCATCACCAGCGGACCGAGGTGCTGGAAGTGGAAGAGCCCTTCACCCCAGGCCAGAAGGGGTCGTCCTCTATGCCCCACAAGAAAAATCCGGTGCGGGCCGAACGCATCTCCGGCCTGGCCCGGGTCATCCGTTCCAACCTCCTGGCCGGCCTGGAGAATATCGGGTTGTGGCATGAGCGGGACATCTCCCATTCTTCGGCCGAGCGGGTCATCTTCCCGGACTCCTTCATCCTGACCGACTTTCTCCTGGCCGAAGCCTCGGACATCATCGGCCACTGGGTGGTCCATCCCGAGCGCATGGCCGAGAACGTGCAGGCCACGGGGGGGCTCATCTTCTCCCAGGCCCTGCTCCTGGCCCTGACCCGCAAGAACCTGGCCCGGGAGCAGGCCTATGAACTGGTTCAAAAGATCAGCCTTAGGGTCTGGGAGGAGAGAACAAGCCTAAAGGAGGCGGCCCTGGCCGACCCGGATATTCTCCGGGTTCTCTCCCCGGCCGAGGTCGAAGCCTGCTTCTCCCTAGACCCCTATTTGGAAAAGATCGACCTCATCTTCGAAAAGGTGTTGGGACCATGAAAGTCAGGATCCTCGTCTCTTTCAAGGACAGTGTTCTCGACCCTCAGGGCCAGACGGTGATGAACGCCCTTCACACTCTGGGCTACGGTTTCGTCAAAAACGCCCGGCAGGGCAAGGTCTTCGAGCTCGAGGTCGAGGGCCTCAGCCGGGAACAGGCCGAGGCGGCCATCCCCGAGCTGGCCGACAAGGTCCTGGCCAACCCCATCATCGAAAAGTTCAGCTGGCAGGTGCTGGAGACCTAGGCCGTGAAATTCGGCGTAGTGGTCTTCCCCGGCTCCAACTGCGACTATGATGCTTATCACGTCCTGCACAGCGTATTAAAGCAGGATACCGTTTTCCTCTGGCACAAGGACCATAACCTGCAGGGCGCGGATTGTGTCATCCTGCCCGGCGGTTTTTCCTACGGCGACTATCTCCGGTCGGGCGCCATCGCCCGCTTCTCGCCTCTCATGAGCGAGGTGGCCGAGTTTGCCGAACGGGGCGGGCTGGTGCTGGGCATCTGCAACGGTTTCCAGATTCTCATGGAGATGGGCCTCTTGCCGGGAGCCATGCTCCGCAACAAGCGCCTCAAGTTTCTCTGTCAGTTCGTTCATCTCCGCCTGGAGAAGGAGGGGACGGCTTTCACCCGGCTGGGCCGCGGGGGGCAGGTCCTGCGCCTCCCCATCGCCCATTACGAGGGGAATTACTACGCCCCGCCCGAGACGCTGGAGGAGCTGGAGAGGGGCGGCCAGGTCGTTTTTCGCTACTCCGACCGGGAAGGCCGGCTGAGCGAGGAGGCCAACGTCAACGGCGCCCTGAACAGCATCGCCGGTATCATCAACCGGCGGGGAAACGTCCTGGGCCTGATGCCGCATCCCGAGCGGGCCTCGGAGGCCGTCTTCGGCAGCCAGGACGGCCGCTTGATATTCGAGAGCTTGATCAAGAGCGGACCATGATCGACCCTAAAATCCTGGCCGACCACAACCTCACCCTGGAGGAATACGAGACCATTATCCGGCTTATCGGCCGCGAGCCCAACTGGACCGAGCTGGGCATCTTCTCCGTGATGTGGTCGGAGCACTGCTGCTATAAGAGCTCCAAGGTCCATCTGCGGAAGCTCCCCACCGAGGGCCGGCACGTCATCCAGGGGCCGGGCGAGAACGCCGGCATCATCGACATCGGCGACGGCCTGGCCGTGGTCTTTAAGATCGAGTCGCACAACCACCCCTCCTTCATCGAGCCTTTCCAGGGCGCGGCCACCGGGGTGGGCGGCATCCTGCGCGACATTTTCACCATGGGAGCGCGTCCCGTGGCCTTGCTGGACTCCCTCCGTTTCGGGCCGCTCGATGCAGGCCGGAATAAGGCCATCATGGAGGGTGTGGTCTCGGGCATCTCCTCCTACGGCAACTCGATCGGCGTGCCGACCGTGGGCGGCGAGGTCACCTTCGACCCAAGCTACTCCCTGAACCCGCTGGTCAACGTCTTCTGTCTGGGCTTGGCCCGCCAAGACAAGATTTTCTATGCACGGGCCGGACAGCCCGGCAACCAGGTGCTGTATGTGGGGTCCAAGACCGGACGGGACGGCATCCACGGCGCGACCATGGCCTCGGCCGAGTTCGGCAAGGAGACCGAGCACAAGCGGCCCAACGTCCAGGTGGGCGACCCCTTCAAGGAGAAGCTGTTGCTGGAGGCCTGCCTGGAGGTCATGGACAAAAATCTGATTGTCGGCATCCAGGATATGGGCGCCGCTGGCCTGACTTGCTCTACGACTGAAGTCCCGGCCAAGTCGGGCTTGGGCCTCAGCTTCAACCTGGACCTCGTCCCCCAGCGAGAAGCGGGTATGACCCCTTACGAGATCATGCTCTCCGAAAGCCAGGAGAGGATGCTCATCGTGGCCGAAAAGGGCAAGGTCGAGGAAGTGCGCCAGGTCTTCGCCAAATGGGACCTGGAGGCCGTAGTCATCGGCGAGATCACCTCGGGCGGCCGTCTGGTCGGGACCTTCGGCGGCCGGACGGAGATCGATGTTCCGGTCGAGGCGGTCATCAACCGCTGCCCGGTTTACAACCGCAACTTCGAGCCCCCGGCCCGGACGGCGCCCCGGCTCGATTTGGAGTTGCTTCCCCAGCCGGCGGACCTGGAGGCCGCCTTCCTCCGCCTGCTGGCCTCGCCGACAATAGCCGACAAAGAATGGGTCTTTCGACAGTACGATCATATGGTCCAGACCAACACCATCCTCCTGCCGGGCGCGGACGCGGCCGTGTTGAGGATTAAAGGCACGGCCAAGGCCGTGGCCATGACCCTCGACGGGAACGCCGTTTTCGCTGCGCTCGACCCGCGGGCCGGAGGCCGCCTGGCCGTTGCCGAGGCCTGCCGCAACCTGACCTGCGTCGGGGCCACGCCCATCGGCGTCACCAACTGCCTCAATTTCGGCAACCCGGAAAAGCCGGAAGTTATGTGGCAGTTCAAAGAGGTCATCGAGGGCATGGCCGAGGCCTGCCGGGCTTTCAGCATTCCGGTAACGGGCGGCAACGTCAGCTTCTACAACGACACGGAAGGCGCCTCCATCCTTCCCACGCCGGTGCTGGGAGTGGTGGGCCTCCTCGAAGACGCGGCCAAGATGGTGACACCCGGGTTCAAGGCCGAGGGCGAGGTCGTGGTGCTGCTGGGCCGGAACGGGTCGGAGTTGGGCGGCTCTGAATATTTGAGGGCGGTTCACAGCCGTGAGGAAGGGCCTTGCCCCGGGCTTGACCTGTCCGAGGAAGTCAAGCTCCAGGAGCTGTGCCGGGAGGCCTCCGGCCGCGGCCTGCTGCGCTCGGCCCATGATGTCTCGGAAGGAGGCCTGGCTGTCTGTCTGGCCGAGTGCGCCTTCTTCGGCAACCGTCAAATCGGCTGCGACCTCGACTTTGGTGAAGAAATGCGGACCGATGTCCTGCTTTTCAGCGAGTCGCAGTCGCGGATCGTTATCAGCGTACGGCCCGACGACCTGGACAAGCTCCTCGGCTTGGCCCGCAAGAAACATGTGCCGGCCGTCATCCTGGGCGAGACGGGAGGAACGGACCTGGTCTTCAACCATCAAGACCGGGAAGCGGTCAGGCTCCCGGTGGCCGAGGCCCAGCGGGCCTGGAAAGAAGCCCTGCCCGAAGCCTTCCATATTAAATAAGAACAAGGGGAAAGCCATGAGCCAAGAGGCCTTCCTCAGCCCCCAGAAAAGGGGGCGAGTCGCCGTTCTCCTCTCCGGCCGCGGGTCGAACTTCATGGCCCTCCATGAGGCCATGCGCAACGGCCGCATCAACGCCGATATCGTCCTGGTCCTCAGCAACAAGGAGGATGCGGCAGGGCTTCGGGCGGCGCGGGAGCGCGGACTGGAGTCGCTTTACCTCAACCCCAAGCTTTACCCCGAAAAAGAGGAATACGACCGGGACATTATCAAAGAGCTGAGGCGGAGAAACGTAGACCTTGTCTGTCTGGCCGGCTACATGAAGGTCCTGACCTCTTTTTTTTGCCGGGAGTACAAGAACCGCATCATGAACATCCACCCGGCCCTCCTGCCCTCCTTCCCCGGCCTGCACGTCCAGCAGCAAGCCATTGACTGGGGGGTGCGCTTCTCAGGAGCCACCGTCCACTTCGTGGCCGAGGAAGTGGACATGGGGCCAATTATCCTCCAATCCGCAGTGCCCGTGCTCCAGGACGATACCGAGCAGACGCTGGCCGACCGCATCCTGGTCGAGGAGCATAAAATCTACCCAGAGTCGGTGCAGCTCTTCTTCGAGGGCCGGCTGGAGGTGCGCGGCCGGCGAGTATTTATTAAATAGAGGGTTAAATAGAGGGTCAGACCAAGTTATTTTGCTGATTGTAATATAATTAAATTCATTTTTCAGAAAGGTTAAGGCCTTAAACCTTACTTTTTTGGCCCAAAAAACATCATCTAAGGCAATTTGATCAATAAGAGATTTGGGGCAAGAATCAATCAAGAATTAATACAGATTTAAGCCTTTTACTTATACGCCATTTTCGATTATCATGATGGGCCGAGCGGAAAAACGAGTCCCGCGGCTATGAAAAAAACGACCTTCAAACCCGTCGCCGAGCAGCTCGAATATCTTAAGAAAGGCTGCGTCGAGATTATCCAGGAGAATGAGCTGCGGGCCAAGCTGGAGCGATCCCACAAAACCGGCGCTCCCCTTCAGATCAAAGTCGGTTTCGACCCCACCGCCCCCGACCTCCACCTGGGCCATACCGTCATTCTGCGCAAGATGAAACACTTCCAAGACCTGGGCCATACGGTCGTCTTCCTCATTGGCGATTTCACCGGCCTCATCGGAGATCCCTCGGGACGCTCGGTGACGAGGCCGCCCATGACCCGCGAGGAGATCAACCGTAACGCCGAGACGTACAAGGTCCAGGTTTT
>JBAVVA010000283.1:0-2623 GCA_049697055.1 Candidatus Aminicenantales bacterium
CCCCGTATTCCGATAACTCTAGGGGTGAACGATCCTTCACTAGAAAACTACGAGGGTAGTGTTGACTTATCATCCAAACCGGACGAAATATGGACCCTGGTTACTATTGCAAAAGAGCCAGACGGAAAAATAGCTTGTAAATTTGACCCTCAGGGAGCCAAGGGTTTTTCGGTCCCAGATGATTGGGTTGTGGATATGCGAATTCTTTGCACAAAGCAATCGAAACAAGAAGAATTCGCGGCAATTAAGATCCTTGTAACAGCATTATTTCTCGAAGGGGAAGACTTGAGGCTGGAATTTAAGAAGGATTGACTCGGGGCTGATGAGGCAACAACGAAAAATAGTTTTTTAAAGAGGGCTATGAAGCAGACATCCGGAAAAGATCCCTTTATCCAGGCCGTCCTGTCCTTGATCCGCGCCATCCCGGCCGGGAAGGTGGCCACCTACGGGCAGATCTCCTGCTTGGCCGGAGACCCCTGGGGAACCCGACAGGTTGTCAGGGCGCTCCATGCTTGTTCGGACAAGGAAAACCTTCCCTGGCACAGGGTCATTAACTCCCGGGGAGGGATCTCGCTGCGGCCCGGCCGGGGAGCCGAGGAGCAGAGGCGGCGCCTCCGGGCCGAGGGGGTGAAATTCGACCGTCGAGGCCGCGTGGACCTTGATAAGTTCCAGTGGGACCCTACCCCCGGTCAACTCTCGAAGGTTCTGAGGAAATGTCTGCTTCGAGAATCCCGGCGTTGACACCCCCCGACCGATATAGTAAATTCCGGGCAAAGACATCCAATCGGGGGCGCAGGAAACTGCGCCAGGAGGGGCCATGAAAGTCCTGACCTCGGCCCAGATGAGGGAAATCGACCGCAAAGCAATCGAAGAGATAGGCATTCCAGGCCCGGTGCTGATGGAAAACGCGGGCCTGCGGGTGACAGCGGCGCTCAGGGGCCTTTTTCCCGATAAACAAGTTTGCAAATTGGCGGTCGTAGCCGGCAAGGGGAATAACGGGGGAGACGGCCTGGTCGTAGCCCGACACCTCCATAACCTCGGCTATTGCCTTGAGGTGTTGCTCCTGTCCAAAGTCGAGGAGCTTAAAGGCGATGCCTTGCTCAACGCCCGCATCTGCCGGAACATGGGTGTTCCGCTCAAAGAGGTCGCCGGACCTCAGGAATGGACGGCTGCGGCCAAAGCTCTTTCTCGTGCCCAAGTCATTGTAGACGCCATATTCGGCACCGGGCTGGTCAAGCCGGCCGAGGGGCTCTTTGCCCAAGCCATTCAAGACATCAACAAGGCCAAGGCTTTCAAGCTGGCCATCGATATTCCTTCCGGCCTGTCTTCGGATACTTTTAAGCTCATCGGCCCGGCGGTCAAGGCCGACCTGACGGTGGCCCTGGCCGCGCCCAAGGTCGGACATGTTTTTCCTCCGGCCGAAGAGCAGGTGGGCGAGCTCCTGATCGCCGACATAGGCATTCCCAAGACCCTTTTTGATGATAAGAGCCTGACCCTGGAAATGGTGGATGAGGAATTTGTAGTCCCCTTGTTCGGCCGGAGAAAACGAGATACTCACAAAGGAACTTACGGCCATCTGCTCGTCATCAGCGGCTCGCTGGGCAAAACGGGTGCGGCGGTTATGGCCGGACGGGCCGCGCTCAAAATGGGCGCCGGCCTGGTGACCGTGGCCACCGCCTCTTCCTGCCTGCCGCTGGTGGCCCGTTCAATGCCGGAGCTCATGACCGAGCCTCTGGCCGAGACCAAGGAAAAAACAATCGCCGCCGAAGCCGTCGGCCGTGCCGTCGAGCTCTGCCGGGGCAAGGACGGCCTGGTCCTGGGGCCCGGCCTGTCCACCCACCCTTCCACGGCCCGCTTCGTTGGCGAGCTGCTGGCCAAGGTCAAGTTGCCCTTAGTGCTCGATGCGGACGGGCTCAATATTTTGGCCGAGAATCGGGTCCTTATGGAGAAGTTCCCCCGGCCGGCAGTTTTAACGCCTCATCCGGGAGAGTTTGGACGTTTCCTGGGCATGAACGCCGCAGCGGTGCTCGAAAAAAGGCTGGAGCTTGTCCCGGAATTTGCCAAAAAACACAACGTCATCCTGGTGCTCAAAGGCCACCGGACCTTGGTTGCCGCGCCCGACGGCCGGACCTATATCAACTCCACCGGCAACCCGGGCCTGGCCACCGGCGGCTCGGGCGATGTACTGAGCGGCATGCTTGGAGGCCAGCTCGTCCAGGAGAAGGACGCTTTGCGGGCCGCCCTGTCCGCGGTCTATGCCCACGGCCTGGCCGGCGACCGGGCCGCCGATAAGCTCAGCCAAAAGTCCCTCACGGCCACTGACATCATCCGCACCCTTCCGGCCGCCCTCAAGGAGCTGGAAGAGAAAGCGGCCGGGCAGAAGCCCGCTTAGGGGTCGCGCGCCAACCATGAAACAGGAGTCCCGGGAGACTCGGGAGTACTATAGCTCCAGCGAGGAAGAGACTCTCCGGCTGGCCCGCCAACTGGCCGAAAGTTTCCGGGGGGATGAAGTTGTCCTGCTCATCGGTGAGCTGGGGGCGGGCAAGACCGTTTTCGCCAAAGGCCTGGCCGCCGGGCTGGGCCTGGGGGATGTCGTCCAGGTGTGCAGCCCGTCCTACACCCT
>JBAVVA010000284.1:0-2560 GCA_049697055.1 Candidatus Aminicenantales bacterium
CGACCTGGTCCTGCTCGACATCAAACTGCCGGCCGGGGGCGGAGCCGGGGTCTTAAAGAACCTGAAGAGCTCGGCCAAAACGCTCAACATCCCCATTATCGCCATGTCGGCCTCGGATAGTCCTGACCTCCAGAGAGACATCGCCAAATACGGCCTGGAAGGCTTCTTGAAAAAACCCTTCGATTTTGGGGATCTACTGAAGATAGTGGAGGAGTTGTTTTCCGGCGGCCAGAGGAAGTGAGCCGGGAGTAAAGGACGAACAGGCGTGTCATTCAGGCCCGATCTGTTGATCCTAGCCGACGAGAGTACGGCCTATGATTGGATCAAGGACAAACTGGGGCCGGGCTGCGGACACATTCATTCCTGCCGCAAACAGGACAATATCCTGCAGGTCCTCAAGAACCATCCTGTTCGAGTGGTCCTCATTGATATCGGCGCCGAGGAGGCCTGGGACTTCAAACTCCTGGAGATGATCAAGGCCTTCGACAATCTGATCGAGACGGTCGTGCTCGGCCCGGCCGTTCCCGCGGAAAAGATCATGGACTGGATCGCCCGCGGCGCTTCGGATTACCTCCTAAGTCCTCTGGAATCACGTCACCTGACTCTAATATTGGAAAGGCTGCAGGAAAAGAGCCAGCTCAGGCAAGAGACTTATCTGCTGGAAAAGGAGCTGGAGAAGAAATACATTTTTCAGGGCATGATCGGCAAGAGCCCGTTCATGCTGGATGTGTTCAATCGGATCGAGACGGTGGCCCGCTATTTCAGCACGGTACTCATCACCGGCGAGACGGGCACGGGCAAAGAGCTGGCGGCCCGGGCCCTCCACACCCTGAGCCCCGTCCGGAACAGGAGCCTGGTCGTCTGCGATTGTGCCTCCATCCCGGACAACCTTTTCGAGTCGGAGCTGTTCGGGTTCGTCAAAGGAGCCTTCACCGGCGCGGACCGGGATAAGAAAGGGCTGGTGGAGGAAGCCCAGGACGGGGTTCTCTTCTTGGATGAGATCGGAGAAGTGCCGCTTCAGACTCAGGCCAAATTCTTGCGCGTTTTAGAGACGAGGGAGCTCCGCCCCCTGGGAACCAACCAGCCCCGGGAAGTGAATTTCCGGGTCATAGCCACGACGAGCCGCGACCTGCGCCGGGACGCGTCCCGCGGCGCCTTCCGGGAGGACCTCTTCCATAGATTCGGCAAAGTGGAGGTCCATCTTCCTCCCCTCCGGGACCGAGTGGAGGATGTCCCTCTATTGATGAGAGCCTTTCTTGACAGATGCAACCAGAATTATCAAAAAACCATTCGGGGCATATCGCGGAACGTCCAAAAGCTTTTCCTGAAGTATTCCTGGCCGGGAAATATCCGGGAGCTGTTGAACGTCATCGAGAGCGCGGCTATGATGTGCGCCCGGGATTTTTTGGATATCGGCGACCTGCCGAAATATCTCCAAGACCTATCGGCGGCAGGGGAAGAGGGCTTGTTCTCCGGCGCTCAAAACGCGGCCAGCCTTCAGCAGCTGGAAAAAGAGTATATTGCTTATCTCCTGAAAACCAACCAAAATAATATCCGTCAGACGGCCAAATTACTGAACATCTCCCGCTCGACCCTCTACCAAAAAATCAAGAAATATAAGATTACTTTCGAACGAAGCGCCAAATAGCTTCGAGTCCGATTATAGCCGGCATGTCCTGAATCCGCACATAATACGTAAAATCAATCCGGCCAATGATTTTTATCTTTTATCTTGATTTTGGCTCAAATATGTCGATTTTTCGGACACAATTTAATTTAGCTAAGACGTTTATTAATTAGTTTATAATCAATTAATTAGCCTTTTCTCTCCCCCTGGCCCTCTTCTTGCCATTTAGAGAGCTGCATAGGCAGCACACAAGGAGGAGGGAAATGGGAAAAATAACAAAAGCGGCTCTCAGAGGGCTTATCGGGTGTATCATTTTCGGGTTCTTGTTGGCTGGGCCTGTTCTAGCCATGGGGGGGGCAGCCAGGGAAGGGGATCGGGCTGGAGTAGTTCAATCGGCTGCCGATCGGATAAGTTCTTTCAACCTGAGCAACGGTCTCGACCTGGTTTCCGGATTGCCAGTTCGCGATTTTCACGATTCTCAGTCCTCGAATTTTGAAGCTCAGGGCCAAACGGTCCGGCTGTCCGATCTGCGTCCTTATCTCACCCAGACCGAAAACGCTCAGAACAGCGGAAACGCCTTTTTCGCGGCGACGATGGTGAGCCTGGTCGGGCTCCATGCCGCAGATTATTATCTGACCGTCCAAGCCCTGAAATATCCCCAATGCCGGGAGGGCAATCCCCTCATGCAACTGGCCGTTAAAAATATTTATGTCTTCGCCGCGGTGAAGCTGGGCATCAGCTACCTCAGCGTTCACTATCTTCAAAGCCTTCATAAGAACAACCCGGTCCTGGCCTGGGTGGCCACCACCTTGGCCAACGGGCTGTTGACTTATGCGGTCGTCAATAATTGGAACGCTATTCAAAAAGTCAAAAGATTCCAACCCTAAACCCTCCCCCTTGATGTTTTTCGGCGGGGGCTGCCCTCTGCGGGAC